>NZ_NPDI01000043.1:0-49678 GCF_002251265.1 Rhodopirellula sp. MGV | reverse complement strand
TCGTCGGCGGTGTCAGGTGGTTGTCTCACCAACAAAGTATGTCATGTCATCGCTCGACGCGCAACTCCGCCCAAAGCCCCTGGTTGCCCTATTGTGACTGCGCAAATTCCGTGCCGAACAGTATTGTACCTGACACCTTTTCGCTATGGCTGGTAAAGAACTTCGTGGTTGTGAACGGTTTGTCGACATGTGGGCCCTGCCAGGCGTGCATGCGAGCAATGTCGAATTGTTGCAGCGGTTGAAGACGGCCGACACGAATCACTTCACCAAGAACATGGATTGTGTTGGCACCGTCAACACGCTGGACCAAGAAACTGGCGATTGGGAGAAGACGCATCTGATCGGACTTCGGACTGATATCTGGAAACCCGACGACGAAGAGATGCACAGTTGCCTGGAAGCGATGAAAGACAAACGTCGCAGTGAAGTCAAACGCTCGATCAAACGCAGCGGGCGGCTGAACGAAAAGCAAAAGTCACGACTCGAAGAACAACTCGCCGACGACGACATCATGCAGATGCAAAGCGGCGATATCCGTACGCGTCGTCTGGTCCTCAAGTTGTTTCGCACCACCGGTGAAAGCGTCCGTTGGTGCGGAACCATCGAAGAGATCACCGCAACCGAAGTTCATAATTCGATCGGCACCGGCAAAACGTTGCTGACCATGGCAGTGATGCTGGCCCGCAACGAATACGTCACCTACGTGCAACAAAACCATCGCACGTTCCGCATCCCGTCGATCTTCAGCTTCTGCTACCACAGCGACGACCAAATGTGGAACGTGATTCTGCGTCGACACTGGTTGTCGATCGGGGCCGACTTCGAAGTCGAAGTCGACGGCCAAGGCATCGGTGAAATCGATGGCAAGCTGTTTTCCTTCGGCAGCGACAGCCACCTCGTCTTCGATCCCCATCCGCTTGTTCAACAGCGGAACTTCATGAATCTGATCACGCTGTTCGCGGCATCAGTCGGTTATCACAAAGCCATGCGGCGCAGCGTCGACCGGCGGATCGAAGCGGCCCTCGAAGGCAACTCACATCTGAACGTGCTGCAGAACGAAGAGCTGCGGCTACGCCAAAACGGCCGCGCTGCGGCTTAGCGGCCTGTCGACCGCCGCTTACGCATCGAGCCCTACGTCCCAAAACGAACGCAGTAGCTTGATCCTGCGTGACGGCAACGCTGGCGTATAGACGCTGGCATACAGACGCTTTCGGTGTGCCCATCACTCTTTGAGAAGTTTGGCGGCTCGCGACGCGTTGTACTCGAGATGAAAGATCTTCCACGGCTCTTTGCTCGTGTTGACACTTAAAATCCAATCGTCGACGACAACATTTCGAAGCTCGCCGCCTGATTTAAGAACGACTCCTTTCGAAACGAGCTTCCCGGCCTGCAGACGTTTTTCGAACTGCTCCAGAACGCCAGCGACAACGCTCATTGGAAAATCAACATTGGCTCGCTTGTTCCAATCATTCGCGAATTGGGCACGCTGAGCCAAATGAATCGTTGCCGCACCAATTGGCTTTCCGTCCGGCCCGATCGCGTTCGGATTTCGAGCTATCTCCCACTTCCGTTTGCCAACGCGAAGATGAATGGTACTGGGAATTGTCGTGCCAGGAATCACCGGGCCGACCTCTTCAACCGTCCACCAAATCTCTTTCTTGATGGCCCTTTGGCTGCCACCGCGTTTCAAGAAGCTTTCCAAAGGCCGCTTGATTTGATTCACCCAGTCTTTCATTTTCGAACTGAGATTTTCGACCGGAATGGAATTCAATGCGGCGTAAAGTTTTTCGAACCAGGGGCGAACCTGCTTCGCGAACGCATTGTTCTGACGCGCCAATTCGATCGCTTGGCGAAGACGCCGCGAATAACGAGGCAACTTCCCGACCTTCGCCAAGTCGCCGAGATAGGGGATCACACCAAGTCCGCTAAGCCCCGCGCCCAACCAGTCGCCGCGTCCGAGTGAGATCACCACGTTCGCGCTGTCCGCAAATGGCGTTGGCTCAAAAATGCCAATGATGTCGAGCGTCAGCTGAACCACGTCCAAGACGAACTCTTTTTCTTCAGGAGTCAGACTTCGTTCGTCGCGAACCACACCAGGCGTGGCATAGCTCGCATTCGGCGGAAGGACGATCTCGGCACGCCGCTGGGCGGTAGGATCCCCAAATGAATAGCACATTGGTCCTGGTACCCGATTGTTTGCCATCACCGTGGCTCCTTCATCATCGTAAAGGCTGTCTGTTTCCGCAGAGATTTACCAGCGATCCATCTTAGCAAACCGCACTTGGTAGACAGTACCACTTATCCTGTCAGAATACTTGTCAGGAGGATGATCTATGGACTGTCGAAAAATTTGTTGTGTGTTGCCCCTGTCATTGATGCTCGCTTCGTTGCTGACGTTGTCGTCGCTTGCGCAGCCACCAACGTTGAACGAACCGACCGGAACGGATCCGATAGGAACGGAGCCACTCGAATCGGAGCCGGCAAATCCAGAGGCCGCCGAAGGACAAGACGCCCCCGATCCGTCGGCTGTAAACGAAGCGTTAATTGCCGGGATCCGACAACAAATCGAATCGATCGTCACGCAACAAAAGTCAGCCGCGACACGTCTCGAAGATCTTTCCGCCGCCAAGCTGGAAACCGAACAAACCTTGCAGCGGATCAAGGACACCGGCCTGAACGAAGATCCGCCGTATTCGATCATCCTGCTGGACGAAATCAACGACAACTTGAAAAGCGAGCGTGAACGCCGCGAGTTGTTGGAAGCGAGCATCCTGACCGCTCGTGAAGCGGTCGAAACGGCACGTGTCGAACTCGAAGATCACAACCGCGAACTCAGGCAACTCAAAGAGCAACTCCCCGAAAATGATGGCCGCCTGGTCGTTGCCCGAACGCGCGTTCAACTTGCCGAAGAAGTTCTTTCCCTGCGCCGCCAAGAACTTGCCATCGAAGAGGCAACCGAGCAACGTCGGAAACTGAAAACGGAATTCGAACAACGGCGTCAAAGTCTCGTTGCCAGTCACATCACGTTCACTCGATCGGAACTGAACGAACAGCTAGCCGAAATCAAAGTCCGCGAGAACGAATTGAAGCGTAGAAGCTCACGTGTCAAATCAGAAGCTAACTACGCGGAAAATCGCTGGATGCAAAGTCGACAAGACCTCGACTCGTCCCCTTCGCCCGACCCGGTGCTTCGTGAACGAGTCGAAGCGTTGAAATCGGCGCAACAGTCGACAGAGTTGGAAGGCGCCGTCATCAACCAACGACTGCAACGTCTGCCTTGGATTCGTACGTCATGGGAACGGCGTTTTCAATTGCTGCAAGGCAACGTCTCGCGAAACGATCGTCGCGATTGGTCGGACGAAACACATCAATGGCTGGAAACACTTGATCGTGAACGACGTGCCCGCGAATTAAAGCTCGACGAAGTTCGCACGTCACTTGGCAACCTGTCCGGCCGATTAGAAAACCGTGGCGAGCTCGACCCGCAATTGGTCCGCTGGATCGAAGAGCATCAAGCATCACTGAATCGTCAGATCACAATCTACAACGACAGCTTGATTGCGATTCAAAACGCCGCCGGCGTGCTTGGAAATTTACTTCTTCAACTTGAGGGTGGCCCGAAACGCACGTTCGGCGAATGGGTCGCCGACAGCTGGATCACGGTGCAGCGGTTTTGGAATTATGAATTGACCAATGTCGAAGACACATCGCTTACGGTCGGCAAAATCGTCAGCACGTTGTTGTTCGTCTTCTTCGGTTACTTTGCCGCGCGACTGATCAGCAGTTGGCTGGGGTCACGATTGCCTAAAGTCGGCGTGGACGAAGCCGGGGCGCATGCGATCGAGTCATTGTCGTTTTATATCTTGCTGATCACGTTCGGATTGGGAGCGTTGAAATATGCGAGTGTACCGCTGACGGTGTTCACGTTCTTGGGTGGCGCGATCGCGATTGGCGTCGGCTTTGGCAGCCAGAACATCTTGAACAACTTCATCAGTGGACTGATCCTATTGGCCGAGCGTCCGATCAAAGCTGGCGACTTGATCATGGTCGATGACACCTACGGCAACGTCAAATCCATCGGTGCCCGAAGTACCGTCATTCGTACCGGAGAGAATCTGGACATCATCATTCCCAACAGCAAGTTTCTTGAAAACAACGTTGTCAACCTAACACGGCGTGATGACCGCTTGCGTACGTCGATCAACGTGGGCGTCGCTTACGGTTCGCCGCTGGAACGCGTCATCGAGCTACTCGAACAAGCCGCCGCCGAACACGAGTCAGTTCACGAGCGTCCCAAGCCTTTTGTTTGGTTCAATGACTTTGGAGACAACGCGTTGGCGTTTCAGGTCCATTTTTGGATCAACGCCCGGACCGTCGTTCAACGTAAGAAAATCGAAAGCGAAGTCCGCCTTGCGATCGATCGGCTATTCCACGAAGCGGGCGTCGTGATCGCATTCCCACAACGCGACTTGCACCTGGACAGTAACCGTCCAATCGAGATCAGAATGGTCGACCCGAGAAACTAAACGGCTTTGAAAACGAAACGGTATTGAACCATAACAATCACTCCGCCGTTTCCAGCTTGGCTTCTAATTCGCGAAGCTTCTCACTCAGTCGTTTGATCTCATCCTTAATTTCAGCCTTGCTGCTGTCGGAGCTCTCGTCTGCAGCCTCCGCTTTCGATGGTGCCCCTTTCGACGGAGCAGGGAAGTCTTGCTCGAGTGCCAACACGTCGACTTCTGGAGGTGCGGGCAGTTCGTCGACAACTTCCGCTGGTGCCTTGTTGGTCACGTTTGCGTTTCCCAGCCTGCCAAACATAGCACCGAACCCGCCGAGCAATGATCCTGCTTCACCGCTATTGCCCGACGCAGCAGCGGCATCGGACACAGCAGCTTTGTTGGGATCGATCGAAATTTGGACCAAGTCATCTTGGCGAATCACGCCGAGTTCATAAACGCCATCGATCATTGCCAGCTGCTTTTCAAGCGTGACGCCGTCGGCGACCATGCGACCGTCAAGACTAATGATCCGGTCACCGGCACGTAGACCATTGGACACACCGACTTCATTGGGAGCTAGCGACTTGATCACGACCCCGCGCTGGCCAGAATTGACTGCAATCTCGGCCCCCAGCGCAGCGATGTTATCGGGTTGCGATATCGTGCGACGTGGCGTTTGCGATGAAGACGATTGAGTATCGATTGAAGGCGCCGGGAATAGCGTCCCGGAGGGTTCCAAGGACGTGCCGATCTCTGGAGAATTCAATTCGCTTGGCGATGCCACGTTCGCTGCACCAGACTTGCCAACCAAACGGATTTCGATGTCCTTAACGACACCGTTCTGTCCGACCCGAAGTGTGACCTGATCTCCGGGCTGATAGCGGCGAAGCTCATTTGCCAACACGTTGATCGACGGTGTGACCGCACCATTGAGCATAAAGATGTAATCGCCTTCGCGAAGTCCCCCTCGATTCGCTTGCGAGTGAGGCAAAAATCCGGTGATTTGAACTCCAGAGTACTGTCCCGCGCGAGCGTTCGAACCAGTGATGCCGATCGACGCTTGGTCACCATCGTTTTGATCCATTGACTGCAAAACCGACGCGCCGAACGCCTGTTGGACACCTCGATCAACGTTGCCGCGTCCGCGTGGCGTTTGAAGATTCGGATCTGGGTTGCTCGGTGGTAACGCGGTTCGGGGCGCAATCGGGCTAAACGTCGGACCATCCCCTCCGGCGGGGTTCCGATAGCGTGATGAGGGGTTGGCGGGTGCCGGCGTGCCGGGGTTGGGCTGATTCGGTGCAGTCCGGTCGGTTGCCGGATTGGCACCGGGACGCGGCTGTTGCTGATTTTGCAACTGGACGCTGATTCGTTCTCGCAAACGCTGGATCAAGCCTTGGCCCTGTGCTTGGGAATCGGCCCCAAACACAATTGCTGTCAAAATACCGGAGGCGAGGATAGCCTGTTGCGAACGCTTCATGGAATCGAAAGGAGTTGAAAGTGCGAGTGGGGATCGACCTAGTTCATCATAAGCACGCACCCACCCAGAAAACAGAGTCTTGTGGCCAAGCGGTGCTGTTGCGCGGCCGGAGAGCCACAAAAAATAGGGCAAACGATGTCCGATAGGCCGATCGGGGTTGCCGTCATTCAATGACAAACGCTATGCCCCATTTAGGAAGCCGGACGAACTTGAATCAAAGTTGTGATTTTTCAACAAGTGTCTCGGCAAGCACCTGATTCCACTCACCAAGTGATATCGGAGCCTAGTATGGCCAGCGGATGGATCCAGCCCAAACAGTGTCGCAATCTTCTTGTGCTCGTCGAATCAGTGACCGCACCCTTGTTGATCGATCATGCGGCTCCCGTTTGTTTGGAAGTCGACATCGATGTCAGCATTCCGGTGCCCTGTGACAACACACGCGCCGCCGACTTGATCACAGCGATCAGCCGTCAAGCACTTGAGGCGATGCCCGATGGCGGCGACTTAATCATCACCGCTTGCCGCACCGAAAACGGCATCGAACTTGAAATTGCTGACAGCGGAATGGACAGCAAGCATCGCGAGCGTTCGTTGCCGATCGCGGCCGCCGCCATTGGCGCTGACCTGACTTGGCAAAACTGTCCTCAAGGCGGCGTTGCTGTCACCATCTGCTTTCCAGCCCAATCGGCGCAAAGTCGACTGGCCGCGTGATCGCATTGGCGAGTATGAAGCGACTTGTCATCGCAACCACTCCGCAGCCCATTTTTGTCGTAGTCAACAGTGTCCGGATTCAACCTCGCACCACTTCCCATCAACAAGATCATTGTCGGGGGCGCATGCGTTGCCCTGATTTTGATCGGGATGTCGTTGATCCCAGCGCAACAAGCTGACTACGAGCGACTGCCGCTTTTGGGCGACCGACAATTCAATCGGGCCGAATTAGACGAACTCGAACTGGCTTTCAGCGAAGCGGGTTTGAAATCCTACGAACGACGAAGCGGGCAACTTTGGGTCGCACCTGAAAAAAGGTCAGAGTTCCTCGCCGTCGCGCAGAAATCCGGCGCACTTCCGATCGACCTTTTGGAACCCACCACCGAAGCGTCAAGCGGATTGGAACTGTTCGAATCCAGCATCCAACAGCGTTCTCGGTTGCAATCGCACAAGGCTCTTCAGTTAGGCACGAAACTGCGCGCGTTCCCCGATGTCGCCTGGGCATCCGTCACGTACGACCAACAGCTACTTGGCGGCTTGCAACAGGAAACCATCCAGTCTGCGAGTGTGGTGATCATCCCCAGCAATGAAAAGCCTCTGTCGCCGAACCGGATCGACATGATTCGCCAGTATGTCGCGGGAGCCTATGCGGGGATGACTGTCGAACAAGTCACCGTCACGGACACAACGGCGATGGAGTCTTACAACGGTAAAATTGACGAAACCAAACGCGCCCAACGGCACTTTGAATACGAGATGGAACAACGCCTGACCGATTTGTTGATCGGATTTGGCAACGTCCGGGTTGCCGTGATGCATTCGCCTGGCGAACCCGATGACCCCACTTCGGTCCAGCCACGGATCTCGATCGCACTATCCGAAGCCCAGTTCCACATTCAGTGGGCTCGTGACTTTCGATCTCTCCATCATGATGCCGAAGCAATCCCTTGGCCTTCGAAAGAACAACTCGCCAGTGCCCGCGACCGTGTGATCGCGAATGTCAACGAAGTGCTTCGCCCACTCGTCGGAAGCCACGTGGACGATTCGCGAATCCATATTTGCAGCTACCCTGACTCGATTCCCGCCGAGCAGTACGCGACACCACCGCACGAACCGTTCTCGCTCGCCAACGCACAATCGATCGCGTCAAACAATGTCCCGTTGACCGCGTCGATCATTGGCTTAGCTCTAATAACACTGTTTTGCGGTGCGGCCGCCCTGCGGATGCGACTGCGGGTGACCGACCCGTCGATCGCCGCAAAACACTCGATCGCAACCAGCAAGCACACCTCATCAAGACCTCGATCGGAAAACGATCGTCAACCTGATGCCACGACGATTCGTGAAGACTTGACCGAATTGATCGAGGCCAATCCCGAACTGGCTGCCCAAATTGTCCATCGCTGGATGGCAGACGCCGCCTAGTCACCCTATTCAATCGGATGCATGCCTGTGCCGAACGACTTGGCAGGAAGCGTCTGAAACAAACAGCGATTGAAATAACATCAGGGTCTGACCCCAGAGTTGATGGAGCAACTCATGCACGACATTGAAACCGACGAACGGTGCCTCGCCACTCGACAGATCGCCATCCTGTTGCAATCCCTGCCGGCACGTACCCACCGCGTCTTGGTCGGGCAATTGGATCAAGACGACAAGCACGAAATCAATCAACAACTCGAACTGTTGGGTGATGCCGACCCGCTGGAGCAATACCGCGTGATGAAGCGGTTGCGCGAACAATTGAAGGCCGGCACGAGCGATGCCGAACGCGTTGAATCGGAAATCCAAGACGAGATTCAAATCGGTCGCGCACGTGTTTCTCGAAAACGACGTAACGGCAATTACCGCCCGTCGGAACGTCCAACAATGACGAACGAGGAATCGGCGTCCAATCGGATTTCGTCCGATCAAATGGCGCCGGGTGAACAAGACGATTCCGAACCAGTCTATCAGGTCAGTTCCATCCGGCTGTCAGACTTTTACCAGTCCCAAGCCGTTGGTGTGATGCCGGCATCGGCACTGTTCGGCGGCATCAACGATGAAGATGCCGAACCGGTTCGTTTGCCGATCCGTTCGGCCCCCACCCCATCACGTGTCACACAACATCGCGATGGATCGAATCGACAAAAGTCGACTGCAGGTCTATCTGCGACCGAAGCCGAGTTGATTCAACGGGTCGACCAATTTCTTCAGCAACTTTCGCCCAGCGATTTGTGCCGCGCCCTCGCGATGGTCACGACACGACAAGCTTTCTTGGTATTATGCGGACTTCCTAACGAAAAAGCGGAAACGGTCTTGGGGTTGCTGCCACGTCGGAAAGCCAAACAGGTTCGCAATGACATGCGAACGTTAGGCCCGTTGCAACTGTCCGATATCGACGCCGCAAAACGCAAGCTGGCCGAAGTCGCCTTGGAACTGCAGTCCGAACCGCTGTCCGTGGCGGCTTGAACGCGTCCAATCATCGGGCCTGCTGAATCCACCAACAACGAATAGGCAACTCCATTGGTCGGATCTCGAATCCTTGCGGCAGGCGCATTTTTCTTCCTCGCGATTTTCGTTGGCGGGATGCTTTATCGTGGCCCCGCGCCGCTGGCAAGCGATGCTGATCCATCGGTCCCATCGGCGGCACGGATGCGCGAGAACCTGAATCACTTGCTCGGCGTGCCGGCCCAGCAACACTCTGCCGGTTCGCCCGAAGGCGTACAGTTTCGAGACCGTTTGCAGTCCTACCTTGATGGCGTCGGTGCTCAGACGACTCGCATCGATATCCCGTTCGATTTGGAAAATCAAAGCTGGCACCCAAGCGACCGTATCAAGCTGTTGCCGGAATCCCCGACGCTGCACAACTTGCTGGCGACTATTCCGGGAAAATCGCCCGAACTGGCTCCGATCGTGATCGCGACCCACCACGACTCCTGTCCCTGGGGTCCAGGCGCCGGCGATGCCGGCTCTGCCGTCGTGGCCCTGGCCGAGTGCGCGCGGCTTCTAGGACAATCGCCCCCACAGCGGACAACCCATTTCGTCTTTAGTGATGGTGAAGAGTTTGGTCTGCTTGGCGTTCATGCACTTTTTGGCCACAACGCTTTGCCGATCAATGACCCGGCATTCGTCTTGAATTTTGATGCGCGGGGAACACTCGGTGGCGTCCCCATGTTCGAAACGCACGACAACAATGCCGCATGGGCCAACGCGATCATCAACGATTTGGCATTCCCTAAAATCACGACGTCGCTCGCAGTACTGGTTTACCGCACCTTGCCCAACGCCACCGATTTCGACGTCTATCGTAAAAACTTTGGTTGGCCTGGATTTAACTACGCAACCATCGGTGGTGCCTATCACTACCACACGCCGCATGACACGCCAGAAAACGTCAGCGATCGAACGCTTCAACACATGGGCAACCACGTCGCCTTCATGCATCACGCGATCGATCGGCTGAGCAAGGACGAGTTACAAGCGATTCGGGATCAAACCACATCACAGCCAAGCAACGCCGTCTTCTTCGACGTGCTCGGGCTGCACGTCTTCATCATGTCCTCGGCAACACAGGTTGTTTTGGCGGTGATCGGATTCTTGGCGGTTTGGTGGCGACCGCTGCGAAATGGCATCGGCAATGCATTGATTACTGTCTTGAAGATACTGCCGGTCGGTTTGCTGCTGATTATCGCCAGCGTCATCCTAGGGTTCGTCACCATTGTCGTCTTGAAACAGACCCCGTATCACAGCCTGCGTTACACGCCCGTCGATTTGGAAGCAGGGCTGATCACGATCGCTGTCACGACCGTTGCGATCACGCTTCTGGCCGAAGTGTTACTGAAACGTGTCTTTCGATTCTCGGCCGAATTTGTCTTTGCCGACGCCGTCTGGATGATCGTCTCAACGCTCGGCCTTGTCGCCGCGTTTTTCCTCCCAGCCGGTGCCTACATTTTAGTCTTCCCCGTCCTAGCGTACGGAATCGTCGCGGTGATTGCGCCTCGCCAATCACTGGCCGCATGGTTCGGATGGTGTGTGATGGCCTTGATCGTTGGACCGGTGTTAGTCTTGTTGGTCCAATCGATCGGCCCTTGGAAGCAACCGATTTACGCGGTCATCGCGGGCTTGCTGTGTGTACCGATGGCAGCCGTTTGGTTTGCTTCGCACAAGTTTGCTGATCCTATGATTGAACCGGATCCATCATCATGACGAAACAGCTCTCCGGCTGGAAACGCAGATTGTTCGTAGCTCTCCGAGCTGCGGTGGTCGCGTATTTGGTGATTTTGCTCGCGATGGTACTTCTCGAACCACGGCTGTTGTTCCCCGGCGCCTATCGTGAAGTCACTCCGGCGGCAACGTCACTGCCAACCGCATGGTCCTACACGGCGGCCGATGGAAGCGAGATCGTCGGCCAATTGATCGAACACCCTGATGCCGAACGCACGGTGCTGTTCCTGCATGGCAACGCAACCTATGCGAGCCGTCAAGTTGCCTGGGCCGAACAGATCAGCCGCCTATGGAAAGCCAACGTCTTGGCGGCCGAGTATCGCGGGTTCGTTGACGACCAGCTGACTCCAGGTGAAGCCAACCTGACCGCCGATGCGATCTCAGCGTTCGATGCCCTCCAAAAGCATTATGGCTTGAACCCGCAAGACATCATCGTCTACGGCCGCTCGCTCGGCGGCGGGTGTGCAGCTGCGGTTGCCGCAGAACGTGAGATCAAACACTTGGTGCTTGACCGAACCTTTGATTCGGCAGCCAACGTTGGGGCTAGACGGTATCCGTTCATCCCAGTGCATCTGTTGATGCGCAACCCGTTCGATTCAATGGAACGGCTGCAATCGTATGATGGCACACTGGTCCAGGTGCACGGGACGAACGATTCAATCGTCCCATATCCCAATGGCCGTCATCTGTTCGAAACACTGACGACCGTCGACAAGTATTTTATACGCTTGGAGCCATTCGACCATCTGGATCCGATGAGCGACAAAACCTTGATGGACATCCTTGGCTATCTGTCCAGCCAGGACGAAACATCTGCAGAATTGTCACTCACTGATTGAGCAGGTCAATCATGAACGGGTCGCTCAATCGAGCGGCTGTTCTTCGAAATCAGTCGGCGAGACCCAACCGGCCTTTAACTTTTCGCCCGCCATGTAGCGTTCATAAAAGTGGTCGGTCGCCGGCGAAGTGTATTGGTACTGGTCGAAGAGATCGCCGTTACCAAACATGCGTGGGTCGCCCTGGCTTTTCAGTTCCGATTCCATCTGTTCACGCAACTTCGCCAATCGTTCTTCGTTGTCCGGATTGGTGGCCAAGTTGTCAACACAGTCTGGGTCTCGGCCGACATGATAAAGCTCCTCCTTGGCACGCTTGCCAAAACAAAGTCGCCAAAACGTCGATGCGGTTCCGCTGCGACGCAAATCCAACACATCGGTTTTGGTCGGTCCGCCGTCGCAATTCAAATAGCCTGTTTCTGGATTACCACCAGGCCAACGGTCGACCTCGTAGTTGCGAATGTACAGCCAATCGCCGTGCCGGATGCCACGAATCGGATAGCCGCCCTGGTTGGGACGTCCAATGTCGTGCCGTTCTTTTCCGACCAAGACATGGTCACGGCCGGCGACGGGCCCATCGGCGGCAAAGATGTCAAACAAGTCCTTCCCCGTGATCGATTGCATAATCGGGCCCGACTCGCGAATCCCCGCCGCCTTTAAAAACGTCGGCGCAAGTCCCGCGAAGTCCACAAAGTCATCAACGCTGCGTCCGGAATGCTCGATCCCGGCTGGCCAACGAATCGCCAACGGAATGTGATTCGATTCGTCATACGCTTGTCCTTTGGCACGGGGAAATGGCATGCATGATCACTCGTCGCGACAATCAAGGTATTGTCCAGCTGGCCAGCTTGTTCGAGCTGTTCCAGAATGCGACCCAAGTGATTGTCATAGTGCTCGACTTCGACGGCATAGTCCAACATGTCATTGCGAACCGTTTCGTTATCTGGCCAATAGCTTGGTACATGGTCGATGTCCGACGTTTTCTTTCCCATCCGCACACCAGCCCCGTATTCATACCCGCGGTGTGGTTCGGTGGTTCCATACCAAAACGCCCACGGTTTGCCGTCGGGGACATCAGTAAGGAAATCGCCAAAATTGCCCGCGTAGTCGTTGTTGGAAATCATCTTTGCAGGCGGCTGTGCCTTGCGTTTGGAGTATCCCTTTCCTGTGATCGCCCGGCGATTTCCATCGGCGTCATCGGCGTAGCCAGGGCCCCAGCCTTTCCCGGTAAATCCGGTGAAGTAGCCATCGGCAGCCAAACGTTCGACATAGCCACCGAACTTGGCGGGAAAGAAACACATGTGGTTGCCAGCCTGTTCCAACTGCCACGAATATCGCCCCGTCAAAATGATCGCACGCGATGGCGCACACTTGGCGTTGGGTGTGTAGGCGTTGTTGAACAGCAAGCCTTCTTTTGCGACACGATCAAAGTTCGGCGTGTTAACCCAAGGACATCCATAAGCACTCGCATGCCCGTACGACCAATCATCCGCGATCGCGATCAGAATGTTTGGCCGCTCGATCTGGTTACCAGGCTCATCTGCTGCCTCGTCTGCGGTCGCTGGCGAGCGGAGCAGGGGACTGGTCAAGAGACACAGTCCAAACAGTAGCGATGCCCAGCGATAACGCATCGACGGGACATTGGGTGATAAGAATCTCATCAGCAGGCTATCGGTTCGGCGGGGGTGGGGAAGGTTGGCAAAGTCCACCACCAGGATAGCCGATCACGATGCGAGCCGTATTAGGAATCCGAATCCGACGACTTGCCTTTGCGGGCACGACGTTTTTCGACGAGGTCTTTGATCTTCGCTTCGCGTTGACGCAACTTTTTGACGCGTGCTTCGTATTTGGCCTCGCGTTGCTTTAGCGCCTGATAGCGCCGATTGATCCGTTCGGCGGCTTCGCGAATGCGTTGCTTCTTCTGTTTCAGCTTGTCCCGTTCGTCGGCCGACAAATCCGGGTTTTGCAATTGCCGATCAAGCTCGACTTCACTGGCAACGAGTGCCTCGTCATCAGCCAATTGCACTTCGGCGGCCTGTTCTTCGTCTTCTTCCAACTCGTCACGACGAAGCAGCAGATCCGGTGACAGGAAAATCGCGTTCGCGACAATCATCATCGATCCGAACGTGATCATGCCAAGGAACATTGCGATCCCGCCGTGGACCATTACCGCGATCGCCAGCACGACCGGACGCGTGACGCGTGGCCATACCAACGCACAATAAAACACTTCCCAGAACAGCGTCACATTCGACAATGCCGAAATGATCGCGGGATAGCGTGACAGCCACGTCATGTTGATCGACTGGTACTCGTAGTTCGAAACCGCGTACCAAACCGCCAATCCGTTCCACCAGGTCTCGCCACGCGCTTTCGACAATCCGCCGAACAGATAGATCACGCATAAGTGCAACTGCAACAAACGCGTGCAAATGTTCGCCGCAACACTGGCGGTCGAATCGGGAAACAGCCAAGCCAGCCGTCGTGATGTTTCAATTCGGTCGCCCAAGCGAGTCCGAATGATTGCGTCCAAAGAGTACTTGGCACCACAGGGTGCGACGGCCAAGTACATCGTGATGTAGGTGACGATTTGATCCAGGCCAAACAACGCGCCCGTCAATCGATGCAGGTACATCAACTGCAAAAACAACGTCAGTGGCACGGTGATCCGCGTGAGCAATCCGACCGCCATCGCCGCCGTCACGAACAACGTGAATCCGTGGTGGGCATAGAGCAAACCTGGACTGTCGATTCGCCATAAATAGCTTCGTGCCCAGTCGCGATTTCCAAACGCCCCATCGTGCAATTGCTGGGCCATCTCGTTGCTGATCCAACCGTTCGGGCCGATGAATTTGAGCAAGCTTCCGGCCAGCACCAGATGGCAATACAGCAACATCACACCGGTTGCGATCCGCATCACACACAGCAAATGCGGTCGACGCGGTGTGAACCAAAAACGTTCCCAGGCATCACCCCACTTCGACAGCGATTCCTTATAAGAACCGGCTGCCGCGGAATTGTTTTGGGCAACGGTTGTGCCGGACGTCCCTCGCGTCATTGCGATTCCTCCGCTGCCGAATCTGTTTGTGGAACCGGTATGACTTCGGTCGAAACCTGCTCCGCGTCTTCCACCGGCACCGGTGCGATTTGATCAGAGAACACCGGCTGGTCTAACAGAATCCTGTAAAGCCGCTCGTCGCTTAGTTCGATGGGCTCCGCTTGATAGTTGGATAGCGAAGGCAAGCCATGTTCGATGCGACGCAGTGCGACGTGTCGCCCACCGTTTTCGTGTTGCAAATGATCGACCAACGACTGCCGAATGAACTCATATCGGGCACGTCGCTGTTGCCAAAGTTCTGCGGCCGCGCGATCGGTTTCGAACATGTCATCCGGCGGTCCGGGCGGCCAGTAGCTCGCGTGCAAGAACTCTGCCAGCATGAAATGCCGGTGATACAGCAACCTTGGCCATTGCTGTTTCAAATCGGGATACAGCTGCTCTGAAATCGACTGGTCTGGCTGTGTCAGCGCGGCTTGAAACAGGTGGCTGGGGCCGGGGTCGGGCGCAAAGAATGCATAGCCACGATTGAGATGCAGAAACTCACCATAGCCACGAAACGGCCGAATCAAAACGTCGATCAATGGCGAAGGCCCATCGACCGTCGTCGTTTGAAATGCCAGCGGCGGAAGCGCGACCGCCAACAGGTGAAACAGCAACAATCCGCTGATGATCAAGCGGCGACGCTTGGACAGGATCGATGGCTTGGCAGCAGGCGACGGCATGCGGTCGTGGACCATAAAAAAGACTGGGATGAATCGGGACACAACAGGGTAATCCGATCCATCCCAATGTGCAGGATTGATGTCGAGCAGGCCTGATGGTTCAGGCCACTTCGCAAAGCGTTAAACCTAGTCCGCTTTCTTCGCCAGCGTACGCAGGTGCAGCTCGGTCAGCTGTGCGGCATCGACCTCGCCAGGAGCTTCGGTCATCAAGTCCGACGCCTTTTGCGTTTTCGGGAATGCGATAACTTCGCGGATGTTGTCGAGACCGGCGAACAGCATGACCCAACGGTCGATCCCCAGTGCGATCCCGCCGTGCGGCGGTGCACCGAAACGCAACGCGTTCAACAAGAACCCGAAGCGGTCTTCTGCGGTCGCTTCGTCGATGTCCATCAAACCGAACACCTTCGACTGGATGCCTTGATCGTGGATCCGGATCGTACCGCCACCCGCTTCGCTGCCGTTGATGACCAAGTCGTACGCTTGGGCGCGGCAACCCTTCGGATCGCTATCGAGTTTTTCGAAGTCTGATTCCAACGGCGCGGTGAAGGGGTGGTGCATTGCAACCCAACGTCCCGACTCGTCATCGCGTTCAAACATCGGGAACTCAGTCACCCAGCTGCAGTGCAGATCGCCAGGTTTGTAGAGTTCCAGTTCGGCGCCCAAACGTTTGCGCAGTGCGTTGAGACCTTTGCAGGTGACTTCCCAGGAATCGGCCAGGAACAACAACAAGTCACCGGGTTCGCCACCCATCAAGGATTTGATTTCGGCGAGGTGTTCGGCTTCGAAGTTCTTGGCGATCGGGCTCCACAATGATCCGTCTTCTTCGACGCGGAACCAAGCCAATCCCTTGGCTCCGAAGTCCTTCACAAATTCGGTCAGCTCGTCGATTTGGCGACGCGAGTATTTCTCGGCTGCACCTTCGGCTCGCAAACCGCGGATAAAGTTGCCCGAGTCGGCGACCGCGCGGAAGACGCGGAACTCGGTCTTCTTGCCGACCGAAGTCACGTCGGTGATTTCCATTCCGAAACGCAAATCAGGCGCGTCATGGCCGAAGCGACGCATCGCTTCGTCATAAGTCATCCGTGGCAACGGCAACGGGACGTCTTTACCCAAGATTTGCTTGGCGGTCTTGGCGACCAATCCGTCGATCAAGCCCATGATGTCGTCCGAATCGACGAACGACATTTCCAAGTCCAACTGGGTGAACTCGGGCTGGCGGTCGGCACGTAGGTCTTCGTCACGGAAACACTTGGCGACTTGGACGTAACGGTCAAAACCGGCGACCATCAGGATCTGTTTATAAAGCTGCGGCGACTGGGGCAGGGCGTAGAAATCGCCGGGGTGCACGCGGCTGGGCACCAAATAATCGCGAGCACCTTCGGGAGTGCTGCGTCCCAAAATCGGTGTTTCGACGTCGATGAAGTCGTGCTCGGCGAAGTAGTCTCGCATGGTTTTGACGATCTGGCTTCGCAGCACCATCGCACGCTGCATCTCGGGACGACGCAGGTCCAAGAAGCGATACTTCAATCGCAAGTCTTCGCCCGGCATGTCAGCCTGACTTGGCGTGAACGGCGGGGTTTGGCAAGCGTTGAGAACCTTCAACTCGGGGCAACGAACTTCGATTTCGCCCGTCGCCAGCTTCTCGTTGGTCTTGCCTTCCAAGCGATTGGCAACCGTTCCGCGAACCAGGATCACGCTTTCGATCGGCACGTGGCCGGCAGCGTCGATCTGTGCTGCACCAGCTTCGGGGGGTCCGATCACAACTTGCGTCAAACCATAACGGTCTCGCAGGTCGATGAAGACGGCTCCGCCGTGATCGCGTCGATTTTCGACCCAACCGCACAGGGTAACTTCGGTTCCGACGTGTTCTTTGCGCAGTTCGCCGCAGGTGTGTGTTCGCAGCACGAGACTTTGAGGGGGAAAATAGGGGAAATTGGCCTGAGAGAAAGCGGGATTTTAGACGCTCAGGCCCCGATTGCTCAGGGGGCCTTTGCCGGTCGGGCGGTTCTTTCTGAAAACCACCCCAAACGCCCCTGAATGGGAACGAGATCCAACCGGTCGCTCGCTTTGCAGGCATGCTGAATTTCGCAGCCGCAAATTGCAAAAAAGAAACGCCCCGCCAGATGTTGGCGGGGCGTCGTGTCGTTCTTCCGATCTGGATCAAGCGAGATTAGTACTCGCTGGGTACCGGTTGCTCCAAAGCATCGTCAGTCGCCTCGTGGTCCTTTTCACCCCCGCCAAGCGTGATGACTTTGTAGCCACCGATGGACTTGAAGTAGACCATCAACCCGAGAAATCCGACCGCCATCATCGCAGGCACATACGCGGTCAAGGTCAACGCTCGGCGACCGCCAAACAAGTACGATGCCTGCACGGCAGGAATATCGGTGTCTGCGTTGGCAACCAAAGCTTCCTTTTCCTCTTCAGGAATCAGCTTTGCATCGGAAATACCTGATGGGTCCACGCCTTCGCCTTCGGCCAAGTGGGTACCGTTTGCCGCATTCAGTTTGGCAGCATTCAGTGGCCGATACTCATAGCCCCAGGACGTGACGGGATCTGGATCGGCGTAACGTTCGAACGTGTCCGTGGCAGTCGCTTGCAGGTTCTGACTCATCTCATAACCCTGCTGTGTACCGATGCGTGGACCAGCGATTTGGCCGACGCACAACATTCCTGCAGCACCGAGTGCTCCCATCGCGACCGAACCGCTTTGCGGATATCGCTCACCAGCAACACCCAACATCGTCGGCCACAAGAACGCTTTACCGAGCGAGTAGAACGTTGCGGCAACGAAGATCATGCCAACGCTTTGGATCGGCGACCCAAGCCAAAGCAGGCCCAAGCAAGCGATGATCGAACTTCCGAACAACAATCCGATCGGGTTGACCTTGTGAACAATCGGCCCGGCGAAAAATCGCAGCACGAACATCAACGCCGACGTGTAAACCAAAATCAGCACCGAGTTCGGCAGCAGGTTTTCCATCAACTTGGTCATCCACGAGTCGACACCAAGTTCCATGTATCCGATCAACGCGTGCAGCACGATCAAGACCAAGAACGGGATCGAGGCAAAGCACGAGAACACCGCACCGAAGTTGCCGGACGATTCGCCAACCGTTTCGGGCAATTTCTCAGGCAGAATCAACACACCATAAATCACCACAACGATCGCGAAACTCGACAGCGCCCACTGCCAAGGCAATTCGACAAACCAGCAGTTTTCGCCGATGAAACCAGCCGCAAACAAACCGCCGATGATCATCCCCGCAGGCCAACCGGCATGCAGAATGTTCAAGTAATGTGTTTTGTTCTCTGGATAGATCTGGGCGATCAGCGGGTTGATCACAGCTTCATAAAGCCCCTGACAAATCGAGAACAAGAACGCACTCCAGAACAGAACATTGAAGACGTTCTTGGTTGCGTTCTCTGGATCCGACTCGCGCCACCCGTCAAACAATGGGTTCGCCGCAAACAACATCACCGCACTCGCTAGGTGCAGCACAAACGCGAGTGCGAGCAGTTTCTTGTACCCGAACTTTTCGACCAAGATCCCGCCGAAGAAGATCATCAAACCGAAGCCAAGGAATCCGGCACCTAAAATCGCACCGAAATCACCTCCGCCCAAATCGAATTCTCGTTCCCACGGGCCCCCAGCAGCCGTTCGTGTTGCAAAACCAATTCCAGAAGCCACCAGCGTCAGAAAGCTGGCAAGCATCAATTTTCCACGTGCTTGTTCCATTCGGGGAGCTCCGCAAGGCGAGAAGGAGTATTTTGAAGGTGGGGGATCGGAATGCTGCCGATGGTACCGGGTTCGGTCAAGACGTTGCTGGCAATTCCGTGCGAGAAACAAAAGTTAATCCCCACACCCCTTCGTCGCTACCAGCTTGCCCGTCAGAGTCACCCTGACAAGCAAATTTTCCGCCATTTTCTGAGCCACACCTAGCCATCTAACAGCGTTCAAACTGCCACAATCCGCCACCGGGTGGCAAGAAACCAGACTAACGGCACTGCAATCAAGGACTGAGCCACCACCCAAATCGGCGGACTTCCGTAGCACGCGCCCATTGCCGGATCGGTATCATGCGGCAACTTTGACAGGCACCCTTCCGATACCCCACGCCTCTCCACACTCGCCTCCGTTCCACAGGAATCCAATCATGCGTCTGATCTTCTCCGCACTCCTCGCCCTTGGAGCTTTGACCACTATGCCAAACGCCGGACAAGCTGCCGAGAAAAGCACCGAGCACGAGTGCGCGCTCGACTTCAAAATGAAAGACATCGACGGCAAAGAAGTCGATTTGGAAGATTACGAAGGCAAAGTGGTGCTGATCGTCAACACCGCCAGCCAGTGCGGTCTGACCCCGCAATACACCGGACTGGAATCGCTGTACCAAAAGTACAAGGACAAAGGATTCGTGATCCTCGGATTCCCCTGCAACCAATTCGGTTCGCAAGAACCCGGCACCGACGCTGAGATCAAAACGTTCTGCAGCACCCAGCACAACGTTTCGTTCCCCATGTTCAGCAAGATCAAAGTCAACAGCGACGAAGCATGTGACCTGTACAAGTACCTGACCAGCAAAGACACCAAACCGAAGGGCGCCGGCGCCGTGTCATGGAATTTCGAAAAGTTCCTGATCGATCGCGAAGGCAACCTGGTCGGCCGATTCGAGCCCCGCACCACGCCAAGCGACTCGACGTTGGTCAAAGCGATCGAAGCGAAGCTCTAAGAGTCCTGAGCGAATTAGAGTCGCTCAGTGTTGGGAATACTCGATGTTCTCGGTGGGCGGCTCGGCAAATCCAACTTCTGGCGAAAGCTTGATCGCCTTGGAGATCAACTCCGCTTGCTGTCCGACCACGTCGGCTTGATCCCGATAGGTTGCGGCGACGTCATCTCGCTGCAACCTCGTTTCTTCTTCGCCAAGCGAACGCAATAGACGCTCTTTTTCACGCAGCGTTCGCAGCATCGACCACCCCATTCGCTCAGCCGCGTCTCCGTGATATTCGATCATCGAGAGCAGCGTGTGGGCATGCCCGACGTGGCAACGGTACCGAGGAATCGACGAGTCCTGGACCCGCCACATCTGCCCATTGCAATCGGGGCACATGTAAGGCGACAGTTTGCCGATTCGGTTCTCCGCCGAGATATTGCTCTCGACCGTCATCGCAAACTGTAACTCCATCAATAACTGCTGCGATGGCGTGACTGTTTCACCGGCCGGTGTCTGTGCCAGTACCGACATCGCAGTCGCGATACCATCGAGTGGCAAAATCCCGTCGACGTCACAATAGCGAATCGCATTGCTGGGCATATCGGGGGCGACGGCGGTCTCGGGATGCTGGGCGATCGCTTTCCCGCCACATTGTTTGATTGCCTCCAAGCCGGCGGCGCCATCATCGAGCATTCCCGTTAGCACGATTCCAACCGCTGCCCCACCGTGATGAACCGCTGCGGAGCGAAACATCGGATCCGCAGCCGGGCGTGAATAGTTTTCCTTCGGACCGATCGTTGTACGAATCGTCGCCCGCTCAATTAACAAATGCCGATCGGGTACCGCGACATAGACGTTTCCCTTTTCGAATCGCATCCCATCAACGGCGAGATGACACGGCAAATTGCTGTGCCGGCCAAAAATGTCCGCCAGGTAGTTCCGGCGTGGGCTGGCTGAGGTGTGCTGCGTGATAAAGATTGCACCTGGGAAATC
Source organism: Rhodopirellula sp. MGV (assembly GCF_002251265.1). Lineage (NCBI taxonomy): Bacteria > Pseudomonadati > Planctomycetota > Planctomycetia > Pirellulales > Pirellulaceae > Rhodopirellula > Rhodopirellula sp. MGV. The sequence continues at coordinate 28,467 of NZ_NPDI01000043.1, read as the reverse complement.
GCTCGGCACATCGGCAAGCAATGACGAAATCGCTTCAATTCCGCCCATCGACGCCGCGATGCAATAGATGTCGTGCGTTCGGCTGCCATCGTCGTGTTTGGGTTGGATGTACACCGCGTCACCTCGTTGCCTGCGTAGCCTGTCGACCTGCCACTCCAGCTGGCCGCTTTTCAAACAGCCATCAAGGCGTGCAATCGCTATGCCAACAGAGGGACCGGCGCAGGACTTGTCGTGCCGTCATGACAAACACAATCGACAAAATGCTTGACAGCCATGCTTCTCGCGATACGATCAGCGTGCCTTTGGTGACCCGCCCCGGATTCTTTGAACCGGAGGGGTGAACAGGGAACTCCGGTGCAATTCCGGGACGGTCCGGCCGCTGTATGCCGCCCGCGATCTGTGAAATGATCGCATCCTTCACTCGATTCTTATCACTGCCATTGTTCTGTGGCCAACATCGCGTTGGCGGCTGGAACGAGAAGGCACTGGGTGAATGGAAAAGGCGGTAAGTCAGAAGACCTACCATAGGCAAGACGAACTTGTGCCCTCCTGGATTGGGGCGGTCGTTGCAGCGAACTGCTGCCGGTCCAAAGGCAACATCGCTGGCACCTTTCTAAAGCCAACCTGTTGGAACCTGCCACACTCAGCTTTTGCTCGACGTGGTACGAAGACTCTGCACGAAGACTCTGCACGAAGAGTTTCCAACAATCGTCCCCCCACTCTCCACCGTGAAAACTCAGCTGGCCCTGTCTCTCGTTGCCACCACCTTACTCAGCCACTCCACCGTCCAAGCACAACAAGGCGGACCTTACTCCGGCCCCACTGGCGTGACCGCCGGAGCGATCGACAATCCAATCGCTCGAGCCGACATCTCAATTTTTGAATCACGTGTCGTCGACTATTCCCCCGCCCCCGGGGTCGGGCCCAACTTCGATTCCCCCACCACAGGCATCTCCTCGCTAGGCGAACTTTATAGCCCCGTCGCTCGACCATCGGACCTGACAGGCTTCGACAAACGCTACCAACCGGCGATCGGAAGCGAACCTTCCGGAGCCCACGCCGGCGCTGTAACCGATCCCTTTGCCGGTGACCTTTACAACTCGTCGGATACCTACGGATTCATCGGGATCGATAATCCAGGCTCGATCACGCTGGGATTTGACAATCCGATTTTTAACGGGGACGGTGCCGACTTTGCCGTTTTCGAGAACGGCTTTTCGTTCGGTGGCTCCACGTCGTTGTTTGCCGAATTCGCATTCGTCGAAGTCTCCACCAACGGCAGCGACTTTCTGCGTTTCGCTTCCATCTCACTTAACGATGGCGCATCCGCAGGTGCCGGTTCGTTCCAAAGCTTTGATGTTTCCAACGTTTACAACTTGGCTGGCAAGCACGCAGCGAACTGGGGCACGCCGTTTGACCTGGATGAATTGAGCAATGACACCATGGTGCTGGACGGCATCCTGGACCTGAACCAGATCAACTATGTTCGCTTGGTCGATGTGGTCGGCAGCGGCGAACTGTTGGATGATCTCGGAAATCCGATCGACGGAGTCGCACGCGATTCACTTGGCAACCCGATCCTGGACAACTGGGTCAGCTTCGATTCGGCCGGCTTTGATTACGTCGGTCTATCCACCGGAGCAATCGGTCTTTTGAATGTCAGTGCTGTCCCCGAGCCATCCGCGTTCGCGTTGCTAGGTTGCATCTCGTTTGGCTTGATCACACGTCGCCGCCGACGCGGTCACTAGGAGCCATTTGTGGAAAACCGGACTGACGACGAATCCGCATTGAATCCGCAACTCGCGGTTTCTGTCACCTCGCCATGCAATCGAGTCTGCCGTTTGAACGGCGACGCGGTCTGCATCGGTTGCGGCCGCACGCGTCAGGAAATCGGTCGCTGGGCAGTTTCCGGATACCAAGACAAAACCAGCATCAAACGTTTGGCTTCTGCCCGGTTGCAAGCGATGCACCAACCCTCGGCAACAATCCTTTCTGCACCAGACGCCGCTAAACGTGGCTTCACCTTGGTGGAGTTACTGGTCGTGATCGCAATCATCGGAATCCTTGTCGCGTTGTTGCTCCCCGCCGTTCAAGCGGTCCGCGAGGCGGCGCGGCGAGTGCAATGCGTCAACAACGAAAAGCAAATCGGACTTGGCATCCTGAACTATCACGCCGCCTACAAGAAACTGCCCGTGGGCGGCGCGGGAATCGTCAGCCTAACGAACTGGGCCATCCGTAGTCGCTGGCGGCCGAGCTGGGGATCAACGATCTTGCCGTTTATCGAACAGCAATCGCTCTACGATCAACTGGATGTCACGATTCCTTACCTGGCACCGGAGAACCTCGATGCAGGCCGCAAGGTGGTTTCAACCTATCTGTGTCCTTCCGCGCCCAAGATGGAGTTGACCCGACCAAATGGCGACACGCTGTCATCACCACTTCGGTTCGGACGGACAGACTACGGCGGCAACTATGGCGAACGCGGATTGCGCTGTGCTCCGCTTCGCAACTGCCCGAACAACTATTCCGACATCGGGATGACCGATTCGACCGGGCGTGGCGTGTTGCTGTTCGGCAAAGATCATCAGATCGCGCTGCGTGATTTGCTTGACGGAACGACTCACACCATCGTGATGGGCGAGTCACCCGAAGGTTTGCATTCGATTTGGGTTGGTCACAAAAACCTGTTTGACCAGAGCGCACCGATCAACGCGCAGGTTCAAGCGACAACCAGTTGGGACGCCTGCCGTCCGGGGCTATCGAGCCCACAAGGTGACTTCTGTGACTTCGGTCAGGAGTTCCATAGTTACCACGTCGGCGGAGCCCATTTTTTGATGGCCGATGGATCGGCACACTTCGTCTCCGAGTCACTCGACTTGAAGATTTTTTCTGCCTTGCTGTCCCGCCGCGGTGGCGAGGTAGTGACATCGTTTTAATCGCTCGGCCGATGATCGGCTGACACCATCACCATCTTTCGTTTTCACAACCATGTACCGAACACTACGAAATGCCGCCCTCGCGATCGCGATGACCTGCACCGGCGTTGCCAGCGCCGAAAACCTTGTTGACTTTGAATCGTTTTCGTTAGGCGCTGAGGGCTACTTCAACGGACCGACCGCCAACGCCGTTGCGGAAGAACGACAATACTGGTGGGGAACACAAACCGAACAAGTTGGCACCTTCGACGTTCAAGGCGTCGACTTTTCGAACAGCAGTGCGCCATTCAGTTGGGGTGGTTTTGCGGTCAGCAATCACACTGACAATTTCACCCCTAGCTTCGCGAACCAATACAGTGCGTTTCCAGGCGGCGGTGCAGGTGGATCGTCCCAATATGCCGTCGCATTCGGATACCGCGATACACAAACGACCGCCTTCATCGGCGAAGACATGCTGTTGGACCCGACGGACGTCAGCCAACTGCAACTGCTGCCCAGCATTTATCTCCCCGAAGGTGCCATCGCGACGAGCATCGAAGTTGCTAACACGACCTATGCGGCGTTGACGATGCAAGACGGCGACGCATTCACCGAAGCTTTTGGCGGTCTCAGCGGCAGCGACCTTGACTACCTGACGCTGTCGATCTTTGGTGTCAACGCAAGCAATCAGGTGCTTGCCGAATCGATCGAATTCAACTTGGCCGACTACCGCTTTGCGAACGATGAAGACGACTACATCCTCGACACATGGGCTCAGATCGATCTGACCTCGCTCGCCGGCGCACGAAGCTTGCACTTCAATCTCGCTTCCTCCGATATCGGCGATGGCGGTATGAACACACCGTCGTACTTCGCGATCGACAACTTGGCGATCACCGCGATCCCCGAGCCAAGTTCGTTCGTACTGCTTTCCGGTGTCGGCCTGATCGGCTGCACCCTTCGCCGCCGACGCGGCACACAACGCAGCAACCTCTCTGCCTAGGACCTCGTGTCCTTCACCAAGCTAGCCTAGCCATGCACTTGAAGCGGGAGCAACGTTCTCCCGCGAATGGCTGACCTATTTCGTCAGCGTCCCGCTAGCACCTCCCCATTTCATTTTCCAACTGCCTGCTTTTGAAACTCATCAGCAGAGCAGGGCGGTCGTACGCGCGCCTATCACAGAAGATTTTTAAGAGCGAAAGTAATGAGTACCCCATCGATCGGCGAATTATCGGTCTGTAAACGAGATGGCCGCGAGGTCACGTTCGACCCGCAGCGAATCGAAGTGGCTTTGCGAAAAGCATTCCGCGCCGAACGGAGTGCCGACCGGCCGACCGCAGAAGAAACACTCCCGACGGAAATCGAAAACGACATCCAAGCCATCGTCCAATCGGTGGTCGAGGCTGCCGCCGAAGCGAACCGTGAAACCACGATCGGTGTGGAGCAGGTTCAAGACATCGTCGAAATCGGCTTGATGAAACGCCAGCACTACCGCGTCTCGCGGCGCTACATCCTATACCGTTCCGAACAAGCTCGTGTGCGTGCTGTCCGGCAACAAGACAGTGATCTGTTGGACCGTCCGGGAAATGGTAATGAAGCGGCTGCGACATCAAACATCCCGTTTTATGTAACACTTGAACCCGGCGTCCGGGTCCCCTTCGATGCCACACGACTGGAGCGATTCCTGACCTCGATTCCAGCTGCTTCGGCGAGCGAGGTTTCTACGTCTGACATCATCGACGAAGTCATTCGCAGTGGCTTCGACGGAATGACGACGGACGACCTTGCGCGTTCGCTCGTGCTTTCCACTCGCTGCCGCATCGAACGCGACCCGGCATTCGACCGGTTGGCCGCGGCACTGCAACTGTCGATCCTCTACCGCCAAGCACTTGGCGTGACGCAAACCGCCGCTGACTTCGAACGCGTGTATCGCGACCGGTTCGAACATTTCCTGATCGAAGGAATCCGCGAAGGCAGGCTCTCCGAACAACTTCGCGAGTTCGACCTCGCCAAACTGACCGCAGCTCTGCAGCCGCTACGCGACACCCAGTTCCGCTACCTTGGCGTCCAGACGATCTACGACCGCTACCTGTTGCACGTCGATGGCCGGCGTATCGAAACGCCACAGTATTTCTGGATGCGAGTTTCGATGGGGTTGGCTTTGGCTGAATCCGCCGACTCGCGAACCGACCGCGCGATCGAATTCTACCGATTGCTGTCGTCCTTCCGTTTCACCAGCGCAACGCCAACACTGTTCAACAGCGGCACTTGCCACCCGCAGCTCAGCAGTTGTTACCTGACCACCGTCCAAGACGACCTAGAGGACATCTTCGCTTGCATCAGCGACAACGCGATGCTTTCGAAATGGGCCGGCGGCCTAGGTAACGACTGGACCAACGTCCGTGCGACTGGCTCGCTCATCAAAGGTACCAACGGAACCAGCCAAGGCGTGATCCCGTTTTTAAAAGTCGTCAACGATGCCGCCGTCGCGGTCAATCAAGGCGGCAAACGCAAAGGCGCCGTGTGTGCGTACATGGAACCGTGGCACTTGGACTTTGAAGAGTTCTTGGACCTTCGCAAAAACACCGGTGACGATCGTCGTCGTACCCATGATATGCACACCGCATCGTGGATCCCCGATCTATTTATGCAGCGACTTCGCGACGGCGGAACGTGGACGCTGTTTAGTCCTCAAGAAGTCCCCGATCTGCACGACACCTATGGAAAGGCCTTCCAAGAGCGTTACGAACACTACGAGCGTCAAGCCGAAGCGGGAAAGATCAAACAACACCGCCAAGTCCCAGCCGTCGACCTGTGGCGTAAGTTGCTGACCCGGACCTTTGAAACCGGTCACCCCTGGGTCACATTCAAAGACCCGTCCAACATCCGCAGCCCCCAAGATCACGTCGGTGTCGTCCACAGCAGCAACCTGTGCACGGAAATCCTGCTGAACACCAGCCAGGACGAAACCGCCGTTTGCAACCTGGGCAGCATCAACCTTGCCGAACACATCGTCGACGGCAAACTCGATCACCAGCGACTTTGCGAAACCGTCACGACGGCAATGCGGATGCTGGACAACGTCATCGACATCAATTTTTATCCCACACCAAAATCTAAAAACGCAAACACGCGGCACCGCCCTGTGGGCTTGGGCATGATGGGATTCCAAGACGCACTGCAGCGACTTGGAATCAGCTATGCCAGCGAAGCGGCCATCCAGTTTGCCGACGAAAGCGCCGAAGCGATCAGCTATTACGCGATCCTTGCATCCAGCAACTTGGCCAAAGAACGCGGGACCTATCAAACCTACAACGGTTCGAAGTGGGACCGTGGTCTGCTGCCGATCGACACCCTGGAACTGCTGCAACAGGAACGTGGCGAAACGCTCGACGTCGACCGCGGAAGCACGCTGGACTGGCAACCCGTTCGCGAAGCCATCGCGGAGCACGGGATGCGAAACAGCAACTGTTTGGCGATCGCACCAACGGCAACGATCTCGACCATCATCGGCGTCACGCAATCGATCGAACCGACCTACAAATACCTGTACGCCAAAAGCAACTTGTCGGGTGACTTTATCCAAGTCCACGCAGACCTTGTCGAGGAACTGAAGCGTCGCGAACTTTGGAACGCCGGGTTGCTAGACGAACTGAAGTACCACGATGGAACACTGGCTGAGATGCCAAGCATTCCGCAAGACATCAAAGAGCTGTTCTGCAGCGCTTTCGAGATCGACCCACGTTGGCTGATCGAAGCGGCTGCGCGACGGCAAAAGTGGATCGACCAAGGCCAATCGTTAAACCTGTATGTCGCCCAACCGAGCGGCAAAGCGATCGACGCGATGTACCAACATGCTTGGAAACAAGGTTTGAAAACAACGTATTACCTGCGTTCGTTGGCAGCCACGCAAGTCGAAAAATCAACCGTCGACGTCAACCGCCATGGGATCCAACCTCGCTGGATGAAATCGGCGAGTTCATCCTCTTCGATCCGTGTCGACCGTGCTTCGGCAACCTCCGGATCGGTTTGCAGCATCGATGATCCCGATTGCGAAGCCTGCCAATAGGTTGTGATCACGACTCACGAACAAGCAGGCATGCTCGGCGATGCCGCGACCTGTCGCGTTGGGGCAACTCGCTGGCCAACGCTCGCCGACATGCCTGCCCATTGATTCCTTTTAACGCTGAATCCCCAAGGCTGTTCATGCGGTTTTATCAACAGTGGATCGAACGTGCCTTCCGTGTTGAACACCGTCCAGGGATTGCCCGATCGTACTGGCGCGTCGAACCGGACGGCACCATCATCATGCTGACCGACGAAGGCGGGTTCGACCTGCCTAGCCGCGACGGACCGTTCCTCGCGATTCACATGGATCGCGACAACAACGTCCTATGCGGCCCCGAGTGCTTACCCACACGCCTTTCACTGGCCGTGTGGCTGCGACCGCGATCGACGTGCCCCATCCCCACCGACCCACGAATCTAAACCATCACCTCCATCGACCGATACGAAATGAACGAACGATTTGCCGCGACCGAAAAACGACTGATCAACTGCAACCAAGTCGACGTCAACCAATTGATGCCCCTGAAATACAATTGGGCTTGGGAACACTACAACAATGGGTGTGCCAACCACTGGATGCCAACCGAAGTCCCGATGACCAAAGACATCGAAACGTGGCGTGGGAACACACTGACCGATGCCGAACGTCGTGTGATCATGCGCAACCTCGGTTTCTTTTCCACCGCGGAAAGCTTGGTCGGCAACAATCTTGTCCTGGCAATCTTTAAACACGTCACCAATGCCGAATGCCGCCAGTACTTGTTGCGTCAAGCATTCGAAGAAGCCGTTCACTCACACACGTTTTTGTACGTCGTCGACAGCCTCGGTTTGGACGAGGGTGAAGTGTTCAACATGTATCACGAAGTCCCTTCGATCGCCCGCAAAGACGCTTTCGAAACCGAGCTAACCGCCGAAGTCCTGCGGCCAGACTTTACAACGGCAACTCCTGAGGGTGCGCAGGCGTTGCTTAAAAACCTGATCGGCTACTACCTGATCATGGAAGGCATTTTCTTTTACACCGGCTTCGTAATGGTGCTGTCTTTCCATCGTCGCAATTTGATGACCGGCATTGGCGAACAGTTCCAATACATCCTGCGCGACGAAACCATTCACCTGAACTTCGGCATCGACTTGATCAACGGCATCAAAGCGGAGAACCCTGAGCTTTGGTCCGAAACGTTTCAGCAACAGATGATCGAACGCGTCCGCCAAGCGGTCGAACTGGAAATCGAATACGCGGCCGACTGCTTGCCAAACGGCATCCTAGGACTCAACACCAATCTGTTCCGCGATTATGTCCAACACATCGCCGACCGCAGACTGGAACGAATAGGCTTGCCGATGCAGTATGGGTCTAGCAATCCGTTCCCTTGGATGAGCGAAACAATGGACTTATCGAAAGAAAAGAACTTCTTCGAGACCCGAGTGACTGAATATCAATCCGCTGGAAGCCTGCAGTGGTAGCAGATCACTCCGTATCAAAATGAGACAGGGGTCTCACAGATTGAGATCTGATAGCAAAGAAAGTTAGGGTTTCACGGCAGAAATTCTTTGGAATAGCAATTGCAATAACCAATGCTTCGACATCGACCCAAGATTTACCGGAGCATGTGATGTTGACCCTCTTCAGTGCGCTATTCGCAATCAGCCTGTTATTCATTGTGACCGAGATCGCTCGATCGCCACAAATCAGTGACCAGCGGATCTCGAACCGTCAATTGAGCGAGTCTCTACGGTCGTCTCGCCCTTCGCTCCGAAAAAGCAATGGCCAACAACAACGCTCGAAAGTTGGCATTTAATCAACGTCTCACTTCGGCAACGTATCGATGATCAAATCGTTGGCGTTGTCGAGTTTGGTTTGAAGCACTGTATCTGGAGCACAGTGAATCTGGAGCACAGTGAATCTGGAGCACAGTGAATCTGGAGCACAGTGAACGTTTCTTGCTGTTCGCTTACGCACACCCAAGCTTGCTTAGCTTGCTCAGCCAACCACCGCGGCTAGTGTGCATCTGCATGGCGAATGAAGGCTTTCCGTCAGCCTAGGGAAATTGCTGCAATGAGCAGGCTGACTGGGGCGATTCCTCACTACACCCCCCACTGCGGTAAGACTGCAACGCCTCCAACCGAAATCGGATTCATGGAATGGAACCGGACGATCGAGCACGTCATCTGCTACTTCTTGCGGCCATCCTGCTTTGCGGTTTCTTTCGCATCGCTAGCACCGGCACCGTAAACGCAGACGAGCCAACGCCCGCGGTCAGCGTCGACCACCTTTACGCGCGGATGGTTAGAGTTCACTCGGACCTCGAAACGATCGCGACGTTCATGGGACGGACACCTCACGAGTCTCCGGCGTTTGTCGTTCGAAATGTTGGACCACGAGAAGTTTACTTCCAGTCCTTGGTACTGTTGCGATTCACCAATCGCTTCGCTTTCGACCATACCCGCAAACTTTGTCCGCCGGTCGATACTTCGGCCGAATCAGACGACTACGCCGAAATCGACCGATTGATCGGCGAGACACTTCAGCGTCTCTCTTCGATTCGAGAGTTGTACGGAATCGCAGGGGCAACACTAAACTCAACCGAAGCGAGTGGGGTGACGCCGGTAGAACTATTCGAGTCCGTCGTGCTTGCCAACCGTAAACTGAATGCCCTTCTTGATGTGCCGATCGCCCCCGGTGATGTCTTCGAACAAGTCACCGTGGGAATCGGATACACCTCACGGATTTTGGAACAATCCGCCGTCGGTCAGGTCATGCCTTCGCCGCCGAACTTTGAACCGAATAAAAAACCAGCGGATGTGTACGCGAGACTGCTTGGATGTTTGCGAACCATCCAACGGATCGCCGAAAAATCGGGACTGGAAATACTTGAACTTGATTCGTCCGATCGAGGATTTAACAACGTACAACCCGGTGACGTACTCAACTTGGCTTCGCTAGTCGTGTCCGAGATTGCGTACCTGCATTCACAACTTCCTAATGCCTTGCCACCCCGAGAGGTTTATTCGACCGGTCGAAAATTTCCGGCGCATGTCTACCAACGTGTTGGGATTTTAGAACGCCAGCTTCAACGCCTCGATGAGGTTGTCAACGCTGACCCGCATTGGCTTTCAGCCGGTAGCAGTGACAAATGATCGAGTTGCTCCCTGACGAAGTGCCGCGTGACGAATTCGTCGCCAGAAAGCCGCTGCGGACTCAACTGCTAAAGTCACACTTGGCAATCGCCGCACTCGGTCTCGCGGGACTGGTGATCGTTCTGATGTTGTTGCTGACATTGCGATCTCACACGCTTCGGCTGACGGAAGTTCGCGAGCCAGCCGCCCAAGCATCAATGCAAATAATCACCGGAGTTCAACAATCACTCGCGGGACTTCGCGGTTGGATCGTTTCAGGTGATCCCGCATTCTTGGACGCGCGTGAGTCAGCTTGGCAAGAAATCATCACGCCTTCGCTTCAGCAACTCGGTCAAATTCGCACGAAGCACGACGAAATCGTGGGGATGCAGGATTTGGAAACGATCGAGTTGTGTTTGATGGACTTACACGAAACTCAATGGTGGATCGAAGACGTCGCCAACACGCCTGGCAATCAACCGCTACGTGTGTTTTACAACGAACGCGTGCGACCGATCGGCGACAACATCGTCAATTCGATTACCAATGTGATCGACTTGGAAAAACTGCATCATGAAAGTGGTCGTCACTCGTTGTTAGCCGCGATGGCGGACGTGCGTGGCTTTTTCACACGCTGCCAAACGGTGCTACTGCGGTTGCTTGATCAAGAAGGCGACGTCGACACGGCCGCCTACCAACAATGGCTTCAAATCGCCGAAAGCCAACTGCAATTTTTGATCGACCATCAATCGGAAATTGATCCCGAACAACGCCAGATCGTCAATCTCATTCAAGGCGAATTCCGAGCATTCAAATCACTCGCAGAAGTTTTATTTCGACGGGGAACATCGCAACCATGGAATGTAGCGCGACATCGATTGAATACCGAAGCCGTTCCCGTCGCACTCGAAGTGACAACGTTGCTCGACCAACTTCGAAGCACAAACCTTGACTTAATGGACAAAGAGTCCAAACGAGTCTCGTCGCTCACCAATTTCATCGCATCACTTTTGGTCGCGATGACATTGATTTTGTCGGTCGCTTCGGCGAGTATCGCGAACTGGATTGCCAAACGGTTGTCGGCTCCGATTGTCGAACTGACCGAGGCCACCGTACGCCTTGCAGAAGGCGACATCGACGCGCCTGTCCAGATGAATTCGAAAAACGAGCTGGGTATTCTGGCTCGCCAATTCAACGACATGCGAATCCGTCTGGTCAATGAAAGCCGAGCCTTACGTGAAGCCAAAGACGTTTTGCAGCGAAAAGAAAAATTGCTCCAAGAGGTGTTCAGTTCCGCGCCCGTCGCAATGCTAATGATCAACGAATCTGGCGAGGTGGCACTTACTAATCTTCAAGCCGAGTTGTTGTTCCGCTATGACAGCCAACAGCTAAAGGGCATGACAATTGACCGTTTGTTTTCAGAAGATTTCCGGGATTTGCATCGCCAGCATCAGCAATCGGATGAACCTACTGCCGTGCACCGCATGGGCGGCGGCATCGAGCTTTCTGCCTATCGTCAATCTGGCGAAATGATCCCGATCGAGATCGGTTTGACACCGGTCCAGACCAGCGACCAAATCTATGTGTTGTGCGCGATCGTCGATCTTACCGAACGCAAGCAACAAGAATATCAACTGATCCAGTCGCGTGAAGATGCGTTGCGTGCCTCGCGAGCGAAGAGCGACTTCCTGGCAAACATGAGCCATGAGATTCGCACCCCGATGAATGCCGTGATCGGTCTAACGAATTTGGTGTTGCAAACGTCATTGGACGAGCTGCAACGTGATTATCTGGAAACCGTCTCCGATTCAGCCGAATCACTGCTGATTGTCATCAACGACATCTTGGATTTCTCCAAGATCGAAGCCGGTAAACTAGACCTGGAATCGCACGACTTTGCACTTCGCGAACTGATTGGCGATACCCTGAAAACATTCGCACTCAAAGCTCACGAAAAGAATCTCGAGCTGTCTTGTCGGATCGCGAGTAACGTCCCTGATGTTGTCATCGGCGACGCCGGACGGATGCGTCAAGTGATCCTGAATTTGGTTGGCAACGCCATCAAGTTCACACCCGCCGGACATGTGCTGGTCAACGTTGCTGTCGATATTTTGGATCCGATCCCGTCCAACCTCGTCAAATTGCGTGTCAGTGTTGCTGATACAGGGGTGGGGATTCCACAAGACAAGCTCTCACGTATCTTCGAGAATTTTGAACAGGCTGACACTTCAACCACGCGGAAATTTGGCGGCACAGGACTAGGGCTTTCAATCGCCTCTCGTCTGGCCGAAGCGATGGGAGGCCAAATCGAGGTCGAGAGCGTTCTCGATGAAGGGAGCACGTTCCATTTCACCGCCGTGTTCCGACGCAGCGAATCGATGACAACGACTCCCTGGCGTCAGTTGATTGAAAAACTACAGTCGACTTATCTGTTGGTCGTCGACGACTATGAAATGAATCTCGTTATCTTGCGTGAAATGCTCGAGACGCATGGAATCCATGTCGTCACCGCATGCAGCGCCGAACACGCGATGCAACAGCTGCACTTGAGTGAGTCCGAGGGCAAAGCGTTCAGCATGATCATCTCGGATTTCAACATGCCCGGGATGAACGGTTACGAGTTCGCAACGACGGTCTCACAATCTCCCAGTTACTTTTCCAAGATCCCATTCTTGCTGCTGACATCATCCGGCCCTGAGGGTTCGCCGAGTGAATCGACCGCACCAAACATCAGTGGCAGCGTCCGCAAACCGGTCAAACAGTCTGAACTCTGCGAATTAATTGTTCGAGCACTCAATGTTCGTGAAGACGTCGAAATCAAATCGTCCGTGCCGTCGGCAAGACGACGAAAGCAGACCCCCGATTTAAACGCGCTGTCCATCTTGCTTGCCGAAGACAGTATCCCCAATCAAAAACTCGCCTTGGCGATTCTGAATGCCGCTGGCCACCGTACCGTCGTCGCCGAAAATGGCCTCCAAGCTGTCGAGGCCGCGACCGACCAGGAATTCGATGTGGTGTTGATGGACATTCAAATGCCAGAAATGGATGGATTTGAAGCGTGCGCAAAAATTCGTGAACTTGACGCCCAACGCGGACAGCATACGCCAATCGTCGCGCTCACCGCCCATGCGCTTGCCGGCGACCGCGAGAAATGCTTGTCCGCCGGTATGGATTCCTACGTTGCCAAACCCGTCAATCCAAAGCAGCTTTTCCGCGCGATCGAGATCGCCATTCTCGGTGAGCAAACCGACGAAACACAGTCGCCGAGGTTTATGATTGACAAGCCTGCCGAACCAATCATCGGCGACCTTGAAATTCCCTGGGCGCTACTCCTCAAACACGTCGGTGGCCAGCCAAAACGTTTGCAAGAGATCGCGAGAAACTATGCCGACGAAATCCGCTCGGCAACCGCAGGACTCGCACAGTCTTTGGATCCTTGGGACCCGTCGCAAAGCAACCAGTACGCGTTGCAGATCAAAAAGGCCATTCGATTCTTTCGCCAACGCGACGCGATCGAAACGGCAGAGCAACTCGAGTCGTTCACCGGCGAGGATGATGGTGTCGCATTCGAACGGACCTTCGACCGTTTGGAACCACGAATCGATTCACTTCTCAACGCGATTGATCAATACATCTCGTCGATTTCCGAACCCTAACTCGCGATGATGTCCGCGTATCAAAAAAGGGCACCGCGAAGAATCCAATTCTTCGCAGCACCCCGGAGACGAACGGTTCGTTCACTTTGACGAGAACGGTTGCAAGCCCTACTGTGGCAACACTTCCAGCGTCGCGGTGTAACTCAGACGGCGCTGAGTCGCGTTCGGGATCGAGGTGTCTGTGTCGTTTTTCGACGTCGACAACCAATACATGCCAGCTTCTGGCCACTTGTACGAGAACTTGCCCTCGTCATCGGTTTTAACCCTGGCCGAATCCTGAGCGTTGCGATAGCGTGTTCCACCTTGAATGATCTCGATTTCCATCTCAGGTGCAGGCTTGCCATTGACCAACAATTGGAACGTGCCTTCTTCACCAGCGTAAAGGTCGTTGGGGTGTGATACCGGAGCGAGTTCGATTCCTTCACCGGTCGATTCGAGCGCCGTACCAGTTGGCGCGCCGTTGGTGACGAACGTTTCAACGCGTCCGATCGACTCCGAAATGCTGACGTTCGTCGCACCCTCTGGAATCACGCCGTCAAACGTAGCCGGCGTCCCACGCCAGCGCTTGCGTTCGCCGCCTTCTTCCCAGCTGGCAAACATCCCCTTGTTCAACACGGCGATACGGTACGTGCCTTGTTCTTCGAGGGCGACGTCAAACACGCTGCGGTACTTGCCGACGCTCTCGTTTTGCGCGGCGACCTCTTTTCCTTCAGGTCCGATCACCACCAAACCGTCGAGCCCCAACGGAAAGTGATTGAAGTAAAACAGGTCATTTGAAACCGCGGCGTCGACGGTCACCCAAGGCTCCGATCCAGACAACGAGGTCTGCGACGGGCGTAACCAGACTTTGTGGGCAAAACAAGTGCTCGACAACGCAACAAACGACGCGACACAAAACAGTGCAGTACGGATCATGAAACAGTCCTTCAAATCTTAAAGAGACAGAGTCAGTGTGAATTTAAGTCAGTGTGAATTCGAAAGCAGGATTGGCAGCGTGCTGATCTTCGGATGAAGCATCAACATGCTGTTAAGGGGTGATTGTCAGAACGACTTCACCCAATTCTTTTCCGCCGCGAACCTTGATCGGCTCAGCGGTCTTCTTTGGCCATTCAAATGAGATTTCGACCAGCTCTCGGCCGCCCACTTCGCGTGACGCTTCGACCAACAACGTGTATTTGCCAGGCTTCAGCTTTGCCAACTCGCTATCTGCGGTATTGAACTTCAGTTCGTGCTTGCCGGCAGGACGCGTTGCCGAAGAAATCCCATCGACGGGCATCTCCAATCCGCGGCCCGACCGCCGCCACCATTGACGCAAATCAGGCAACCACTTGGTTCCATGGCCTTTTCGCGAGCCTCGAATTTGGTACCAAACCGCTAAATTCGCGGCGACCTTTTGGTCTTCGTCCTGAACCCAAATCGCAACATACGGACGGTGATACTCCGATACGTCAAGACGTGGTATTTCCACGTCCAACGACAACTCGGCCGCAGCGATAGGAGCGGTCCCCATCACGAGCAAAACCAACCACGCTGAAAAGGTTCTCATCAGTGGATTCCTCTGTCATTCAATGAGTCGTTTGTCAGTTAATCTGTCTGTCAATTTCTTAATGCATAAAGATCGCGATTAGTAACCACGGGCCGAGAAGCCCCGCGGCGACCAATGGCCAAGTCATCGAACGACGCTTGGCATGCATCGCCAACAGCAATAGCCCGCTTAAACAAAACACCATGGTGGCAACCGAGAACACGTCCAGAAAGTATTTCCAAGCCGTTCCCGTATGCCGGCCTTTGTGCAGATCGTTGAAATAAGCGATCCAACCACGCTGCGTCGCTTCAAACTCGGCTTCACCCATCTCACGATCGATCGCCAACCAAGCGTCCGAACCAGGCCCCTGCATCGACAAGTAAACTTCGTCCTCGGAGAATTCCGCTGGCCGACCTTGAAGGCTCATACCGATCTGCTCGCCAAGGCTTTGGGCCAGTGATTGCGGCAATGTGCCGGTACCTTCAACGGGCAACGCCGTTACCTCGGAACGTTGCTCGCTCGCCAACTGAATAATTTCAGACTGGCGTTCCGGCTCCGACTCGATCTCTGAACCATGGTTCAACGTGATCCCGGTGATCGCAAACAACAGCATCCCGACCAAGCTGATTGCCGAACTGATCCAGTGCCACGCGATGAACTGCTTCATCCAAAAAGAACGGCGGTTCTTGCGTCGAGGCTTCTTCTCGACGCCAACACTATCGTTCGAATCAGTTTCTGAAATCGGTTCAGGAGCGAGGGCACTCACCGTGTTTGCCTAGTTGTTAGCGAAATCGTTCACGTTGGTTTCGCTTCCATGCCGCGTCCACACCGCGTGCCAGACATCGCGATCGATCGAGTCGGTGACGAATTGGACGCTGCCGTCACAAAGCCCAACCGTGACACCACCCGGATGATGGCTTCGTGCCGCCGTCACTTTGGACGACCCGCGAACAAGATCGGGTACGATGGCGTTCGGTGTCAATCGCCCATTCATGATCGGCCCATCCGGCGAACACCCACGCAACCAGAACGACAAGCGATTCCCATTCCACTCGGGGATTGTCGGCCAGAGGCCTTCCAGGTCCTTGTTGTCTAGTAACACGAGCGTCGGGGCATCGGCCGCCATCGCTGCTCGATAGAGCTGTGTCGTGTTCTTATTGCGACCAAGCTCGGCCATCGTTCCACTGGGACCGCGAAGCGATTCCGCAAACGCCAACGTATGAGTCGTTCCGTCCAGAACCGATGCGAAACGAATCTTCGCCCCGACCCAGCAAAGCCCGTCGGCTTCGTCAAAACTGGGGTGGAAAACGCCGTCCATTCCGCTGCCTTGATTCATCGCATAATTCGAACCCGCAATCGTCAGACTCTCGCCCGAGGGCATCGTGGTCATATGCGTCGGGGACTCAGGATCGCTGGGACACAGGTACGTCGGAACCGCAGTCCCGGCCGCCTCGCGAAGCCCCTCAGGGATGTCCGCGATCGCAGGGTGTCCAAGATACAAGTTGAAATCAATCAGGTCCGTCAACGCGACCTGCTCTAAGAACGGCAACAACTTTGCCATCGGCGAGTAATCATTCGGATAGCCGCCGGGCCAAGCGTATCCGGCATTGGGAAACCGCTCGCGATAGACCGACGCATAGTTGTGCAGCGCCAACCCGATCTGCTTCATGTTGTTGCCGCAGCTCATCCGACGTGCTGCCTCGCGAGCCGCTTGGACCGCCGGAAGCAACAACCCCACCAAGATGCCGATGATCGCGATCACGACCAACAATTCGACCAACGTGAAACCGCGTGATGCAGCGGTGCGGTGCGTGCAATTGGAATGAAATCGTTTGCCAAGACTCATGTACGTGTTCTCTTAAACTCGCGCCAAAGGAATGTAAAAACAAGTCGCGGGATGGGACGTCTACCCGGTCCACGCGGCGGGCCGAATCCCGCAAGGTTGGCTGGCTAAGAGAAGCACTCGATCGCTCGCTGCCCAGAAAACTAATGCTATTGCGAATCAATTGCAACATCGTCAAACAAGGATTAGTTTGGAAAACAACATTTCGCGTCGAAACGCCGTTGAGATGAACTCAATGGAGCATTCACGCCCCTCGGAAAACGAAAGCGTTTTCGCTGTCGCGCACTGCAAATCCGTCGTCGCGTCCCACCACCTCCATCCCTCAGGCTGAACGTTGATGTCAACCTTTGCCGCGATCTCCGACAACGCGCTCGCCACCTCGGCGATCTTCCTCGCGCTGCTCACCACGCCGTTTTCCACGACGCTTTCCGCAAACAATCAAACCGACAGAATGCTCGGTGCGGGGGAGTCGTTGGAAGGATCGCTGGATGCCAACCACCCAATCACCATTCGTCTCAATGCGATCGAAGGTGACTACATTCGCGGCCAATTCACAGGCCAGGATGCAACACTGTCGCTTGTCGACAGCAACCAGGCGCCGGTACGAAGACTCGCCAAGGGGAACGGCGAACGCGAGAGTTTTTACTTCGTTCTACCTCAAGAAAACTCAGTGCGTCTTCACATCACCTCCGCCGTTCCAACAACGGTCGAGCTCGAACTCGCTTCAATCGTGCCGGCTTCCGAGCAAATGCCGCCGCCACAATCACCCGCAAGCCCGCGGCTGAAAGCATTACAGCGCAGCATTGCCCGAGGCGAAAACACACAATCGTTTTGGAACGAAATCGAATCCTCCGGCGCACCGCTTGTCGAGTACGAAAACGTCACTCCTCCGCTCGCTGACGACGAAGCCTTGGTCACGTTTCTCTATCGAGGTGCTAAGAACCGAGCGCAAGTGTTCTCAGCACCATCAGGCGACCACGATGAAATGGTCCGTCTCGAAAACACTGACGTCTGGTATGCGAGCTACCGCGTCCCACGTTCGGCACGACTGAGTTACAAACTCGCTCCCGACGTGCCGCAACTCAACGAATCATTCTGGGACCGTCGCCGCGCCATTTTGGCCACCGCGCAACTTGACCCACTCAATCCCCATTCGTTTCCCGAACATCCTGTCGATCGCTTTGCCGGAGAATCGGTTCTTGAACTACCCAGTGCTCCCGCGCAACCCTGGCTGGAATCCGAGCCTAAAATTCCGACCGGCAGCGTAACACCACATCGCATCACAAGTGACATCCTTGGCAACACCCGCAACGTGTTCGTCTATCGCCCGTCCGGATATCAAAGCGATGATCCCGACAACGCTTTGATGGTGGTCTTCGATGGCGAACGCTATGTCAACGATGTCGACGTCCCACACATTCTGGACCGATTGATCGCTGCAAAACAAATCCCGCCCACCGCTGCGATTTTGATCAGCAATCCCAGTCAAGCGTCTCGCTCCAAAGAACTGCCGTGTAACCCCGACTTCGCCCGATTCTTGTCCGACGAATTGATGCCTTGGGCACGCCAAGAACATCTGACCGCCGATCGGTCTCGAACCGTTGTTGCGGGCGCTAGCTATGGCGGTCTGGCGGCCGCCTACATCGGGCTCACACTGCCCGAGATTTTTGGCAACGCCTATTGCCAATCAGGCTCGTTCTGGTGGTCGCCAGGCGCCAAACCCGGCAGCCCCCAAGCGGACCCCGAATGGCTGACGAGGCAGTTCGTCAGTGCCGACGTTTCCGATGTCAACTTCTACCTCGAAGCCGGATCATTCGAAGACCACGGTGACACCAGCATTTTCAAGTCGACGCGACACCTCCGCGATGTCTTACAAGCCAAAGGCTTTCAGGTTCAACATCGCGAATACGCAAGTGGTCACGGCTACTACTACTGGCGTTACAACTTTCCAAACGGGGTCATCGCGTTGCTTGGGGACGCACACGACAACAAAGAATAGGTTTCAAGGAAGACGTCAATCGCCAAAGAACAGTTGGTGCAGGTAGCGTCCCGGAAACAACGTAAACGATCCAGCAATCACGATCGCACCGACATACGTCATCACCATCGAAATCTGGTGCCCACGTACGTTGCCGGTCCGCACCGCATAGATCGCGTACGGCAACGAAACGAGTGTGATCACCGAGAACGTGTGGATAAAACCGAAGTGCAGAAACAACCGTCCGCCGGCCCGTGCGGGCATGCACAACGTGATCGCTGACGTCAGCAGCATCAGTCCCACATAAACGCGGCCAACCACACGATGTGGCTGCGAACCTTTGCGCAGCAACATCGCCGCGATCCCCAATCCAATGCACGGCACCACCGTCACCAGGTGCGCGAACATCAACGTTTCATAGCTCAACCGAACTTCTCCTTCTTAGCCTTGTTGCGACAGGACTCCGAGCAATACTTCACCTCGTCCCAACATCGCTCCCACTTCTTTCGCCAGACGAACGGACGTCCGCATACCGGACAGATCTTCGTCGGTAAGTTCGGTTTCTTGTGAGCCATCCTATTTTTTCGAGTAATCGCGACAATGGGGGCAGCTCTTTTCATTGCCCCATGCGGTGCTCTGTTTGACGTCTTCCCAAATCGACATGCTAGGCACATAAATCCGATCGCCTGGCATCAGTTGGTAGTTCGTCGACACATCTCCCAACTGTAAAATCTGTTGATAGCACACCGGATAGATCGCCCGCTCTTGGCCGTCCGGCTGTGGACGCGTCAAAATGATTTTGTGGTCGTTGCTGCGATCCGTTAAACCACCAGCGGCAATAATCGCGTCCAACACGGTCTCATGCCCAACCAGCGGATACGATCCTGGCGCATTGACTTCGCCCATCACATAAAACAAAGCACTCTCTTTGTTGACCAAGCGGACCGTCACACCAAAGTCTTCAGACTCCGCTGGCTCGACGGGCAAACCCAGCGAATTACCACGGTGTGACGCCAGCTCTACTTTGCGTTGCCGCTTTGCCAGTTCCGTTCGCGTGACAACTCCTTGAACCTGCGACTGGATCTCTTCCGCCGACATCCCGGCGACTTTCAAACGCCCGTACCCACCAAGCTCAATCGTTCCGTCTTGTTGCACCGTCTGGTCTGACGACAATCGGATCGGTGAATTAAAGTCGTTCGGTTCGATCACCAACACGTCGCCCGCTTCGACGCGGTGCGCCGGCAAACTTTCCTTCGCTAGCTCAGTCGGAATCATCTTCGGGTGCCCCGCCTTTTGACGGCGTTTACTGGCCGCCGAAAGCAACGGATGGCCGCCAGCTGAAACCGGCAATCCCAGCGACGCGGCCGTACGGCATCCGACCTGGCTGGAACAGACCGCCGCGATCAGCAGTCCGATTACAAGCGATCGCATTCCCATCGCGAAAACGTTTGTCTGTTTCATGATTCGATCCATCGATACTTCTAAAATTATCTTCGACGTTGGTTTTCTTTGAGTTGTGACACGTTGGTCACCGCCGAGCCAAAGCTGCTGGTCAAGAAAAACTTAACCGCGTTTTGGCCGAGCTGTTTTCCGGTTTGCAAACGCAGCACCGGGCGACTAGCCGTCCCGCCGACATGCACGTTCACCACGCGATCCTTTAATAATTCGTTTGCCTTGACGATCAACGCGACCGGTGCAGGCGCCGCCAACATCAACGGCGAATCCAACAGCGACACCAACTGATCCGTAGGGCTTTCCGAACTGGTGCTCGCGACCACATCCAAGTCCAACGACTGGTTGAAGTTCGCTTTACCAGTTACCAAGACCTGCACGTTGCTTTGATACACCGCGACCTCATCAACATGCACGATGCCGTTACCAATTCGCCCGTACGCGATCGCGCCGTCTTGCCCGCGACCAGGTGTGGGTGCGGACAGCGTGACCATCTTCGGTAACTGATCCAAAATCGGAAACTCCATCGCTTCGATGTTGGACATTTCAAAGTCATAGGTGCCGACGATGTCATCGATCGAACGCGCATGCTTCGCACGTAACGTGATGTCTCCATCAACAATGCCCGAACCCGCTGAGCCGCGTTCCATCAATTTGGCTAAATCGACGCGTTGGATTTGCACTGACGTCACGGTATCCAAGCTTCGTGTGTAGCGACCTTCCGACGCGACGCGAACGGTCCCGCCGCCCAACGAAAGCCGTCCCGCGCGACATTGCCAACGCGCCGTCATCCCCGCCGGACGAAAACTCCAATCGACAGGAAACGTGGCTTGTCGAACGCCCACTCCGGCGGCAACCAAGTGATCAACCTGCACGTCCGCTCGGCCCGAAATCACAGGACCAAGTCGACTGCGCAGCCGCAGCGTCGCCGCCCCGGAAAGATCATTCACACCGACAGCCGATGTCGCCCGACGCAAATTCACCCGGCTAACCACACAATCAAAGTAGCCCGACGGAATTCCAGCAAACGTCAATGCGCCCGATCCATTGATCCGCCCATCGGCGAAGCGACCTTGCAAACTGTTCAGTTCGACCCGCTCGGGATGCACGACCGCGTCCAACGAACAGATCTGTGAGAGTCCGACACCGTTGTAACGAAAGTCTTCCAGTGCGCCGGAAACCTTACAAAGATGCCGCCCGTCAAATGCATTCGCTTCTCGAACACATTCTCCCGTGATCACCCCGCCAACCGAACGCAACTCTGGTCCCAATCGCAACGCCGAAACGATTTGATCAACCGGCAAACCAACCAACTTGGCTCGACCAGCGACAGGCACCTTTTCAATTTCCATCGTCGATGACGACGCGAACGCGACCAACTGCTCCAAACGTGTGGATGCGGTCCCGGTGAAGCGACCTCGTAACACGCTGCCGTCAACTTGGCTGCTTAACCGTTGATCAGCAACGGTAACGGTGGCACGGTCAAGCTGCAACGGAATCCGCTGAACCGATGCTTGCTTGGTCCCTAGCCATGCGTTCCCGGCGAGCGATTCTAAACTTGCCAAGGAAGTAACTTGGAAGCCACCCTGCAATAGCCCCGTCGAGGGCAACGCTTGGCCAGACAACGCGACCAAGGCAGGCAATTGAATCTCTGAAAACTGTCCCTGAACTTGTGTCGTCGTCCAATCCAATTCATTCATTTGGGCCGCCACCGAAAATCGGCCGCCAAAGCAATTGTCGGACATCGTCTGCAGCTGCACCCCATCTGGTGTCAGCTCCCATTGCAAGTCCGCATCGCCAACCGCAGAACCTTGATAGCTCGCTTGCCGCAGGCTCGCTAAACCAGATGCCACAATCTCATGGGCTCCGGTCTTTAGATCCGCAGTGACATGCACCTTGCCGTCCACTTCGGCGAGTCCTTGTACAGGGATGGCCGCATCCGAAAACTTTGCGACTAGCTGTCCGATCTCGTCCAACAATACGCCGTCGATCGCAAGACTTGCGTCCAGACTTGATTGATCGTCGACAAGACCATTCAACAACAACTCACCGGTTGCATTTCGCCAGCGGAATACGAGCGGTGTTGATGTAATCTCGCCCTGCTGAAGCTGCACCTGCCAATCGATGTCCGAAATCCGTTCGCCAACCACGCCAAGATCATTCAGTCGCAATTGTGTTGTCGCTTGCCAAGCAGCAACATCAGTGACTTCCGACAGGGAACAGGATGCCTTCAGCGACGTGCTTAAACGCCCCTGAGGCGTAAGTGATTCGAGCCCAAACTGTTTGATCAGAGTGTCGGTTGGCTGAACCGAGCATTCCAATTGCGTGGTCAGCACCTTGTCACCAACCAAGTGTGCCTCGACGCTTGGCGATAGCTCAACGAGCGCGTCCTTGGCAACATCGCGAACCACGATCACATCTGAACGAATCGCTGCGATTCCGTCTCTCAATTCACAACGGACTGCGGCGTCATCAACACCGAAGCCGAACGCGTTCAATTCTTTCCAATACAGTTTCGATGCGATCACCGCCGCAGTCGGTTGGCTCACCGATTCCAGCGGGACGACAAAACTCGCATCGGCAGCAAGCAGACCTTTCGCATTGGCAACGCCAAACCGATCCGCGACCGCGGCGATTTGATAGGGCGACACCTGCACCGTTCCCGTCGCTTCACCCGACATCGCGGCAAAGTCGTTGATCGATGAATCGCCATGAATCTTGGCCTCGAAAACTGCGGAGGGCAGGGCGATCGAAGCGATTTCGATCTCATTGGCAACACAACGGGTCTGACCGGCAAAATGAAGTTGATCGCCAACCAACTTTGCCGAAGCCTGAATCACAGCCGCAGCGGTCAGATCACCGGGTGGCAACTCAGGCAGCTCACCGGCAAGCGACTTGGACAAGTCCTCGGCCAACGGCCCAAGCTCAAACGGTGATAGACGCAAATCGAACGTGGCCGACGGATCAGGCGATTGCAAATCAACACGCGAAGCAATCAAAAACTGTGCATCGAAGGGGTTCGCCATCACATCCAAACTCGCGTGGCGATTGTCGAACGCACCCGCCACACGCACCTGTTTGCAAACCTCGCCCAATCGCTGTGATCGAATGTCATGCAAATCAACCGTCAAGCTGACTTGGCTATCAAGCAAATTTTCTGAGATCGGAGGATGTGAACTGCGCAGCTGAAAATCCAGCCCGGCGTTCACCGCTTCCACATTCACAATCGCGGGGACGAGCGGCAACTCGGCGATCCTTTGGCTGTCCAGCTTGATACCTAACAGATCAACCGCGCTGGTCCCGGCAAATGTTTTCGCATCCAACTTGCACTGGGCGACCAAACTGCCGCCGAACAATGCGGGAATCGTGACTCGCGCATCAATGTTCCCTTCGCATCGCACATGCACATCAACATCGGTAACCGATAGAGACTGCTTTCCGATCTGATGCACGGCGAACTCCGCATCATTGATAATCACATGATGCACCGGAATCACACCGATCTCGCCGCCTTGTGATTCGGAGTTTGATTGCGGAAAGACGCTGATCAACTTGCCCGCTTCATCGAATCGCAAATGGCCTTGAGGGTGATCGACGATGACAAGCTCCAGCCAGACTCCATCACGAAGCCCACGCCGAAGCGACGGAACGATCGTCAGCTTGTCAAACCCTACTTGCACCTCACCAGGCTGTCCGGGTTCCTCAACCACCAATCCTTCGATCGTCCAACGATCGGAATTCAGCGTTACCGCGGCGACCTCAACCCGTGTCGACAACACCATCTCTGCGCCGCGGACCGCGGCCCAGCGAACGATTTGATTGCGGGCCATGAACGCAGCGATCAACCCGATGCAGCAAACCAACAACACGCGGCGGAATAGTCGTGACCAATAACGCATCGTCACCCCACCAATCCGTTGGCGTGTGATCGATCCATGACGTCAGTGCAAATTCGGCTTGTTGCAATTCGATGCAACATGCGTGTGTCCCAGTGGTCCAAACATTCGAAGCAGTGTGCGGTATGCGTTTAGCAATTCCAAACAACACATCGAAAGGCCAGACTTGCGGCCCGATCGCAGCCCCGCATCCTAATGGTTTCAGTTTCACGGACGCCCAAGTCACCAAACGTCGGCAGAAGACTTGCCCAACCTGCCGCCTCGCGTTCGGCAATGATCACGTTCCTTCTCACAACGTTTGCGGAACAGAACACGACCTTTCGTGACGGCTGAAACTGAAAAACAACAGCGGTTCGTCGAAAGAATTCAAGCTGTTTTCCCCACGGCCGATGCGATGTTTCCCGCGCGCTGAACAACGCGTGAATTCCGTAGAAACTTTTTCCCTCGACAAGCTCCTGTCACGAATTCGCAATCGCGAAAACAGTGCCGCAACGGTTTGGTCGCGTGAAACGAGACACGCCGTGAAACACCGTAAAAACCGCAGTGAAATGTCGGCATTCCGCATCCCTCAATTTTCGGGGATTCAGTTGCGCGACCCGTCCAATCATGACCTACGGTTCAGCAACCACCCAGAGGAGATTCATGCGTATCGTAACCGTCCTATTGATGATGATCGTCACGTCGTCGGCCGCCATTGTTGTCGTTGCCACTCAAGAGTTTCAGTCGCAAAAAGCTGAAACGAAGAAACCGTCACCAAAACAAGGCAACACCTATTTCAGCGACATTGTGGCGACACGAGACCGCGAGCTGCTCGATCAATTCATGGCGACGCTCAACCCGACGATCATGCAGGAATGTGCCGCCGAACATGACCTCGGTCACACCATCGACCTCGACTACTTGGCCAGCTGCGGTGATTTCGATCTGTACGCCAAGTACCTGCGGATCTCTAAATTCGAGGCCGTCAAAAAGTTCGAATACGTGATGCTGTACTCGTCATCGAAACTCGAATTCGAAGAGCGTCTCGCGCGATAGGCGTCGTCGCTTGATGCACGCCACTAGGCCGTACGAAGACGCGCAGTATCGCTGGCACTTTGATAAAGGTTCCAGTCTTGGATCGATCCGATCGTGCCGTGTTCTTGCGCCACGACGGCGTGACTAACTTGAATCACATCGATCCCCGCACTATTTGCCGCCGCAATCCCTGCCGCCGAATCCTCGAAGATCAAACACTGAGACGGCTGCATCCCATGACGCTCCATCGCGAGTTGGAACCCTTGCGGATCAGGCTTGCTACGCTGTGTCTCGTCAGCCGTGATCAGCGTTCGCGGATGCGGCAACCCCGCCGCATCCAGACGCGTCATCGCGAGCCGCCGTGTACACGAAGTCACAATTGCCCAACGCGCAGGATCCAGCTGACTGAGCAACCGATTTGCTCCCGGCACCTCGACCACATCGCTCGCGTCAGCGATTTGGTACTCAAGCAACAACTGATCTTCCGCCAGCGCATCCAAATCCGGACGCAACTCGGCGACAACCGCGTGCCCCTGGCGGCCTTCCGAGATCGCGAAGATGTCCGATTCGGCGACCTGATGGCGTCCTGCAAAGTCACGCCACGCCCGTTTTACACTTGCAGTCGAATCGACCAGCGTTCCGTCCAAGTCGAACAACAATAACGCTACTTCATCGACCAACTTTGTAAACGTCTCTGCGTTCATAAAATCTCTCCTTGTAATAAGGTGTTCTCTTCTTTGACTCGGATCGCGTCATCCGTTGATCGGTCCGCAGCTCCCGCACGCGTGACGATCGCAGGAGCCCGCAGGACCTCTGCCATGGCCGCAACAACACTGGCAACCGCCAGCGACGCGGCTGGAACAAACAACGCGATTCGTAATGAACTCATATCGGCGATCACGCCAATGACTGGCGGCCCAAACAAAAACCCGGCATAGCCAATCGTGGTGACGAGTGCCAACGTCTGCCCCACGCGTCGCACGTCTTTGCCGCAGGCTCGAAACGCAGATGGAATCACATTGGCCAGCCCTGCGCCTGCGAACATCGCCGGGACATAGGCCATCACCGGATTGCGTGTCATCAAAACCAGCATCAACGAAACGCTGGATACCAAGCAGCCAATGATGATCGTCCGACGATCACCAACCGAATGCGAGATCATGTCGCCGGCGAATCGGCAAACCGACATCCCGATCGCAAACGATGCATAGACAAAACCCGATCCCGTCGTCGCCGTTTCGACGGTAGGACCTTCGCCGGGCTGAAACAGTTTGACCAGCCAGTCGACCATCGCGCCTTCAGCAACCAAACAACAAAACGCGATCGTGCCAAGTGAAACAACAGCTGACAACGGATAGGCACTGCGATGTTCCGCTTGCCGTTCCGTATCGCTGACGCCTGCCGCTGCTTCGGTTTGTCCAGCGACTTGTACCCCAGCCGTGCGATCTTTCGCTCCAGCCGCAATCACGATCAACACCATTGCCGTCGCGATGATGGCCGAATACCAAAATGCAACCATCGCCGGTTGGTCATTCAAGATCAAACCAAAGGTCCCCGCACCAACGGCCGCGCCCAAGCTGAAACAGCCGTGCAACTTGGACATGAATCGACGGCCCGACAGTCGTTCCGTTTCGATCGCGCTCGCGTTCATCGCAACATCCATCGCACCATGGCAACCGCCAAAAAAGAATGCCGCGATCGCAAGTTGGCTAAGCTCGGAAAGCCCCACCACAACCGGGAATAAAAACAGGAACCCGACCCCGGCAGCAAGACTGACCGTTCGCGTCCCTAATGCCTGGATCGCACGTGGCGTCAACAACATCGCCACGATGCCGCCCACCGCAAAAGAGAGCAGCACGACGGACAGCAACGATTCGCTCAGTCCCGCCTTACGCCCCACGATCGGGATCGCCGTCGCCCAGCCGCCAACAACGAGACCATTTGCTAAAAACAGCCCAATTGGCTGCAACAAACTGCAATAAGTTGCTTTTTCGTGCGTCATATTTGCATATTATCGCTTAACATTGCAGATTCAAGCATCAAAGCTGCACCAAACTGCAACTTCATCATTTAGATCGTTACGGGAGATTGGATTCGTGCTCGCATCCGAACGTCGGGAAAGAATCGCTCATTGGGTCGACGAACATGGGCAAGCGAGCCTCGACGAATTGAGTCAGCACTTTGAGGTTTCGACCGACACGATCCGTCGCGACCTGAATGAGTTGCACAAAGCGGGAAAGCTCCGGCAAGTTCGCGGGGGTGCGTTGCGGCATTCCGAGGATCCGTACCCGTACCAACGTCGGGCGATCCGGGGCATCGAGGAAAAGCGTTTGATCGCCAATCGCGCCAGCGAGATCATCCCCGAAGGCATCGTGTTGTTTTTGGACCTTGGCACGACCGCTCTGTGTCTTGCCGAAGCAATCGCCCATCGCAGTGACCTGACGGTTGTGACCAGCAACCTTCCTGCTGCCGTACGCCTTGGCGAAGGGGGCAAGGTGACGACGATCGTTCCTGGCGGACAAGTCGACGGCGCGATTCAAGGACTTGTTGGCAGCGCGACATTCCAGCAACTCAGCACGATTCATTTCGACATCGCGGTGCTCGTGCCACGAGGCGTCTCGGCATGCGGTCACCTCACCACGGCAGCCAATGAAGACGCGCAGATCAAGCAGCTCGTTCGGGAACGAGCCGACCGTAGTCTTTTGATGGTGACTGCCAACAAGCTTGGCGTCAAAGGCGCCTTCCAATTCGCCGAACTCGAAAACGAAGACACCTTCATCACCGACGCCGGCGAATCACACTCCCTCCTGAAAAGCATCCGCCAAAACACCCCCGAGCTAGAACTCTACTCCGCCAACATTAGCCGTACGGCGCTAACCGCGGTTCCCGACCACCAACCACATCCCCGGACAGAACCGGGCCAATCACCCAGCGGTAAAAATCCCCGATCCACCCAACGTCCCCAACCGTTCGCTAAACTGAATTACTGACAACCTCTCATTG
>NZ_NPDI01000009.1:0-39380 GCF_002251265.1 Rhodopirellula sp. MGV | reverse complement strand
CGAGGGTGGACTCGACCGTGGCACCCAGTTCACCCTCGAATTCCCCTTACCCCCCCGAATCGGCCGCAAGAAGGATCAACCACCGATCGATGCTCCCTTGTTGCCAGACGGGGAGTAGAAAGATTTTTTGCCACAGAGGACACAGAGAGCACCGAGGAGGGAAATTAAGAAAGAGAAGAGTAACCACAGATTACACGGGTGAGGGTTTGATTCGCTTTTGGCGAATCGATTTACTTTTCTTATCCGTGCCCATCCATGTAATCCGTGGTTAAAATCTCTTCCCTCGGTGTTCTCTGTGCCCTCGGTGGCAAAAAATCTTTCTACTCCCCGTCTGGCAACAAGGGAGCATCGATCGGTGGGCACATCGCGGCCTTGGGAAAGGACGTCACGGGCTGGGCAGAAGGCGATCGCGTCGTTTCCGAAACAGCCGCCATCATCTCCAAAGACAACCCGATGACGCGGCGTGGGTTGTACAACCTGGACTCCACACGCAAAGGTTTCGGATATGGCGTCGACGGGGCGATGACACGTTTCGTTCGCGTTCCCTCGCGGATCTTGCATCATGTCCCCGATCAAGTTCCCTTCGAACAAGCCTGCCTGACCGAGCCGTGCTGCGTGGCATACAACGCCGTGGTCAAGAACGCTCGCATCGAACCCGGTGACCGGATCATCGTTTTGGGACCAGGAACCATCGGGATTCTTTGTGCCGCGATGGCGCGACTGTGTGGTGCCGAAGTCGCGTTGGTCGGTCTGGAACAAGACTCGCATCGCTTGAAGATCGCAAGTGACGCGTATGGATGCGAAACCATCATCGGTGACGCGGCGGAATGGGCCAGACAACGTGACGGGCTGGGCTGCGATGGCGTGATTGATGCCGCCGGCGCGAGCGCGACCTTGAAAATCGCGATCGACTTGGTCCGCCCCGCTGGCTGGATCAGCAAAGTCGGCTGGGGTCCCCAGCCGCTCGGGTTCAACCTGGACCCGTTGGTGCAAAAGAACGTGACGCTGCAAGGCAGCTTCAGTCACAACTGGCCGATTTGGGAACGTGTGTTGGCGCTGCTTGGCAGTGGAACGTTGGATGTGCGGCCGATCATCGGCGGCGTTTGGCCGATCGATCAGTGGCACGATGCGTTTCATCAAATGCATTCGGGTGCCGTCGTCAAAAGCGTTTTGAAGCCCGTCTAAACGCGGCTCTAAGACATCCCATTCCCAATCTTCCAGCACCCCAGCCATGCCAAAATTAGCCGCCTTCCCCAAAGCCTTCATGACCGCGTTATGCAAAGACGGACGCATGACGGTCGCACAGTGGATCGAACTCGCCGCCGACTTAGAAGTCGACGGACTGGAGTGGTACGCGGGCTTTCTTGAAATGGACGACGAGTCCAACTGGTCGACATTCCGATCGATGGTCGAAGACACCGGCAAAGTCATCCCGATGATGTGCTGCTCACCCGACTTCACCCACCCCGACCAATCGTTTCGTGAGACCGAGATTGCAAAACAGAAGCGTTGGATCGACATGACCCATACGCTTGGCGGTGGTTATTGCCGCGTCCTTAGCGGTCAACGGAGACCTGAGCTAAGCGTCGATCAAGGGGTCTCCCTTGCGGCCGATTGCATCGAAGCCTGCTTGCCCTATGCGGCCGAACGAAACATCACGCTGATCTTGGAAAATCACTACAAGGATGACTTTTGGTTGTATCCCGAGTTTGCTCAGAAGATGGACGTCTTTTGCAAGTTGGTCGATCGTATCGATCACCCTAACTTCGGCGTCAACTATGACCCGTCGAATACTTACCTCGCCGGCGAAGACCCGATCGAACTTCTTAAACGTGTTTCCGATCGTGTCGTCACCATGCACGCCAGCGATCGATACTTGGCCGAAGGAACGATCGAAGACCTACGCAACGAAGAAGGCGGTGCCGAGGGCTATGCAAAGCGTTTGCGGCATGGCGAAATCGGCAAGGGCTTGAACGATTACGACGCGATCTTTAGCGAACTGAAATCCAAAGGCTTTGACAATTGGATCAGCATCGAAGACGGAGTCGACGGCATGGACCAACTCCGCCGCAGTGTCGCATTCCTGAAAGCAAAAATCGCTCAGCATTGGCCTACCTAGCGAGCATTGGCCTACCTAGTAAATGCTGGCCACCAACGCATTAAGGTTGACAACCCTGGCCAACCGGCGTATCGTTAATCGCAGATAGACGATTGACCGTGTGCGAGAGACCCTCGGTGGCTAAGAAAACAACGCGAAAAGGCTGCGACACCACATCCGCTGAACTGAAGCCAGACCCCACCGCCGATGAACTGGCGGGGTTGGCCTGGGCGATCGCACATCCCGCTCGTGTGCAGATTTTACGTCTACTGATCAAACGCGATGCCTGTATGTGTGGCGAGATCGTCAGTCGCCTTCCGCTCGCACAATCAACCGTCTCCCAGCATCTCAAAATTTTGAAAGAGTCAGGGTTGGTCCAAGGCGAAGTGGATGGCCCGAAGGTTTGCTATTGCGTCAACGAAGACAAATTGCAACGCCTAAAGCAATTGGTCGACGGCCTTTGATTGCCGTGGCAGCGTTTTTTTAACACCACCAATCGTTTATCGACGATTGCCGATTTGAAAGGAGAGAACCTGATGAGTGAAGTCCTCGTATTCGACCGAGCGATGTGCTGCAGCACCGGCGTTTGTGGACCGCAAGTGGATCCAGTGCTACCCCGATTCGCCGCGGATCTTGAATGGCTCAAGGAACAAGGGCATTCCGTCACTCGGTTCAATTTGGCACACGATGCCGCAGAATACGCCGCCCACGAGCGCGTACAAAAGTTGCTCAGCAGTGAAGGAACCGATTGCTTGCCGCTGATCCTTGTCGATGGCCAAGTGGTAAGCCGGAGTGAGTATCCGCAACGCGAAAACCTGGCGTTGTGGACCGATTCGCCACTCAAGCAAAAGCCAGCCTTACCGATTTCGAACGACGGTTGCTGTGGTGGTTCAGGCTGCTGCTAGCGAAAGGAGCAAGCACCGATGGAATTTCTAAACTCTCCCACACGGAACCTCTTCTTCACCGGCAAAGGTGGCGTTGGAAAAACGTCCATGGCATGCGCGGCTGCCGTGAACTTGGCGGATCGAGGGTTAAAGGTTTTGCTGGTTTCGACAGACCCCGCATCCAATCTGGACGAGGTCCTTGCGACGAAACTATCGAATCGACCGACACCGGTGGCGACACTCGACAACCTTTGGGCGATGAACATCGATCCCGAGCAGGCCGCCAGTGAGTATCGTGAAAGGATGGTCGCCCCTTATCGCAACGTGCTGCCGGAAGCGGCAATCAAAAGCATGGAAGAGCAATTCTCTGGCTCTTGTACTCTGGAGATCGCCGCATTCGACGAGTTTGCAAAGTTACTCGGTGACACGGCAGCCACGGAAGCGTTTGACCACGTCATCTTTGACACCGCACCAACGGGGCACACGCTTCGCTTGTTGACTTTGCCATCGGCCTGGTCAGGTTTCATGGATACAAACACCTCGGGCACCTCATGCCTGGGACCGCTCGCCGGCCTGCAAGCTCAGGAGGCGATTTATAAACGAACGGTCGCTTCACTTGCGAACGAAGATCAAACAACGTTGATCCTAGTGACTCGTCCCGACACCTCGGCACTCCGCGAGGCCGAGCGGACGCGTGGTGAGCTTTGTGCGTTGGGAGTCGCCAACCAACACCTCGTCATCAACGGCATCTTCAAAACGACGATCCCATCAGACCCGATTGCAACTGTAATGCAATCACGCGGTGACCAGGCGATCTCGTCGCTTCCGTCAGGGCTCGGAAAACTGAAGCGTACCGAGGTGCCGCTGGCTTCAAACAGCTTGACGGGAATCGCGGCGTTGCGAGCGATCACTTCGCCTGACACGCCTACAACGGAACTCCCGGATCACCTCACAGGCAAACACATCGTCCGCGCCGACGATCAAGATTCGATCTCCGACTTGGTCGACGAATTTGCCAGGCAGCAACGAGGTGTTGTACTGACAATGGGAAAGGGCGGCGTCGGCAAGACGAGCGTCGCTGCGGCAATCGCGGTTGCACTCGCTGAAAAAGGATTGCAGGTGCACCTCTCAACGACCGATCCGGCGGCCCACGTTGCCAATGCCTTGGCGGAAGAAAACCTGGATGGATTGCGTGTCAGTCGCATTGATCCGGCCGCAGAAACAGCGTCCTACCGTAATGAGGTATTGCGAACCGCAGGCGCCGGACTCGACAAACAAGGACTGGCTTTGCTGGAAGAAGACCTTCGTTCCCCATGTACCGAAGAGATCGCAGTGTTCCGTGCGTTCGCCAGAGCAGTTGCCGAAGGTGAAGACAGTTTCGTTGTGCTCGATACAGCACCGACAGGCCACACGATCTTGTTGCTTGACGCCGCGATGGCCTACCACCGCGAAGTTACACGTCAATCGACACAAATGCCGGAGTCTGTTGAGAATCTCTTGCCGCGTCTACGAGATCCGAAGTTCACCCACATTTTGGTCGTGACCCTTCCCGAATCGACACCGGTCCATGAAGCGGCCAAGTTGCAAGAGGATCTACGACGTGCGGAAATTGAACCGTTTGCGTGGGTCATCAATCAATCATTGACTCCGCTAACGGTGAAAGACCCAATTCTCGTCGGACGGCAGCAAAGCGAGCAACCTTTGATTGCCGAAGTCATTTCTAACTTGTCCAAACGAACCGTCTTGATTCCGTGGCTCGCTGTCCCGCCGGTCGGCGTAACTGGCCTTCACCAAATGACCGAAGCGAACAGGCATTCGATCCCAGAAAGGGCCTCAACCTAGCAACCACCTGCGTGCTCATTCCGGGACGCAGCGAAGTCCCACACATTCTCTGCCTAAGACTTTTGGTTCTGCGGAACGTCTAGGAAAGCGGGAAAGCTTTGAAGTCGACGTTGCCGCCGGAGATCACGGCGGCAACACGTTTGCCTTTGAACCGATCGGTGTTTGAACGCAGCCCGGCATAGGAAACCGCACCGGAAGGCTCGGCGATCAAGTGCACCTGCTCTGCAATCTCCCGCGTGGCCGTCACGATTTCTTCTTCGCTGACCAGCAGCAATTCATCCAACAAGTTTTGAATGATCGGGAACGTCAAATCGCCTAGCGAGGTCCTCAGCCCGTCGGCGATTGTGTCATATCGCGTCGGCTGCTCTCGTTGGCCGGACTTCAGTGACCGGGCCGCGTCATCGGCAAGTTCCGGTTCGACGGCAATTACTTGTATGTCTGGGCGCATCGACTTGGCAGCGATCAAGATCCCTGACAGCAACCCGCCGCCTCCGACCGGTGCCAGAATCACATCGATGTTTTCGACCTGCTCAAGGATCTCCAACGCGACCGTCCCCTGCCCGGCCATCACTTCGGCACAGTTGAACGGCGGGACCATCACCGCACCAGTTTGCAATTGAACTTCATCCGCCTTCGCTTCGCGGCTCTGTGCATCGGGCTCCGAAAAGATCGGCTCGATTCCGAAGCTCCGTACTGACGCAATTTTGATCTCCGGAGCATTGTGCGGCATCACGATATGGGCAGTGATCCCACGAATCGCCGCCGCCCGTGCCAGTGCCGCTGCATGGTTACCAGATGAATGGGTGACGACGCCACGAGACGCTTCCTGTTCCGACAATCGCAACACCGCATTCATCGCACCACGTGCTTTGAACGCCCCGATGTGCTGCAAGTTTTCAGCCTTGAAAAACAGCTCGCATCCCAATCGCTTGGAGAGTCGTTCGTGATGGATGCATGGCGTTTGCAACACATGCGGCCGGATCAACTCGGCTGCCGATCGAATGTCTTCCAAGTCAATCGCGAACGGTGATTCTGGCATCGTGCTTCTTTGGACTTGTTGACCTGTGCGAACGTGTTTTACAGATCGTTATTGTGACAGATACCGACCGATTTCGCTTTGTAGCCGTTCAGCCGCCTCACCATCGACATCGATTTGAAATCGTTTTTGCCGGGAAGTCGCTCCGCTGACCAATTCGATCGATGATGGCGCGATCGAAAGCGCTTTGCCAAGCAACTTGCGGATCGCCGCGTTTGCCTTGCCTTTGTCGGCGGGGGCGGTCACGCTGACACGCAATCTGCCGTCGTGGACACCGCCAACTTGATTCTTGGCGGCCCCCGGTTTGGCGTGAACTTCCAACTCGATCATCGATCAATCGATGCGGTAAAGCGTTGATGCGGTGCGAAGCAGCAAGCCGCCATCAAGTGGGACGATCGACGCCAGCGTGCGGTCCTCGATCTCGTTTTGGGCGACTTCTTCGAACTCATCAATTGCACGAATGATGGTGCACTCGCCATCTTCCGATAAGAAGTA
This sequence comes from Rhodopirellula sp. MGV, assembly GCF_002251265.1. Classification (NCBI taxonomy): domain Bacteria; kingdom Pseudomonadati; phylum Planctomycetota; class Planctomycetia; order Pirellulales; family Pirellulaceae; genus Rhodopirellula; species Rhodopirellula sp. MGV. Next base: position 33,025 of record NZ_NPDI01000009.1, on the reverse strand, counting down.
CAGCTTGCCTTCGGACAAAAACGGCGACGCCGAGTAGTTGCCGCCAAGTCGTTTCTTCCAAATCATCTCGCCGTCGGCCAAGTTGCGGCAACTGGCGATCCCATCATCGCTGACGGTAAAGATCATGTCATCGACAACGATTGGCGATGGGTTGAACGGGACAAACTTGTCATCACGCCATTCGACGTGGGTCTCGGTGACATCGCCCGAACCGTCAGGACGAATCGCGAGCAACTCTGCTTTGCCGACATAGCCCGTGCAAACCAAAATCAGTCCGCCTGCATAAACCGGACGTGGAACGATGGACCATTTCTTGGGATAGTGCACGTACCATTTTTCTTCGCCCGTGTTCGGGTCATAGCCGTACGCCGCATCGCTGGCGGCGCTGACCAACGTGTCACCAGCATCGGTTGTGATAATCAGTGGTGTCGAAAAAGAAAACTTCAGTTCCGCTGGCACCGACCGATCCGTTTTCCAGCGGTCCTCGCCGGTCGCCTTGTCCAAGGCCATGACGAACGCGTGATCGCCACCGTCACAGTTAAAGATCAACATGTCTTTGTACAGGATCGGTGACCCGCCACAACCATGAACGGGCTTGAAGACAATCTCGCGACTCCAAATCACATTGCCTTCGAGATCCAACGCAGCCGTCCCATAGATTCCGAAGTGAACGTACAAGCGATCTTCGGTAACGATTGGCGTTCCGCTGGCGTGCGAGTTCTTGGGGTGCGCCTTTGCTCCCGGCGGAACTTCACCGACCGGTGTCGACCACAAAGCCTTGCCCGTCTTGGCATCCAGGCAAACGGCACGCAATGAATAGGCTGTTTCCGCAGAGCTCGTATTTTTTCCGTCGCTCGTAATCTTTTCTTCGCCCAGCGGAACCGCAGTCGTCAGGTAAATACGATCGTTCTGAATCACCGGTGACGACCAGCCTTTGCCGGGATCGTCAAATTCCCAAACGACGTTTTCGCTAGGGCTCCACTCGGTCGGAACGTTTTCACACGTCGAGATTCCTTGGCCGCCTGGACCGCGGAACTGGTACCAATCTTCGGCGAACACTTGCGCGGTCGTCGTCAACGAGGCCAGTGTCGTTGCGGCAATCGCAATGCCCATCAGTTTGGACGAAAACTTGGTAGCGAAACGGTAAAGATTCATCAGCGATTTGAACGGGGATGGATGGACGGCTGGGGCCGGAACGGGGAGGGCTCGATACGGGGACTACCCGCGCTTCCTGCGAAGCTTTCCCCCAAACCCGATGCACAATGTTAGCAATGATTCCCGGCTGTCGAGACATCCATCATAGACGGATTCGCCAACGAGACGATCCCCAAGTGGAATCGTGAAATCGCACGGGCTGTCTGCCAGCCCAAAGAAGTGGCACTTTGCTGGTGCTAAAGCTGCAAAACGCCGTTGCTGTCACCGAACTGTGCCGCATCTGCCCCCATTTGATGCATCATCCAGAGGTACAGATTGCACAGCGGAGTGCCGTTTTTGTAAGCGACATGGCGCCCCGTCTTGATCCGTCCGCCCGCCGATCCGGCCAACAGAATCGGCAAGTCGTCGTGGTTGTGTCGGTCGCCATCGCTGATGCCACTGCCATAGACGATCATGCTGTTGTCCAGCACATTTGATCGGCCTTCCGGGATACTACGCAACCGCCCTAGCAAGTACGCGAAACGGTCGAGATGGAAGCGATTGATCTTGGCGATTTGAGCTTGCTTGTGCTCGCTTTTGCCGTGGTGCGAAAGCTCGTGATGACCTTCGCTGACATCGATCTGGTTGTAGCTTCGATTGCTGCCTGCGTTGGTAAACATGAACGACAAGATCCGTGTGCTGTCGGTTTGGAACGCGAGTGCCACCATGTCCATCATCAAGTCACTGTGTTGCTCCAACTCTTTGGGAACGCCACTTGGACGCGGGTAGTCCGGCACGCCTTCTTCGGTCAGACGCAGCCGTTCGGCGCCCCCAAGCCGTTTTTCTACGTCACGGACGGCGTACAAGTACTCGTCCATTTTGCGGCGGTCGACTTCCGGCAACACGCGATGCAATCGTTTGGCGTCTTCCAACGCAAAGTCCAAGATGCTTTTGCGATAGGTCTCACGGATCGACAGTGCGGTCTTCGTTTCCTTGACGGTCTGACCGGCGAACAATCGATCGAACAACGCCCCGGGATCAATCTCTTTTGCCATCGGGTTGGTCGGCCCGCGCCATGACATGTTCGACGCATAGGCACAGCTATATCCGCTGTCACAGTTACCCGCTTGGGCACTCGCTTCCAGCCCCAATTCCAGTGACGAAAATCGCGTGCGGTCGCCGACATACTGTGCGGTGGCTTGATCGACCGAGATCGCGTTTTGAATGTCCGCACCATTGGTTTTTCTCGGGTGCGCTCCTGTCAAGAACGCGGCGACACTGCGGGCGTGATCACCGCCGCCATCGCCGTGGGCGTGTGCCCCGTCCAATGTCAAACCGCTGAGTACGTTGATGTCGTCACGATAGTCACCGATCCGCTCCAGCGTCGGCTTCAGGTCGTATTTGAAACCCTCTTTGCTTGGCGTCCAGTCCGGCATGTGCATGCCATTGGGAACATAGAAGAACGCCATCCGCAGCGGCGTCTGTGGTGCGTTGCCGGCGGCGGAAAGCAACCGTGTCGGCGACATCGATTCCAGCAAAGGCAACGCGATCGAGACACCAGCGCCACGCAACAGGGTTCTTCGTGAAAGTGATTTGGGCATTGCTATTCTCGGTAACCTTGTTTTTGAAACGGATCACTTTCGATGATCGCGACAATCAAGTACGCAAATCGATCGCCACCGGCATGACAGTCGTCGACGATCTGATCGATCGCGCATTTGTCGTAGTACTCGGTGCCTCGGCCGATCGCATAGATCAGCATTTTTTCGGCGAGCGCTCGGATAAAATCTTCTTTGCGTTCGGTGCTCAACAACTGACGCAATTCATCGACTCCGTTGAACGTGGTGCCATTGGGAAACGCACCCGATGCATCAATGGGATCGACACCGTCGCTGGTTCGCCAGCGTCCGACGGCATCAAAGTTTTCAAGCGCGAATCCCAGCGGGTCCATCATGTTGTGGCAGGTCGCACAGGCGGGGTTCGCACGGTGCTGCTCCAGTCGTTCGCGCAGCGTCCCCGCCAACTGTCCACGCTCGAGTTCGGGCACGTCAGCCGGTGGTGGCGGCGGCGGGGTGTTGAGCAGGTTTTCCAAAATCCACTTGCCGCGTTTTACCGGGCTGGTACGTGTCGGGTTGCTCGTCACGGCCAAGACACTGCCATGCGTCAGCAATCCGCCTCGCGGCGTCCCCGCCAAGCTGACTTTGCGAAACTCGTTGCCTTCGATCCCGCCGATGCCATAGAACTTCGCCAGCGGTTCATTCAAGTAGGTAAAGTCGGCATCTAGCAAACTTGTCACCGGCAGGTTGTCACGCATCGCACCGGCGAAAAACGTCAGCGTTTCGCGCCACAGCAACGACCGAACTTCCTCGTCAAATCCGCGGAATAAACGGGTGTCGGGATTGATCGTTTCCAGGTTGCGCAGCTGCAGCCATTGTGACGCGAAGTTATCGACAAATTGGTTTGAACGTCGGTCACGAATCATCGACGCGATCTTGTGAAGCAAGCGCTCTCGATCGCGTATCGTTCCTTCGTGGGCCATCGCCAGCAGTTCATCATCTGGCATGCTGCTCCACAAAAAATACGAAATCCGCGTCGCCAATTCATAGTTGTTGATCAGCGGCATCGCGCCATCAGACTCGGGCTCACGTGGCCTTTCGATCTTGAACAAAAAGTGCGGCGAGACCAACACACTGGCGACGGCGACTTGAATCGCGTCTTCGAATAAACCACCGGCTTGACGAACCTCTTCGAACAACGTGACCAGTCGCTGAACTTCTGAAGTGGTTGCCGGTCGCCGAAACGCACGACTGGCAAAACGTAACATGATCGCTTGGGCGGCTTGCGATTCACTGACATCACGGGACGGCGATACGAACACGATCTGTCGATGGCTGAGTGGCAACTTGGTCACATCAATCGTCGTCCGTCGCCGCTCGGTGCCGGTGAGTTTGACGTGGTACAAATGAAAGTTGCGGTCGGCGACGTTGGCTTCGTAGTAATCGTTGAGAAAGCTGATTTCGATTTTTCGTTCGCCACGTCCGAGCCGTAACGGAACGACGATGTCTTCGGCTTGCTCATTGGCCACATCAATGATTCGTGACCTGCCACCAAAATTCAGTTCGACCTTGACCGGTTCATCGCCCGCTTGGTCACCACCGACCGTCAAGGTTAACTCGTAGTCCCCACCAAACGGTACGTCTGCTTGTAACGCTACGGTCCCTGAAGAGGCCATCACCATCGGGGCAGAACCGCCGAACTTCTCGGCACCGATCAACTTCGAAGCTGTCCGTTGGATCTCGAAAATCTCCGGAGGCGGCGGTGCATAGATCGCTTCGCCAGCGATGTCCATCGCGGCATCGACATACTTTTCCATCAACAGCGGCGGCAGCGAAAGTACATCGCCGATGTTATCAAACCCATAACCGACATCATCGCCAGGAAAGTCGTCGGCAGGTTTGTAATCAACACCGGTCAAGTCGCGAATCGTGTTGCGATACTCGGTTCGATTCAAACGCCGCAGTGCCACCCGCCCCGCATTGGGATTGCGCACGCAGTTGACTGCGTTCGCCAGTTCATCAATTGTGCTGACCATTCGCGTGCGTGTATCCGCATCCATCGCGGGACCGTCTTCCGGTGGCATCGTGCCCAAACGCAGGTGGGCGATCGCTTGCATCCAACGTGTGCGGTTCTTGTTGACGCTCTCGGCTGTCGAATCGATTTCCAGATCGATCTCGCTGCCTTTGTCATGGCAGTCAAAACAATAGGTCCGAAGCAGCGGCAACAGCTTCTCATGAAACGTCGATTCCCGGTGCGCGGCATCGTCCCCGAATGCAGTAACGGAACTGCAACAGGCGATCACGGCCAGGACAATCGATGTGACCTGTCGGGGCAATCGTTGGGAAGGTGGATGCAAGGAACCGCCGAACGAAGAAGGGAACAAACGTACTGTGAACTATTCTACCTCTAAAACGCACGAAAGACCCAATGATGCTCAATAATCGAGCTACCGATTTCACACCACCCTCTGGGTGCAGATAGTTCACCCCGGCGGAAGTGCCGCCCGGCTTCGCAACATGTGAATATGCTCCGGCCCGGTACCGCAGCAACCACCCAGCAGGACGGCTCCTGCGTCCAACCAGCGTTTGGCGAATTTCCAGTACCTCTCGGCAGCCGCTTGGCCGGTCGTCTCCCAGCCGATGCCTTCGTCGGCCGTTCCTGCATTCGCGTAGACTCCCAGCGGGATCGAAAGCTTCGCGCTCGCAAGTGCCTGCACAAAACGGTCGGTTTCGCTCGCTGGTGTGCAGTTCACTAGCACAGCGTCCGCCCCACATTGCTCCGCAACGATTGCAGTGTCCGCCATCTGATCCGGTGTCATCAAGTCCGCGTCGGGGCCGGCGGTCAAAGCGAGCCACACGGGCAGTCCGGTTGTCAGTGCTGCCTCCAAAGCCACGATCGCTTCGCCAGTGTGCGGAAACGTCTCGCAAAGGATAAAGTCGCAGCCACCATCGGCCAAACATTCCGCCATCTCGCGGTGCTCCTCGGCAACCAAACTAGGCGGCAGGGACGCGATCGGTGAGAGATCCGGTCGGTAGCAATCAGCCAGCGGTGAAAGACTTCCGGCAATGCGATGCTGTGCCGGGACGGCCTTGCGAGCGAGTTCAATCGCGAGGCGTGTTAAGTCCTGCCACGACAAACCAAGTTCGCGTCGCCGCTCAACGTCGCGTCGTTTCGTCCGAAACGTTGCAGCCGTGTGGATCGTGGCACCCGCGTCAGCGTAGTCGCGATGGATGGCAACGATCGCTTCCGGGGCCGACGTGATGGCCGCGGCGCTCCACAATGGCGGAGGCGTCGCGACACCACGCTTGGCAAGTTGCGTGCCGAGTGGTCCGTCAAGAATCGTGATGCAATTCGACTCATCAAGCACGTCTCGCCTCTCTTTGTCGAGCAACGTCGTTCGCGGCGACTTCACCGGCTTATTTGAACAATTTCATGATGTCGAAATTGTTGCCGCTGCCGCTTGCCTTATCGACACCGGGGCCGCCATCCAGATTGATCGATCCGCCGACGGTCGTGTTATTGATAGACAACTGATCGTAGCCATCGTGCAGTTCGATGTCCAAATCATCCGCGACCGTAACGCCATACAGCGTCACGCGATCGTCGTCTTTGTCACCGTTGATTTCGATGTCTTCATAATTACCGCCGTTAATCCACATGATGTCATCGCCGGAATCCAGATCGGCGAACAGTTTGTTGGCCGCTGACGAATACTGAATCGCGACGTCGTCATTGCCGGTGTCGCCATCGATTTCGATACGGTCGCCAGCTGATACCGCATACAAATCCAATTCGTCGTTGCCGCTACCAAGTTCGACATCAATGTCATCGGTCGCATTCGAGTAGGCCACAACGACCTGGTCGTCATTGCCATGAGTCCGCACGATGATGTCGCGAGCAAGTGTGTTGTAAACACCAACCATGTCATTACCGCCGTCGGTATCGATGACCAAATCGCCGTGGCTGGTGTTGTTCAGATGGACATTGTTAACGAAGACCCGGTCATTGCCGCCATTCATACCGATGAATACGTCATCGACAAGATTCGCGTCGATTTCAAAAGGCGTGCTCTGACCGTTGATGGTCGTGTTGCCATAAAGGTAATTTCCGGTCACTCGCAGCATCCCGTTGACTTCGGCGATGTCGACGCGATTGCTTGAAGCGTTGCCTTCGATTCGCAGGTCCCCACTGCTCATCCAAACCTGTACATCGCCTGCCATCAGCAAGCGTTGGTCAACCTGCTGAAACCCTGATCCGATACGTCGTTTGTGACTTTGGCGTGCCATGACAAAGAACTCCAGTGCTTAGAAAGTTTGCGAGACCGCCGGCCATTGCCAGCGTGTGTCTTTCCAAGCGAAAGGAAGTTTAGCCTGCTACGCGAGAACTCAGAAAACCGGGGGGGAATCCTCACTCGCTCGCTGAATCGCCGACCTTCACCACTGGCGAAAGGTTCAGCTGTCAGCGTTGATTCTCTAATGGAGCTGACGATCGTCAGTACGGAGCTTGTTTGCGATTTTCGTACTCAACTTGGCCGAACGATAGACGATCACCGTTTCGTTTTCATTGGCCTGGATCGGTTCAGAAATGGCGACCCAGCCGTTAGCCAGAAGGTGTTCCCGGATGTTGGGTTGGTACCGATTGATGACGTTGAAGGCGTAGTGTTGTTGGATATAGGCCGCTGTCTTCTCGTCCGGCATCACGAGGTAATCGATCTCGCGTTCGCACTCGGAGATCAACGTACCGATTTTTTCAGATTCGGTCTCGCCAGCAACTTCATCCCAGGTCGCTTCCGCAGCAACGTCGAAGGTGTTTTTCCGTTGGAACGCCATCCCATCGCATTCAAGCTGCCCATCGATCTTCCGGAAACCGTCGTGATCGAAGGTCGCAACCGAATACACACTTCCGGCACAAACCGATGTCACCTGTGTTACAGAATAATTGATTTGCCCCACACCGTTCGCTCGGCAATCTTTGACCATCGTGTCGACCATTTGCTTCAGCGAAGCCATTTCGTTGACCCCCGAGGGTTGGTGTTCCTCCCAGCCATCTGCGGCTGCGGACGCGAGCGCGAACACCAGCGAAGCGGTCGCGATTCGCCCAAGGGATTTCGACCCGATTGATTCGATTGTCTTCGCGAGCAACAACAGCGTCGCGACGCTCATCCCCACGATTGCAGGCATACTGACGAACGGATTGTTGCCAGCGCCACGCAAGACCAAGAACAAAACCGGACTCACACCGATCCAAACCATTGCGACAAAGCTGGGCCCCATTCCACGCAGCGTTTCCCAAAGTGGTAGTTTTGGCAAGCTGCGAACCGTGTAGATCGAGATAGCGATCAGCCAAATCATCAGAAGCAATGCAAAGTTCTCGCCAATACTTCGTCCAGCAAATTCGAAGTGCTTGATCGACTCAGAGATGCTCAGATCCGCATTGGCGTCTGTATTCCAGACCACATAGTAGTAATACAGGCGATCGAACTTGAGAAAGAAGAACCAGCCGGTTCCCAGGACAGTCACCAATGCGGCAATCAATTGTCCTTGCAAGTGCCGTGAACGTTCAATGCCTCGAAGCAATGTCCACAATGCGATCGGCCCCAAAGCAACCAACAAATAAACCGGTGCGGTCGCACGTGAAAGGCAAGTAACCGTAGCGGCGACACCGACCAACGCATAGATCGTTCGCGACGGCTTCTCCATCGCCGCGAGCATCAGAATCGCTGTGCAGCCGAACGACAAGCAAAGCATCAAGTCCACTCGGAAATCTGAAAGCCCGCCGTTGGCACCGTAAAGGCAATCGCAAGCCAAAAACGCGAAGCAAACAAGCCCTGCTGTTGACAACGACGTTTTCTGAAATCGCTGCAGATACCAGGACAGGCATCCTAAAAATGCGAACAGATAAATCATCTGAATCCAGACGCCGATCAGTCGCGAAGGTTCCGCAAAGACGCCCACTAGGATACCGATCAAAAACGGCATCAACACTGTCGAGCCGCTGTTCCAAACCAGCTGAACACCGGACACGATTCCGTTGGTTTGCGTTTCCACCACTGCGGCATGCATTAGGTGGTGATAGTCAATCGAATCGTAAAACGGATTCATGTGTTGATACAATTCGATGTTCAACTGCGAGCAAAACGCACCGACGAGGAAACAAACGAACGCGATCGGTACTAAAAGCTTCCATAACGCGAACTGGACGTTCTGTACTTCTAGCTGTTCTTCAGACTGCATCATTGAATTCAATGTCCGTTACGCGGAGAGACGCCGGCTATAATCCGTCGCGGTTGAATGTTCAGAGGGACTTTGCTGGATCGGATGAATCATGGTGCCTGCGGCCGAGTCCGAAGAAAGGTCACTGGCAAGCAAATACGGCGGACGTTTACGACATTCTTCATAGATCCGTCCGATGTATTCACCGAGGACACCGGTTGCGATCAGCTGGAATCCGCCCAAGCCTAAGATCGAACACAGGATCGTAGTGAATCCCAATTCGGCCGTTTCGAATCCGATCAGCCGCTTACCCACAAACCATGCCGCAGCCGCAATCGAAAGGGCACACAAAGTGACTCCCGATGCGGTCAACAAACGCAGTGGCTTTAATGAGTTACCAAAAATCGCGTCAAGCGCGTAACGCAGCAACCTTGTGAAGGTTTGCTTCGGCTCGCCTCCTGCCCGTTCCTGGCGTTCAAACCGAACGATCTCGACGTTGAAGCCAACCCAAGAACGAAGGGCGGGGAAGAATCGATGAGATTCATCGAGGCGACAAATCGCATCAACCGCTTGCCGATTCATCAAGCAAAACGTCCCTGTGTTTTTAGGGACATTCGATTCGGAAAGAATTTGAAACAGGCGATGAAACGCGGCAAAGCACAAGCCGCGAACAAACGTCTCTTTGCGGGACGAACGCTGTGCGATCACCACACCCGCCCCCGATTCGAACTTCTGCAACAGTTCTGGAATCAACTCCGGCGGATCTTGTAAATCGCCATCCATCAACACCACACAGTCCGCGTCGCTCGCATGTAAACCAGCGGTGATCGCGGCCGGTTGCCCGAAGTTCCGCGACAGCGAAAGTAAGCGAACAGCCCCTTTGGATTCCAGGCCTGCGTTTTGCGATTGATCCGCTTGTGAACGATTGGCATCGATTGCGTGTTTGGCAATCCAGTCCGCCGTCCCGTCGCGACTGCCGTCGTCAACGTAGATGATTCGGTAGGACTGCCCTGTGGATTGGCATGCCGCATCGACCCGCTGATGCAGCAATTCGATGATTTCGATTTCGTTGAAGACAGGAATAACGACGTCAATTCGTCTTTTTTCCATGGATGGTTCCACTCGTCAGATACGGGCCGTTGGTAATTGCCGCGACCGTAGTAGAACCAAAAAACAGGAGTCAAGACCAGTCCGGCAAGGTGTGCGAGAAACCCTGCGAACTGGGGCCCAGCGAAGCTACGAACTGGGGTTCAGCGAAGCTACGAACTGGGGTTGTCGTGACGCCGCGATACGAACGCCCGAAGCCGGCATCAACGTTAGTCCTTGACGTCTTCGTATTCGTCGTCCTCGTCTTCGTATTCTTCCTCGTCGTAGTCTTCGTAGCCGTCTTCCTCGTCGTCAGACGCCTGCGAAGTCACTGCTGAGTCGTCGTCATCATCAGATTCTGGCGGATCCAACCCCTGCATTTCGTGCCACTGTTCCAGCGATAACAACACGTCACGGGCCTTGCTGCCGTTGTAATCGCCGACAATGCCATCTTCGGCCATAAAGTCGATTAACTTCGCCGCACGCCCATATCCAATGCCCAAGTGACGCTGCAACAGCGAGCATGAACCGCGGCCTTCACGGATGATTACTTCTACCGCACTGTCATAGATGTCCGGTCGATCAGAGCCAAGCGATGGCCCATCGCCTTCTTCGTCCTCGTTGACTTTCAGGTTCATCAACTCGCCGACGAAGTTTTGCTCTCGCATGCTGCAGTGAGCACAGATCGCATCGATCTCTTCGTCCGAAAGATACGTCCCCTGACCACGAATCAGCGTACTGGTTCCCGGCCACAGGAACAGCATGTCACCGTTGCCGAGCAGCTTGTCCGCACCGTTTTCGTCCAACACGACGCGACTGTCGGTTTTACTTGCCACCTGGAAGCTCAAACGTGCTGGCAAGTTACTCTTGATCAAACCGGTGATGACGTCGACGGTCGGCTTTTGGGTTGCCAAGATCAGGTGGATCCCGACCGCACGGCTTTTCTGGGCCAAACGAATGATGTGTTGCTCGACGTCCTTGCCAGCCGTCATCATCAAGTCCGCCATTTCGTCGGCGACGATCACGATGAACGGCAGTTTGTCCGGAACGCTCCCATCATCGTCTTGCGGCTCGATTTCCAAACGACGGAGGATCTCGTCTCGTCCCAAGTCGTTGAAACTGTTGATGTGACGCACGCCGACGTTGGCCAGCAACGAATAACGTTCCTCCATCTTCTCAACAGCCCACGCCAAAATTGCTTCCGCCTTCCGCATGTCCGTGATCACGGGATGCATCAAGTGCGGCAGCTTTCCGTAACCGCTGAGTTCGACCATCTTCGGGTCGATCATCAACATCCGGACCTCGTCTGGACCACGTGTCATCAGCATGGACGTGATGATCGAGTTCAAACAAACACTCTTACCCGTACCAGTTCGCCCCGCGATCAACAGGTGAGGCATCTTGGCCAAGTCGACGACCATTGGGTTCCCCGAAACGTCTTTGCCCAAGAACACGGGGATGTTCATCTTCAACGAGTTCGTGTCGGATTCCTCCATCACGTCGCGTAAGCGAACCGCTTGGCGTTTCTCGTTGGGCACCTCGATACCGACGGTGTTCTTGCCAGGAATCGGCGCGACGATTCGAACGCTCGGTACACGCAGCGCGATCGCCAAGTCTTCCGCCAACCCGGTGATCTTGCTCAGTCGCAGCCCCGCTTCGAGTTCGATCTCGTACTGCGCAATGACCGGACCGGTTTCGATTTCGACGACGCGGATGTTGAACCCGAAATCGGCAAACGTCGCTTCCAAGATTTTGGCTTTGCGACGGACCTCGTTGAGCTGCTCTTCGTAATCGATGTCGTCACTCGCTTCGAGCAACTCGATCGGCGGCATCATGTACTCTTCCGCAACCGCCGGCGATTGCTCGACCATCGCCCGAGCGACCTTGTCCAGTTCGCTTTCGGTTTTGTTGCGTTTGGGCATGCGGATTTTGGGCCCAGGCACCGAGTGCTCGGGATCTTGCCGCAGCTGCTGTGTTTCGCCTTCGACTTCGATTTCGCGGTACGACGATTCGTCTTCGTACTCTTCCTCGTACTCGGCGTACTCCTCTGCCGAATCCTCCGCTTCCGCGTCGGGTTCAGTGTCGGCTTCATCGATTTCGGCAGGCTCGGTCTCCTTTGGCTTTTTGCGACGACCACTGGATCGCAGCTTGATACGCGGCTCGGGCTTTTCCTCTTCCTGCGTCTCTTCTTCGGCAGTCGCTTCCGAATCCGCGGTTGCCACCACTGGTTCGGCCGCTGCTGCCGGCTCGGAATTGGATTTGTTTTTTTTGCCGTCGTCGCCGGGGCTCGCCAGCTGATCGGCCGCTTCTTCGAAGGGCTTCCGTTTGGGGCGCAGCATTGGTGGCATCGCCGAGGCGGCCCGTTCCATTCCAGCTCGTGAAGCTTGCGCTCCACCGGCAAAAATCTTCTTCGTGGCGTAGAGGATCGCGTAGTCCGTCGTTAACAACGTTCCGACCGACAGCATCGTCAACGTCAGGATCCACGCACCGCCGGCACTAAAGTGGTCGAGAAGCCAGCTCGAAATCATCGCGCCCAACACACCGCCGGCGCCATAGACCGACAGCCCATCGCTTTCGATCGGCATCATCGCGGTCGCCGTGGCGACAGCCGCAACAATCACTGTGCCGCCCATCGAACGCAAGACCGGCGCTTTCAAATGGCCACGGCGAAGCATCGCGATCGAAACACCGCCACAAGCCGCGATCACAAACGCCGACGCAAGACCGAGGTAATGCATCATCGCCGAAGCAATCAACGCACCCCAGTAACCACATGCGTTGTGGATCGATTCCGCCGGCGGATAGACCAACACGTCAGGCACATGGATCTGACTGATCGGCCAAAACGGTGCGTCGATCGGGTCCGACGGATTGCGTGTCGCTAACGAAATGGTCAACAAGATCGTCAGCGCAATCAACAAGATCGAACCGACGTCGCGTGCGAAGTCAGGCTCGGCGTTCGATTCGTTGATCAGATCAGCCGACATTCAGCTTCCATCAGCTTAATGCATTGAATTTTGGGCAAACGATAACCGGTCATTGTCGCTATCGGACGTTAAAGTCAAGCGCATGAGTTCCATCAAGGCGTCAAGGTTGATCCCGTCAAGTCGAACGCTTGTTACAGCCGGACCAGCTTGCCAGACCGGACTTCTTTCACTGTGCGGACATCTTTCCCCAAGCGTCGTTGGCGTGAAACAGCAAGCAGTATTCTTAGACCACCAGTTCGTTTTCGCTCGCCCTCTTGCTAGGGGACGTGAACAATTCATGCGGCAGCGATTCGAGTCTGCGTCAATGCGAAAGCACTAAGCGAACGCACGCAACAATTCGAATCCGGTCGCTCATGAGGGGCGGCTGATCGCGGTGATCGTGAAACACGTTTTCGTGAAACACGATCCAACGATCAAACCACATGGAAGCCAACTTGCCATCAGTCGAATGGTCCACTCTCCCCTCAACCTCTGATGTAACCATCGTGTCAATCGAACTGTTACATACCGCATTCGGAATCATCTTCACCTTCGTTTGGCTTTTCGTCGGACAGATTCTTGTCGCCAGCCGCTAACGGGGTGAAGTCGATGTTTCTGTCCTCTGAAGCCATCTTGCGGCGCGGGATCGTTTGCCAGACCGTACAGAAGCAATCCGAGCACAAGCAAATCCTTTGCACATTGCTCTGGATGTGCACGATCGTTGCAGTGTCCAGCACTGACGCGATTCACGCACAAAATCCAGATCCAGTTTCACGCCCCAACATCGTGGTCATTGTCGCCGACGATCTTGGCTATGGTGAAACCGGAATGATGGGCAATCGCGAAATCCCGACGCCCAATATCGACAGTCTCGCCGCACGCGGCGTGCGCTGTACCGCCGGATACGTGACCTCGTCTTATTGCAGCCCATCGCGTGCCGGGATCTTGACGGGACGTTATCAATCTCGTTTCGGTTATGACGTCAACCCGACCGGCAAACGGAACCTTTTACCAGAGGCCGGTCTGCCGCAAAGCGAGACAACCTTCGTCCAGAAACTTCAGGACTCGGGTTACCAAACCGGGCTGGTCGGCAAATGGCATTTGGGTGCCACTCCGGAACTGCATCCGCTGCGACGCGGCTTCGGTTCGTTTTATGGCTTTTTGCATGAAGGCCATTTCTATGTCCCCGGATCGATCAACGATCCGACGTCTTTCCAAGGCGTCATGACGATGGTTCGTGATAAAGCGCTGGACACCGGGACCCGCGCCCGAGAGGGTGACTTTATTCGCGGGAACTACGCCCCAATCAATGAGCCGGCCTACGATCAAGACAACCCGGTTTTGCGTGGAACCGATCCGATCACCGAGACACGTTACCTGACCGATGCGATATCGGAAGAAGCGGTTCAGTTTGTCAATCAACATCATGAATCGCCGTTTTGCTTGATGGTGTGCTTCAACGCTGTCCACAGCCCCATGCAGGCCAAACTTGCGGACGCCCAAGCGTTTCAACGAATCGAAGACGAACAACGACGCATCTTTGCCGGTATGCTTTCGGCAATGGACCGTGGAATCGGAACGATTTTGGACGCGATTGACGAACATCGCCTGCGACGTAATACGCTGATTGTGTTTCTGAGCGACAACGGCGGTCCGACCAAGGAACTGACCAGCAGCAATCAACCGCTTCGTGACGGGAAAGGGTCGCTTTACGAAGGCGGCGTGCGGATCCCGATGGTGTGGAGCTTTCCGACACGTTTGCCCGAAGGCAAACTCGAAACTCGTCCCGTACTCAGCCTAGACATCGCAGCGACGGCACTCGATCTGGCCGGAATACCGAGCGGAAACGAACTTGACGGAGTCAGCTTGTTCGACTGGATCGATTCACCACTCGCCGAAGGTCACCAGACTATTTTTTGGCGAATGCAACGTGGCAAGAAAGCCCTGCGGAGTGGCAACTGGAAGATCGTCTCGCCGGGTGCTGACGAACCGTTCGAACTGTACCACCTCGCCAGTGACATTGGTGAACAGCGCAACCTTGCCGAACAGCAGAACGAAAAGCTCAGCGAACTCGTCAAACGCTGGCAGTCGTTCAACCTCCAAATGCCACCGTTGAAGTAGCCCCACTGAACCAGCCCTGTCGAAGCTTCGTCGCAGCCGCCCACCCCTACGAAAAACTTGCGTCATTGTCGCCAGTCGCTTAGGGTAGCAGGACCTGCCCTCCTGCCTTTCACCCTCCATTCACGCGGCGGTGCGTCTAATGCCTGCTGTTCTTCGTTGGTTTTCGATCCTCTGGATCGGACTCTGGTCGCACTTTCTGTTCGCCGCAGACCCGGCTTCGGTCGAGTTTTTTGAAACCGAAATTCGCCCTGTTCTGATTGAGCACTGTTACGAATGTCATAACTCGTCGGATGCAGACGAAGGCGGCTTTGTCGCTGACCACCGCGCTGCAATGCGTCAAGGCGGCGAAACCGGCGCGATTATGGTCCCCGGCGATGCGTCTCAAAGTCGACTGATCGCGATCCTGCGTCACGAAATCGACGGCTTAGAAATGCCCGCCGGCGGTCCCAAACTGGACGAAGCGGTGATTGCAAAATTCGCTCGCTGGATCGATGCCGGCGCGATGGACCCTCGCGACCAACCGCCATCCGCCGAGGAGCACGAGAAGGCTTCGTCTTGGCCAGAAACAATGAAGCGGCGAAAGCAGTGGTGGAGTTTCCAACCGTTCACGAATGCGCAACCGCCATCGGGCGAGGCGGCGAATCCGATCGACCGCTTCATTGATCAAACGATCCGCGATCAACAACTGAAACCCTCGCCACGTGCCAACGCAGACGTACTGGTGCGGAGGTTGTACGTGACCCTGATCGGACTGCCTCCGACCATCCAGCAATCACAAGACTGGTCCAAGCGAATCGACGAATCAGGTGACGAAGCGATCGCCGAACTGATCGACTCGCTTCTCGACAACAAGCACTTCGGCGAACGCTGGGCACGGCACTGGATGGACTGGGTTCGCTACGCCGAATCACATGGCAGCGAAGGCGACCCGGCGATCGAAGGTGCATGGCACTATCGTGACTATCTAATCCGTGCGTTGAATGCGGACGTGCCTTACGACCAACTGGTTCGCGAACACATTGCCGGCGACCTGCTGGAACAGCCACGCGTCAACCTGGACTTGGGAATCAACGAATCGGTCATCGGCACTGCTCACTGGCGGATGGTCTTTCATGGGTTCGCGCCAACCGATGCCTTGGACGAACGGGTTCGCTTTACTGATGACCAGATCAATGTATTCAGTAAAACGTTTTTGGGACTGACCGTTTCTTGTGCTCGTTGCCATGACCACAAGTTTGATCCAATCAGCCAAGCCGACTACTACGCCTTGTTCGGAATCCTCGAATCTTGTCGCCCCGGACGTGCGGCAATCCAACTTCCCGATGTGCTGTATTCGGCAAAGCCACAAATCGACCAGCTGAAATCACAAATCAAATCTTCCATCGCCGGACAGTGGATCCGTTCGATTGAATCGCTTGGCACAAGGCTAAAGGGCAACGATTTCCGTGACGTCACGAGCGGAATCCTGGCTCCGCTGAACGCCGCAAAAGGCAAACTCGATGCGGGAATGGCATTCGACGACGCTTGGCAACAGGTACTCGCCGAACAAGCAGATACGCCGGACCCACTCGACTCGGCACACATTCATGAGTACTGGAACCTTGGCGAACCCTTGGGAAGCGATCGCTGGTTTGGTGTGAAATCCGATCACGAAGCCGGCGCAGGTGAGTTTGCACTTCAACCCGATCAGACACAGGTTCTGACCGGGATTTACCCGGCCGGATTGTATTCACACCTGCACTCGCAAAAGTTCCCGAGTCGCTTCACCAGTGACGACGTTGTCCTGGGTGCCAACCAACGGATTTGGGTAGAATCGATCGGCGATTTTGGCGCGACCAATCGATACGCCGTTTTCGATTACCCTCGCAACGGAACGGTCTATCAAAAATCAGAACTTGATCCGAACTGGCGTTGGCGGCCCTTGGACGTCAGTTACTGGGAAGGCGACACCATTCACGTCGAAGCGGCAACGTCCCGTGATGCACCGCTTTTGACATCGGGTAGAGACAGATCTTGGTTCGGGCTACGCCGCGTCGTCGTGGCCGATGCGGAATGGACTCCGCCCGACCCTGATCGAGAACTTCAACAAGCAATCTTTGCTGCCGCAAGCCAACATCCGCCGAGTTCAATCGATGACTTGGTTGACGTTTATTGCGAATCGCTATCCGCCGCGGTCGAAACCTGGTCTTCCGGCGAGATGAGCGATGCTCAAGCCTTGATACTCAATGACGCCCTACAACGGTCCTTACTGGAAAACCGACTGGACCACTTGCACGCTGCCAAAACCGCAGTGCTCGCCTATCGAAAAATCGAAGCAAGCATACCGATCGCGAAACGCATCCCGTCTTTGGATGAATCGAACCCACGTGACCAGCCACTGATGGTTCGTGGCAATCATAAGCAACTCGGCGAGCCCGTTCCGCGGCGTTTCCTTGAAGCGATCGATCCCACACCTTACGCCGAACAATCCAAGACAACGGACAGTGGTCGACGACAATTGGCAGAAGACATCTTGCGCAGTGACAATCCACTGGCACGCCGAGTGATCGTCAATCGCATTTGGACCTACCTATTCGGTAAAGGGCTCGTCACGACACCCGACAACTTTGGTCGACTCGGTGCCAAGCCAACCCATCCCGAACTGCTCGATTACTTGGCAAACGAATTCAGCAACGACGGTTGGTCGATAAAGACTCTGATTCGACGCATCCTTTTGACCGATGCTTGGCAGCGTTCCTCCGTCGCCGAACCTGCGTCGATTGAGCGTGACCCCGCAAACCAGTATTTGACACATGCCAATCAGCGGCGATTGGAAGCGGAAGCGATCCGCGATCACCTACTATCCATCGCAGGTCAACTCGACGGTCGCATGTTCGGCCGGCCGGTGAATTCCACAGCGACACGACGCAGCATCTACCTATCTGTGATCCGAAACGCATTAGACCCATTTCTACGCGCCTTCGATTTCCCAGAACCGTTTGCAACAGTTGGCGACCGTTCGGTAACCAACGTCCCGGCGCAGTCATTGACACTGATGAACGATCCCGTCGTCGATGGTTGGGCGCGGCAATGGGCGGCGAGGCAACTTCGTGAGCGATCGAAACACACTGATCAGGACCGAATCGCCGAAATGTTTTACCAAGTCACCGCACGACAGATATCTGGCGAGGAACTGAGTGATCTCACGCAATTCCTGGAACAAACCAAGCAAGAAGTGACATCTTTGCTTCAAAAGCGTGATGTATTAAACCAAGAACGCCTCGCTTTATCCAAAGACCTCGACAACGACCTGCAGTCGGCCATTGAACTGGTCACAACTGAACGGGCTACACAGAACAAGGTTGACCCCATTGCCGCGTGGGACTTTACCACGGGACTCCAGGATCGCGTCGGAAAACTTGACGCAACTATTCAAGGTGATGCCCACGTTGACACCAACGGTTTAACGGTGCGACGCGGTGCGTATGCGATCGCCGGTCCGATCCCCCAAACGTTGCGTGCAAAGTCACTCGAAGCACACGTCAAACTGGACTCACTTGAACAAAGCGGTGGCGGGGT
Source organism: Rhodopirellula sp. MGV (assembly GCF_002251265.1). Lineage (NCBI taxonomy): Bacteria > Pseudomonadati > Planctomycetota > Planctomycetia > Pirellulales > Pirellulaceae > Rhodopirellula > Rhodopirellula sp. MGV. Next base: position 14,391 of record NZ_NPDI01000009.1, on the reverse strand, counting down.
GATCTCAATCCAAACACCCGATGGTCGAGTCTTCGACGCCATCGTTTACGGTGAACGCCAACCTCGCCGCTGGTTGTCTGGCAGCGAATTGCATCGTCGCAGCCAAGACGTCATTGCCGCGCCAGAATCGCTGGCAACCGAACGTGCGGTACAGATTGTGATTACTTATCACGAAGACGGTAACATCGCTATCTATCGCAACGGGCAGCCATACGGACAACCTTACGAAAGTACCGGACCGGCGGATTTCCTGGCGGGTCAAGCGATGATCACCTTCGGATTACGCCACTTACCCTCGATCGGCAATCGGTCGCTACAAGGACAAATCGTTCGAGCGGCAATCTATGACACTGCGCTTACCGCCGAACAAGTCGCCATTATTGCCAAGGCCAATCCCAAGTATCTGTCGATAGACGATCTGATTGAAGACCTCGATCCAGAGCAACAAGTTGTGATCAAGGAAAAGCAACAGCGTTTTGACACGATCAAGTCGGAACTTCAATCGCTTTCGACGCTCCAAGACGACGTCGAGCTTCAAGCCTACACCGAGCTGGCTCGAACAATGTTTCTATTGAAGGAGTTGATCTATGTTCGTTAGTCGACGCCGCTTCCTAGAGAAGACGTCAACCGGTTTTGGCGCCGCTGCGCTGTCGGCGATGCTGTCATCAGAAGCGAACGCCACCCCGGCAGCTCCCGGCCAATCGCTTCCCGACGGTGCGGCGATCCGACAAACCCACCATCGTCCAACAGCCAAACATGTCATCTTTTGCTACATGTCGGGCGGTGTTTCACACGTCGATTCCTTCGACCCAAAACCTGAACTGAAACGCTTGCATGGCAGGCCGATGCCGGTGCAAGTACAGCGTACGCAGTTCAACAATAACGGGAACGTGATGGCCAGTCCTTTCGCGTTCAACCGGTACGGTGAATCAGGATTGCCAGTCAGCGAATTATTCCCCCATGTCGCCACGGTTGCTGACGAGTTGGCGGTGATTCGTTCCATGACAACAGCTGTCAACGAACACGCGCAGGGCAACTTTGTCATGCACAGCGGATTCCCGTTTATGGGGCATCCGAGTGCGGGGGCGTGGTGTTCGTACGGCTTGGGAACCGAAACGAATGAGTTGCCAGGGTATGTCGTCCTGCAAAGCGGCGGCGCGATGCCACCACACGGCGGCGTCAGCCTGTTCAGCAGCGGCTATTTGCCGGCGGAACATCAAGGTTCGATCCTGGTAGCCGATGCCGAAGAAGCGATTCGCAACATCCGTCCGCTCGGCACTGAGACGATGCAAAAGCGGCGATTGCAAGCCGCGGCGAGGCTCGATTCACGCTACGCCGCTATGACGCAGTACGACTCGCAAGTCGAAGCCGCGATCAAGAACTATGAAACCGCGTTTCGGATGCAAACGGCGGTACCGGACCTGTGTGATCTTTCCCAAGAAACGGCCGCGACGAAACAGGCGTATGGACTGGATTCCGCCGACGTACAGATGGCTGGGTATGGGCGTCAATGTTTGCTGGCTCGTCGGTTGGTCGAAAAGGGCGTTCGATTTATCGAACTGAGTTGCCTGCCACAGTCACCCGGCACCGGACAAGCACCGAACCCCTGGGACCAGCACAGCGGGCTGGAACCGGGGCACCGCACAATGAGTCGCCAAGTCGACCAGCCGATCGCAGCGCTGATCAAAGACCTCCGCCAACGTGGATTACTGGACGAAACCCTGGTGGTATGGGCTGGCGAATTTGGCCGAACGCCTTTTTCACAAGGCAGCGATGGTCGTGACCACAACCCCTTTGGATTCAGCGTTTGGATGGCCGGAGGAGGAACAAAAGGCGGCGTCGTTCATGGCGCAACGGACGAACTTGGTTACTACGCCATCGAAAACAAGCAGACGGTCTATGACCTTTGGGCAACGGTGTTGCACCTGCTCGGCGTGGATCACACCAAGCTAACCTATCGCTACAGCGGCCGGGACTTTCGACTGACTGATGTGCACGGTGAAGTGATCACTCCGGTGGTGAATTCATAGCCGTCTCAATCAGACCGACTCATTCACTTGGTCGGCAACGATATCTTTCGAATCCAGTTGGCTGGAACGTGGTGTCGCCACCAACATGCCCTTTTCCCAAGGAAAGCGAATCGTGAAGGTCGTCCCACGTCCGACTTTGGATCGAACCGAAATGCTTCCGCCAAGTTCTTCACACGCCGCTTTGACAGCGCCCAAGCCGACACCCCGACCAGAAAGGTCTGTTGCTTGATCACGTGTGGAGAATCCGTCGCTGAATAACGCTTCGATCAAGTCCTCTTTGTTTTCACACGGGAGATTCAAATTGGACGCCTTCTCGCGAATCCGGTCCCAATCTAAACCACGCCCGTCGTCGGCCAACTGGATTTCCATCCAACCGTTCACGACGTCACTGGAGAACTTCAAATTCCCGGGACCTGTTTTTCCAGCCGCGGTTCGCTCCTCGGCGGTTTCCAGTCCATGATCGACTGCATTGCGAACCACGTGAACCAAAGTTGGCCAAAACGATTTCAGGCGTTCGCCGGGAATGCAGAGCCCGCCATCATGAGTCGAGACAATGATGTCGCGGTCAAGCTGCAAAGCGATTCGGGCCGCATGGTCGGCCAATCGCTTTAGCTGTGTATCCACCGGCTCCAACAGACAATGCTCCACAAAGGGAAGGATGTCGCTGTATTCGGCTTTGCTGTGAAGTAGCTCGACAACGTGTTCCAGTTCGGCCCGTGTGACTTGGATAATGCCTTGGTCGCAGGTATCTAAGAACGTTCCCATACGGCTGAGCCCGTCATTCCAAATCTCACGCATCGATTCGATTTCCAGCTCCGAAGGCATGCGGTTTTCATCTTCGAGAACCGATTCTAATTCGTGAATAAACTTCGAAATCGACTTGAACCCGATGATCGCGCAATTGCCCTTGATGGTATGAACGATTCGCCGCGAAGTGATCAGATCACTCGCATTCTTGACACCGTCGATCAGCTTGTTGCATTCGCGGATCGCGTCGCAGAATCCGTCACGGTCTTTCAGCAAGTTGCCGATGACAACTTGCAACTCTTTGATCGCAAGTTCAGCACGTTCGGCTTCGAGTCGCGCGGTGACATCTTTGACGATGATCAACACACGACAGAGCACTCCGTCGTTGGCGACTTCGCGATAGTCAAGTTGGTAGGTTCGATTGTTATGATCCAATTGTGACGGTGCTTGGGCAGCAGCGACCTCGAACGGGAACACATCAGAAACGATCTGATCAAACCCCATCCAAAATTCATCTGAAAGCTGTTGATCGTCCCCCGCCAGATAGTCCCAAAATTTGGCGTCAGTTGCGGGTTCGCCAAACCATTCAACGACCGCCTTGGACCGTTCGGGCAATATTCGCCCGTCGGTGTCGACGGTAAAGATTCCGTCTCCGGTACTATCGAGCACCAATTGCAGAGACGCAGTGCGTTGCTTGACCGCAAGTTCCAATCCGCTGTTGACTTCCGCCAAGCTGCTGGACAATTCGCTCAATCGTCCGTTTTGCAGCCGAAGGTCGATGACGCTGGTACGGACGCGGAATGCGGCGATCACCATCGAAAGCAGACCAACCAAAACGATCACTGCCGACACCGTCCGGCTCAGGCCAATGGTGGCTTCCGCATACTCGCTCGTCTCTTCGGCGAAGATCTCAGAGAACACGGTCAGGTCCGAGGTGCAGTGTTGCAATTCGTGAGCTGAAAACTCCGCCTTCTTTTGCAGTTCGCGAAGGTCGCGTGTCCGCAGTAAAATTTCCCGACGTTGCTCAGATAGCGACTCGGTCACGTCGTCACTGTCGATGCTGGTGATTAACTTCTTCGTCAATCTGGTCAACATCGCCATCCGGTCGGCAAAACTGTCATCGCCCAGCACACGCTGGATCTCTTGTAGCGACTCTTGCAACTTTTGAGCATTCTGCGCGATTTCATTGGCCGACAGCGAATTCAGCACATCGATGTTCTTCGCCAATGCAATCTTGCCTGCCAGCGAGTTCAGCTTTTGCGCGGATAGATTGAACGAATCAATCGCTTCGGTTTGGATTCGAGTGTCGCCAACGATCAAATTGCGAACATGATCTCCATGCTCTTCCGAGCGTTCCAAGTGTTTCGCAACTTTGCGAAGCTCGAGCACATAGCGTAAACGCAGGATGCCAGAAATTGCCGACGTCTCCTGCAACAACAGTTTCAAGTCAGCGTCGATTCCAGATAACGTTTCTTGAAAGGATACGCCCAATGAATCCGTCACTTTTGCAATCTCAAACAATTCCCTTCGTGCGGCAAGGAATTCATCGACTTCGGTCTCAAGCTTCTCAGTCGCTCCCTTCGGAAATTCAGCATTCGCAACGATTTCCGGTTCGGAGAGCTGTTCTTTCAAGAGCTGTAGCGTCTCCTTCGCCATCTCTTCGTCTGTATGATCCCTCTCCATCCTTTCAATCTTGGCACGACTGAGCCGTTCCAAATTGCTTTGGCTCAAAAACATGTGGCTGACCGAATCGCTCAACTCGACAAGACGGCTTTGGATCGGCACCACATCATTGGACAACCGAGTAATCGACGTTCCCAGGGTATGCTGGACCACGCAGATCGCGACAATCAAACTGGCGAGTACAAATGCGCCCAACGCCGCTATTGTTTTGACGTTTCGTTCGATGTTCCCATTCCCAGCTGAAGGCCCATTCCCATCTGAAGATTCGCCCGCTGAAGGTTTGACTGTGGGTTGGCTCACTGGTACGCCTCCTCAACCTCGTATCGGCTTGCGTCTACGATCGCTTCGTTCCAATCTTCCAGCGGCACCAACTGCCCATCTCGGATGAATGTCGGCCAGATTTGATGACTCAGTTGGTGTTCCGTTTTGGACAACCGATGTTCGAGCCCAAGCCCAAGTTGAATCGGTTCACCGCTCTCCAATCCATCGATAAAGTCTTCGGCATCAGCGTCTGGGCCCGCTAGTTTCAAGCCTTCGACAAACGCCTTGGCGACCAAGAACCCTTCGAAGCTGACAAAGTTCTGGCTGTCGGGCGGGACAATGCGGCGAAATTCGATTGCCGCATCAACGCTGCTCGACGGAGTCGGAACGACTTGTGTGATGATCACGCCGTTGCCCCAATCGCCCAGTTCGGCGACCAACGACGAACTTCCTACGAAAGACACGTTTAGAAAAACAGGATTGAAATTGTTCTGACGGGCCGTCTTGATGAACTTGGCACACGGCTTGTATGCCCCAACCATAATCACCGCCTTGACGTTTTCACGCGGGTCCAGCAATCGGCTCAAACCGTCTTCGATGTCGACGGTGTTTCGGGTGTAGCGGCCATGTGGCAAACGCTCGGCATCCGGGAACCCGATGGCTTCCAGTGCGCTGATCGCACCTCGCCACCCCGCATCGCCATAGGCGTCGTTCTGTGTAAAGAAGCCGATCTCTTCGGGAGCGATTTTCAACTCCTTGACGAGCCCTTCAATCATGCGAGCAGTTTCCTCGGCATACGACGCTCGGTAGTTGATCACATAGCGATCAGGTGGAGTATGGCGAAGCAATCCCGCACCGGTGAATGCACCAAACATCGGAACGCTTTTTTCATTTGCGATCGGCACGGCAACGGCCGCCGTCGGCGTGCCCACATTTCCGATCACACAAATCACCTCATGCTGATCAATCAGCCTGCGCATGTTTGGTGCCGTCTTGCTCGGTTCGTAGGAATCGTCGATCGCGATCAATTCCAAAGGCCGATGGTGGACGCCGCCCCGTACGTTGACGTAGTTGAAATACGTTTCAATGCCTTCTCGCATTCCGTTGCCAAGCGCACTCGCTGGGCCGGAGAAGGCTGCGGACATTCCGATCCGCCAAGGACTTTTTTTCTCAACCACAGTTTGCTCGTCCGCCAGACAGGCGACGGTACAACAAACGATTGACGCGACAAAAGATGGGACAAGACGAATGAACCGAGGCATACTAGCTCCAGTCGGTTACCGGGATCCGTTTGCAACACACTGCGTTGCATCGGATCACTCGGCGAGTCGTGCCTGCAAGGTGCCCCTCCGGCTCGATCAACGCGGCGACGTCGCCTGCGGTGCAGTTCGCTCCCGGCTCTGTGCGGAAGCTTTACAACGTCAACTTGGACTATCGATAGAAAGTTGTCGAAAGATCCTTCCCCGCTTTCACGACGGGTTGTCCCTTAAAACGTGCCGATCCGGCCCCCCCTCGCTGTTTTGGTCTGTGAAGTCGACACTGATTTGCCGTTAGGAAACTCAATGTTTCACGATCGATCTCGATCACGATCAAGTTGAATCGCCTGATCTCACATCGCCCTGTGGCGGTTGCCGGACCTGCTCTTGCGGAGGCATTCAATTGCTTGTTAAAGCACAATGCAATTCAGACTTCGATGTCCCTGCCCCTTTAAGATGCCCATTGATGGAACGCTTTCGATTCAGGCACGACGCCTGTGCACAACAGTCACACGCAGCGTTTTCCTCCACGAACAACGCTCGCGTTTGGTTCGGACCTTTGGCAGTGTGCCTGTACCTGTTGAGCTGCTGCTCCGGATGCGCAACGCTGTTAAGCGAACGTAGGTATCCCGTCACGATCGACAACCCTCCGGGCCCCACCTACTTTTCAGTCGTCGATCACAAACAAAACGTGATCCATCAAGGCGTCACACCCCAACAAGTCACCTTGGATGCAAAGCGGTTTCCGTTTATCCCTGCCAAGTACGGTGTCGTCTTTGCCGGTGCCGGCAATACCAGCCAAACTCGCGAGATCAAAGCTAAACCCGACCCGTGGATCGTTGGCAACCTGCTTGTCGGCGGTGTCCCAGGCGTGATCGTCGATGGGGCCAGCGGTGCGATGTACAAACTGCCCAAGAAAGTCGAAGGCTTTGTACCCACCACCGCGACCGTCACCGATGCCAGCCAAGGCGCAGTGATCGCCAACGCGGTCGCCAGATCAGGCGTCAAAGGCGACACCACGACCAACGTTCTCTTGGACGCAAACCCCGCCGTTCAACCAAGTACGGACCCCGGACAGTTTGTCGTGTCTGAACAGCTCAGTGACCAAGTTCCCGTACGCACCGCATCGGCCGTCGGTGACGAAAACATCAACCGCTAAAACGCACACGCTGAACTTGGCCACTTCGTAGCTCAAGCGTTTGCCCGTTGCACTCCAACAACAGCGATCCTTCATCGCTGATCCCACGGCAAACGCCTTCTACGAGCTGATCGTTTTGACGCAGCGAGATCGCACGACCGGTCAGCACACATCGCGACCGGTACTGCCCCATCAATCGCTCCGGTATCTGTAGGTCCGAGATCGATTCTAAAACCGACGCAGTGATCGCGTTGAGCAATTCTTCACGCCCGACGCTTCGCTGCGCAATGTCGGCCAGCGCCAGCGCCGGTGACTGTGAATCGGCCAGCTGCTCGGGAGCACGGTCAACATTGATCCCGATTCCAATCACCAAGCGGTTGGCCGCCGACGCGGACGTCTCGATCAAGATCCCGCCCAGTTTCCGAAGCTGACGGATCTGCCCCTTGCGATCCGTTTCGATCGCGCAAATGTCATTCGGCCACTTCAACATCACCCGAAGCGGCGAACAGCAATGCTCGATGCCTTGAGCGACACCGATGCCAGTCGCGATCGAAACCAGTGCCGCGTTTGGTGATTGCAAATCAAAATCGCAAAGCAACGAAAACGTCAACGAGTCGTTGCTGCTGTGCCACTGGTTGCCCTGACGTCCACGGCCAGACGTTTGCCGATCAGTCAGATACAAACGCGGCAGATGCGATGGCGCCGCCGCGTCTGTCTGCAGCGACTGCAGCGCATCCGAATTCGTCGAACCCGTTTGTTCGGTGTACACGCAAGACCTGACCAGGCCTTCGTCGATCATCTCGGAAACGGCAAGCCGCATCGTGGCGGAGACTTCGCCACGGCAATCTAAACAGGGATCCACAGTCGAAACGTCGCTAGAAAAGACAAAAGGAACATCAGCAGCAACCCGGCCGCGACCCAGCGCCAAAGCTTGGGAATGTCGTCGACCGCCCGGTGATCGCCAAACTCGCGATCAATGTACTCTTCGTAATCGAATCCGTCGTCGACGTAATCGTCATCCTCGAAATCGTCGTCGTGCTCCATGGGGTGACCACCGGAATGGGGAGTGTAACGGAGTGCAACTCTTGGCTAAAATCAGGCCCTCTTCTCGGGCCAGTAGCTCAGTCGGTTAGAGCAGGGCACTCATAATGCCTTTGTCGCGGGTTCAAGTCCTGCCTGGCCTATCCTTTTTCGCAAGCGTTCGCCTTCGGGCCGCTTGCGTCGGTTCTAACGGATCCGGTTGCCAATCGGACAGCCCGCTGGCGACGGGTTTGCTGGCAATGTGGGACAATCTCCGATTGATGCCCCCGTTTCGCCAGTCGGATGCCCGTTTCAACGGTTGGATGATCGTGGCTCGCTGGGTAGATTGGCACTATGGACGCCACCGCTAGAAAACTGCCGACGATTCGTCAACTTCCCCCGAATTTGATCAACCAAATCGCTGCCGGCGAGGTCATCGAACGGCCCGCCTCGGTCGTCAAGGAACTGCTCGAAAACAGCGTCGATGCCGGGTCAACCCGGATCGAGGTTTCGATCGTTGGCGGCGGAACCGAAATGATCCGCATCAGCGACAACGGCTGCGGGATGACGGCCGACCAATTGCCGTTGGCCCTGGCCAGTCACGCGACCAGCAAACTGCCCACCGACGAAGCCCTGTTTCATGTCAGCACCCTGGGGTTCCGCGGCGAAGCGCTCGCATCCATCGGCAGTGTCTCGCAGCTCACCATCCGCAGCCGGATCGACGGCGACGACGCCGGAAACGAAGTCCGAGTGCGTGGCGGCGTGATCGAGCCCCCGGTCCCGTGCGGGTGCGGCGTCGGCACGGTGATGGAAGTTCGCAATCTGTTTTTCAATACCCCGGTTCGCCATCGGTTCTTGAAAACCGCGCAAACCGAAAAAGGCCATATCGTCGAAGCCTTCACCCGATTGGCACTCGCCAATTCGCACATCCACTTTGTGCTCAACAACAACGACAAGCCGCTTTATGACCTGCCGGTGACGGAGCGCTGGAGCGAGCGAATCGAAGCCTTCTTCGGCAGCGAGATCGCCGATTGCTTGATCCCGATCAATAGCGACGACGCGCAGATCCGTGTCTCAGGCTACGTGTGCGACCCGTCGGTCAGCCGCGGTAACTCGCGGATGCAGTACCTGTTTCTCAACGGTCGACACATTCGCGACCGCTCGTTGCAGCATGCCCTTGGCGAAGCGTACCGAGGACTGTTGATGGTCGGCCGACACCCGGTGTGTTTCTTGCGGATGTCGATGCCTGCCGAAATGATCGACGTTAACGTTCACCCGACAAAGCTAGAGGTCCGCTTTACCGACGGCGGTCGCGTTTACAGTCGACTGCTGCAAACGCTTCGTCACCACTTTCTGACCACCGACATGACGCAGCGTGTCGGTCCCTCATCGCCAGCGAACCAACCAACGCAGTCCGATGCCCCGCAAGGCCCCACCGTACCGGTACTCAATCGGACCGAACAAGCTCATCGCCAATCGGTGATCGAATGGGCGCGGACGGGACGCTCACCTGACGAAGTCTTCGTCTCGCCCAACCGTGGTGGCGACAACATGCCGACCAATGCCGGGCCGATCGCATCACAGAACTCGATGACGTCCCTTGGCGGTGTCCCCGATTTTCAGCCCTACCCCTCAGGCAACTCGATGGGTTTGCCTGCGACAGGAATGGCGTCCACCGGTGACGCGGACTTTGCCCCCGATCCGAACCTGGCACCTTGGGATGATCCCCACATGCCGATCGGCGATCCGCCACTGTCACGCAACGGGCACCCCAGCGTTTGCTACTTGGGCTTCCAAGTTCATAACCGCTACTTGGTCACCCAAGACGAAAAAGGCATGGTCGTCATTGACCAGCACGCCCTTCACGAACGCGTGCTCTATGAACGCGTCAAAACCAAAGTGCTCGACAGTGGCCAAGCTCTCGAATCACAAGGCTTGCTGGTTCCCGAAACCGTTTCGCTCACGCCGGCCGAACGAACCGCCGTGCTGGAGCACCAAGACACGCTTCGCCAAATCGGAATGGATATCGAAGACTTCGGTGGTGAAACCGTCGTGATCCGGTCCTACCCGGCAATGCTTCGCAAGACGCCTCCCGCTGAAATGCTGCGGACGTTGATGGAGTCGGTTTTAGGCGGCGGAAAAAAGCCCGAGCCGATCGAGCTGCTCAATCACTTGCTCTCCACGATCGCTTGCAAAGCCGCCGTCAAAGCTGGCGACCCGCTCTCGCCCGAAGAGATCGAATCGTTGCTCGAACAAAAAGACCTTTTCAACGACACCCACCACTGCCCACACGGACGCCCAACGGCCTTGTTCTTCAGCCGTGACGAACTGGATCGCATGTTCGGACGCCTGGGCCCACGCGGCAGGGTCTGATCGAAGTGAACGGATTCAACACTTCGCAAGCAACTGACGCATCGCTGACGTTTGTCGACGTCACCCTGCGGGATCAACGGTTGCGTTTACTTGCCGGTGGCGGCGTGTATCACCGCGACCGACGCAGCCTTTTTGTCGCCGATTTGCACCTTGGTAAAGACACCACATTCCGCCGACACGGGCTGCCGGTCCCCAAAGGCAGTTGTGAAGCAACCTTGAATCGTGTCGCAAAAATGATCGACGCGTGCGAACCAGCGCAGCTGTTTTTCTTGGGCGACATGTTTCACGCCAAGTCCTCGGTCTCGGATGAAGTCGATCGAGCAATTTGTGCGTTTCGCGATCGCTTTTCCGAAATCCCGATGACGCTGGTGCGTGGCAACCACGATGCCTCGTTTCGCAAATTGCCAAGCCGCTGGGCGATCGATTCGTGCGCAGAAAACTTCATTGTTGATGAACTGCGACTCTGCCACCATCCGGTCCACTGTGGTGATGATAAAGCCCTAGCCTTGGCCGGGCACCTGCACCCCGCATTCGCCCTGGGCACCGTGACCGAGCGGCTGGGGAATTTGCCCTGTTTTTGGTACACGCAGGGCTGCTTGATATTGCCAGCCATTGGCGAGTTTACGGGGACCTATCGCGTCCGTCGCCAAGCGGCCGACGACCGAGTGTGGGTGGTCGCTGACGAAACCGTTCTGGAAATACCGAACGTCTAGCAGAAAGTCCGCCTGGGCTGACCCGCATCTCGATCATGCGCTACAATGAAGGTATTGCAGTTCTTCAAGCAGTGGCGCATCGATGCAAACTGAACCCACCATTATTTTGTCTGGAACGGATCCCGATCTCCCGCGCAAACTCCCCTCGGGGTTGGGGCGATACAAAGGGCGACGTGAAATTGGCCGAGGTGGAAATGGCGTATTGGAGGGAGCGTTTGACCCGGTCACCGGGCGGACGGTCGCGATCAAGATGCTGCCGTTTGACGTCCACGCGGTCCCTAACGAACGCCGTCGGTTGCTTCGCGAAGCACGGGTGACGGCCCAGCTGCAGCACCCCAATACCGTGCCGGTCTATGAAATCGGCAACGACATCATGCACGGCATCTACTTCACAATGAAGTTGATCTCGGGCGAGAACCTGTTCGAAATTCTAAAGCGGATCGCACGCGGCGACCAACGAACCGAAGCCGCCTACCCTGCCGTCCGCCGAGTCTCGTCCTTGGCCGGTGCCTGCCAAGCACTCGCCTACGCCCACGCTCGCGGCGTCATCCACCGTGACGTCAAACCAGAAAACATCTGGGTCGGCAACTTTGACGAAGTCTATTTGTTGGACTGGGGCACGGCCAAAGTCTGGGGATCGATGGATGACCAAACCGTCGTTCGCTATGACGCCACGGCACTGAAGAAAGCCGAAGAGGAACAGCAGCAAGAACAACAACTGCAAACCCTAACCGGCGGTGGCCAGCGTCCGGGCACCCCGCTGTACATGTCACCCGAACAGATCCAAGGTACACGCAGCATCGACGAACGCAGTGACATCTTCAACGCGGGCGTCTGCTTGTACGAGTTGCTCGCGATTCGCGAACCGTTCCGCGGCGCGAACATCGACCAAACGTTCCGCAACATCATTCACGGCGAAGTGCCTCCGCCCAGCGAACGATCGCCAGAACGCAACATCCCAAAACTTGCCGATCAAGTCGTCCTGCGCGCGTTGGAAAAACGCCCCGGCGACCGGTTCCAAACGATGCGTGAAATGATCGATGCAGTTCACGACGTGATTCAACTGCTTGACCAGGACTGATTCGTATCTATGTGTGGAATCACCGGAGCCGTTTGGCTGGACGATCGTAAAGCGGTCGACCAGCACTTGCTATCCAAGATGACCGATGCGATCACGCATCGCGGACCCGATGACGATGGCCATTGGATTGCCCCGCATCAAGTCGACGGTCAAGGCCGTGCCTATGGAATCGCACTCGGCTTTCGGCGCCTTTCCATTATCGACGTTGCCGGTGCCGCACAGCCGCTTGGCAACGAAGACGGCGGTGTCCAAATCATATTCAATGGCGAAATCTATAACTACAAAACACTTCGCCGACGACTCGAAGGCAACGGCCACCGCTTCCAAACCGATGGCGACGGCGAAACCATCGTGCACCTGTACGAAGACCTCGCGACCGATTGCTTCGCCGAACTCAACGGCATGTTCGCGATCGCACTTTGGGATCGCCGCCGCAGCCGATTGGTCTTGGCACGTGACCGGATCGGACAAAAGCCCGTCTACTATGCGTTCGACGGCCAACGTTTGGTGTTCGGCAGCGAGCTGAAGTGTTTGGCCGCCGTCGAAGGCGTTTGCACGGAACTTGATCCGGCCGCCATCGACGAATTTTTAACCTACCAATACGTGCCCCATCCGGGAACGATTTGGAAAGGCGTCCGCAAGTTGCCTCCGGGGCATTTCCTGGTCTTCGAAAAAGGCAACCTGAGCGTCCACCGGTATTGGGACTTTGATCCCACCGTCGAAAAACAAATCACTCGGCAACAAGCGGTCGAAACGCTGCGTGAATTGCTTACCGACTCGGTCCGCTACCGTTTGCAAAGCGACGTGCCGCTGGGTTCGTTTTTGTCCGGCGGGATCGATTCGTCCTTGATCACCGCAATCGCCGCCGCCCAGCGTGACGAACCGATCCGAACATTCAGCATCGGTTTCCCCGTCGCCGACTTTGACGAAACGCACTATGCCGCACAAGTCGCAGCGCATCTCAAAACTGATCACAAACGTTTCGAAGTCCAGCCCAGCGGGGCGCAGGTCATCGAAAAGTTAGTTTGGCATTTTGACGAACCCTTCGGCGACTCATCAGCGGTTCCGACGTGGTACCTCTCGGAACTGACACGCCGCGAAGTCACGGTTGCCCTTTCAGGTGACGGCGGTGACGAATTGTTTGCCGGATACGAACGGTATCGTGCCCTTTGGCTAAGTGTTCGCTTGCGGCGAATGTTTCCGATCCATCGCATGCCTGGGATCGGGCTGGTCCAGCGTTTGCCAGATAGCAACAAACAGTATTCGATCATGCGCCGCGCCAAGCGTTTCTTCGAAGCGCTCGAGCAACCCGAAGCACGACGCTATTTGAATTGGCTGCAGATTTTTCCCGAACGCATGCGGGCCGAGCTTTACACCGACGACTTCGTGGAACAGTTGCCGGGCGAAGACCCGTTCGAGTTTTTGGATTCGGTCTGGCAGCGTAGCGACGGGCGTGATGTCGTATCGCGTGCGTCGATCTCGGACTTGTTGTCCTATTTGCCCTGTGACTTGTGTACCAAAGTCGATGTGGCTTCAATGGCCCATTCACTCGAAGTCCGCCAGCCGATGCTTGACCATCGCGTGGTCGAGTTCGCGGCATCGTTGCCGGTCGATCTAAAGTTCCGAGGCCGACGAGGCAAACTGTTGCTCGAAGATGCCTTTGGCGACATGATCCCACGATCGATTTTCCATCGCCGGAAAATGGGATTTGGCATCCCGATCGGCCAATGGTTCCGCGACGAACTCAAGCCAATGGTCCACGAAACGCTGCTCGGCCCCGACGCCCGCATCGCCCCCTATTTCCGCCGCGAAGTCGTCGAAAAGCTAGTCGGCCAACACGAGCGAATGGAAAACAACCACGGCTACCGATTGTGGAATTTATTGATCCTCGAGCAATGGCTGCGGCAGTGGAACTAAACGCGCCCCATCAGCCGACGGCGCGATAGCGTGCGGTTAGGTGCCCCAGCAAAACGCGACCAACTCAACCGATTGCAAATTGCAAAATGAACATTGCAAATTGAAAATTGGTAGACGCAGTCCGACGGCGCCCCAAACGCATCACGCGACTCTCTTTCTACACTGCTCCCTC
>NZ_NPDI01000042.1:0-214435 GCF_002251265.1 Rhodopirellula sp. MGV | reverse complement strand
CGATTTCCGGTCTCACGGACTCAGTGATCGTTGGGAACCGACGCTAGCGCGTATCGGCTGATGGGGTGCTCGCTGGAGTCTAGCCTTTAGGCGATTTCCGGTCTCGCGTAAGCAGTGATGGATCGCAACCGACGCTAGCGCGTTTCGGCTAATTGGCGTGGGCCAAAGGCACACTAACCGACTAATCCGCTGTTGCTTGCAAAATTTTGGATTCGCTGCGCGTTCTTGACGCCCTTGGGACATTCGACTCCGCTGGCGGTGTCGATCGATTGGGCACCGGTGGCGATGACGGCTTCGGCGATGTTCTCCGGTTTCAACCCGCCGGCCAACGTCCACGTCCAATCCGGATGCGTGGCCGCCCAGGTCTTCACAGACTCCCAATGCAATGTCTTTCCGCTGCCGCCGTGGGCCGCACCGGCATCTGCGTCCAGCAATAGATGCGCGCCCGCTTGAATCCATGGCGCCGCAATCGCATCGATCTCCTCTGGACTCAATTCGACGCGAGGCAACTTGATCGCGCGAATAACCTTCCACCCGCCTGCGATCAACTCGGTCGCTTGACCCACCGGTTCGTCACCGTGCAGCTGGATCACATCCAACCCGACCGTCTGGGCGATTCGCTTCAGTGTCTCCGTCGACTCATTCACAAACACGCCGACTCTGAGCAGCGAGCGAGCTTGGGCTGCGCCGGACAGATCTTTTGTAGACGTGGCTTCTGGATCGACGTAGCGAACGCTAGGGGGAAAGAAATTCAGACCGATCGCGTCGGCACCAGACTGCCCGACCGCTTCGATGTCCGACTTGAGCCGAACGCCACAGATTTTAATGCGAAACATCTTCTTCCCCCGACAGACCTCCTAATCGTTAACTCACCACCGATTCCGCTCATCCCTCTCGGTCAACCCTGTCGATAAAACCGACAGCATTCCGTTCGGATTTTTTGGAACCCAGTGAGGCTTCTCGATGAAGGATCGTCCACAACTCCTCGATCAACTGCTCGTCTTTTCTGCAACGTTTGTCGTCGTGCTCGGATTGTGGCCCGCACAAGCCAAACGCCAAGTGCTGCATTGTCAAACCGGCGTCGATGCCGAATCCAATACGCAGCAATGGACAACGTACAGCATCCCTGTCGATCATCCCAGTCTGGCAAAGTTGAAAGAGAGCGTGGAGCGTTGGCAGACCCCCGAGAATGATCCCGTCTACGTCACCGCCAAATGGCGAAAGCAGGTCGCCGAGTTCTATGAAAAGTCCTCGCCCTGCAAATCCGATTCTCTGAATGCCGAAGATTGCGTCGGCACCAATGTCGAAGACGATGCCGAACAACACACTCCAAAGTCACGCCGTCGATCGCACAGTGGTCCCACGACCGCATCGATCTCCGACAGCGTCATCACAGCCTCTTATGAAATCCCAGTCGACGAAGACGCTGTACCAAGCTGCAGCGACCTGGTGATCACCGAATCGAACAAAGCCAAATTGCAAGCAAAGGAATCGGCAGGTGCGATTCGCCAAGTCGATTACCAGGTGACCTTGAACGAAGTTCCCCAAGCGGACTTGGCACCGAAGCATCAACCGGCGACTGAAACAAAGTCACTCGCCAAAACCAACTCGGTCGCCCAGGCGGACGCCGAACTCTCGATGGTTGCCGACGCGTCTTCCGCATCGGCCGACGAGACTTCGGCTGATGTGCGTTACTGGCAGCAAGTCAAAGAATCTGCGGCCGCTTCGATTGAACAGATCGAAACGCGTGCGGCGAATCCGCCAGTGATCATTGGCGAAGTCACCAAGGCTGGCCCATCACAATTTGCTTTCAATTTGGCCGTGCTGCTGGCGATTGCCGCGGTGTGTGGCTACATGCATTGGTTCAAGCTGACTCCGATGCAAGCCGGCGTCGAGTACCGCGACCAACCGATCGGCGTTTTGGCTCGACTCGGAACGTTCGGCGGAATTGTCACGTTGGCATTTATATCAGCCGTCGTGGTTTGGTATTAACCAGTACTCAAGAAGATCCGTCTCAGATCGGCCAGGGTATTCGCCGACTATTCGGATTAAATCAAGTTGCGATTGTAATCGATCTGAGACACCCAAAACCTTCCAAAAAAGTTTAGCCATGAACAATGCTGAGCACGATTTTGTCGTCCCACCATTCCCGAGTTTTCCGAGTGTCGGACGATACGTCGATTTGGGCCCGGTATCAGAAGCGATCGTTCGAGTCGCTCGCAGCGTGTTGGCACGCGAAGCGATCTCCTTGATCATCGGACCTCCCGGGACTGGCAAGTCATTGGCTTGTGCCGTGCTGGCGCGACAATTGGAATCGACGCATGATGTCGTGCAGTTGGGCGAAACCGGCTTAGGCGATTCGTCGGCGCTTTACCGCATGCTGTTGTATCGATTGGGTGTCGCAATCGGCGACAACCGCGGTGCGGATCTGGAACTGATGCTGCACGAACACCTCAGCAATCGCAAGCGACACGTCGCGTTGATTATTGACGAAGCGGCGACGCTCTCCAGCGAAGTCCTCGAAGACATCCGACGTGTCACCAACATCATGCGTGCTGGCCAACCGGTCGTCAGCGCGATCGTTGTTGGCGGTCCAAAGCTGGACGAGACGCTGGCCCTCCCATCAATGGATTCATTCGTCCAACGTGTGTCCGCACGTTGCTACCTGCACGCGTTGACCAGTGAAGAAACCGGTCGCTACATCATGGGCGCAATCGAAGCTTGTGAAGCATCGCCGGAAGACACGATTTCCAGCACCGCGATTTCGGCGATCTACCATGCCAGTGGTGGAGTTCCTCGATTGGTTAACCAGTTGATGACCGAGGCGATCGATTGCGCAGCCGAACTGGACAGCTCAGTCATCGACGAAGTCATGGTCAACCGCGCCTGGGCTCGCTTGCAACAATTGCCAAGCCCGATGATCGACGAACCACAAATGGGCTCAACGGTCGAATTCGAATCGTCGGCGATCGAGTTCGGCGAACTGTCTGAGCTTTCGGCGCCGCGTGCGGACAAACCGTCAGCGGTTGCCGAAGTCGGCTTCGCGAGCGAACCCGACATGATCGAGTCGCAAATGATTGACGAACCCGTGGCCGTTGAACCTGCCGCACCGGCCCCAAAACCGCTTGACCCAGTCGCACTGTTCGGCAGCTTCGATGAAGAAGAAGCGTTGGACTTGGGAGTGGGCACCTCCAGCCATCCCGCATCGCCAGCATCGGACGTGGACTTGGAATCGATGCTGCACTGCGAAATCATCGGCCTCAGCCAATTCGCGGCCAGCAATACCGCCGAACGCGAATCAGCAGCAGCTGATGTAGGGCGGAATGAGACTTTCGAAACGACGCAGTTCGATCCCGAGATGCAGCCTGAACTGTCGCTGCCGGAAATCGAAGTCGCAGAATCAGACTTGGCGTCTGAGTCGGTTGAAACTTCCGCGAAAGGTCCAAGCGTTGTTTGGTACGACGAACCGGAAGCAGACACCGACCCAATGAACGACGATAGCGATCTGCTTTGGATCACCGAAGACGTCGACTTGGAGCGTCGAGAGCCGATGATCAATCGCCGTGTCGACAATGGCGATGGCGGCGAACCACCACGCTTGAACATCGACTACCGCGAAATGCTGGAAAAGATGCGTCGCCACGGGTAGTTCAAACACGGTCGCGAGAACGACCACCAAATGATCCACGACGAAAGGCTCCGCGAGGGTGACACTCTTGCGGAGCCTTTCGCTTTACTACGACAGCACTAAGTCATCCGCGAGGGCGTCGACAACACCCTTCCAGGCGGTATGGCTGAAAGTTTTCTCCATCCGAAATAGATTCACTCACTGGGATTTCCCGGCGATTTCTCACTTGTGGTTGGAGAATGTTGGGATCGGGCTAAACTTTCTTGAAGAGAACAAGAAGGTCCACGCGAGCCCACACCGATGGCTGGCCCGGAGTACTGAAATAGGCTTTGTTTTGACAACTTCGATTAGCACTTCAACAAGCCCGATTGATGTCGGCCAAAATCAACCATTGGTGAAAACCGACACGCTGGTGGCGATCTGCACTTATCAAGAAGCAGGCCTAGTCGAATCGATGTTGGTTGAGCTTCGACGTGCATTTCCGGATGCGGTGCTGTTGGTTGTCGATGACAATTCACCGGACGGAACCGCCGGTATTGTCGAGCAGGTACAAAAACGCGATCCGAAAGTAAGGCTTCTCGTTCGTAAAGATCGACGGGGCCTAGGCAGTGCAATCGTGGACGCCATGCGAATCGCCTGCGACGGCGGCTACGAATTTTTTCTGAACCTTGATGCTGACCTGAGCCATTCGCCGGCCGAGATGCCCAAGTTGCTTCAGCGTGCAAAGCAGGACGACGAACTAGCCGTTGTCATCGGGTCTCGCTATGTCCAAGGCGGTCGCATCGTCGGCTGGCCCCTGAAACGCCGGGTGATGAGCAAACTGGTGAACCGCTTCGCGACCGGAGTCCTGCGGTTGCCAGTCCATGACTGTAGCGGTTCGATGCGTTGTTATCGCACCACAGCCTTGCGTGACATTCAACTCGATTCGCTGAAATGCGTTGGCTATGCGGTACTGGAAGAAGTCTTGGTAAGACTGCACCGTCGCGGATATCGATTTGACGAGGTACCGATTACGTTCACCGAACGACAAATCGGTGAGAGCAAACTCTCGCTCCCGGAAGCCTTCCGTTCAATCGGCTACATGTTTCGCTTAGCGCTCGAATCAAAAGATTAACTAGGCTCGAAAAGCAAACGAGCTATCGCACACGCCCTCCACTTGCAATTCCGATGCACATGCACACCCAGTGCACCTGCAACTCCATTGCAAACAGGCAAGATCTGAAGGCCGGTTGATCTTCAGATGTGTCCTGTCCCTCTGTCGCCTTCTGCTCTGCAAAAGCGACGGTAGAGAACTCTACCGTCGCCGAGCGAAAGGCGGCACTTGAAATTCAATAGGATGAAAGACCCTACTGCATCACACGTGCCCGCTACTAGCGGCTTACGGTTTCGCCGCCCGCACGCGTAAGCATTGCCCTCAGCATCTCGGCTGAGAGCGAAGGGTCAATTTGGATTACAGCTCCGTCGCCAAACAGACCCCAGCTGCCCCGATCGGGCGAGCGGATAGGAAGACTGCTCTTCAGGTCTGGCGAATCAAACGTCAGGTCGGATGGTTTGGTCCAAGGCACCGACTCGTTTTGATTTGCTTCGACCACCATCAACGTGTTGCTCAGGCCATCGAGGACATCGCGGAATCGAAGTTCCTTTCCCGTTTCGGCCATCATCCCCTCGCCAGCCGGAGCCAGGAAAACCGTTTCTCCGGGAGCCAACCCCATTCGAGCGTTGGCGAACACGGCAGGCATCTGTTCAAGCAATCGTTGATTGTGGGGGCTGTCCCAACGCTCATCCAAACGAAACTGCTGGTAGAGTTCCATTTCTTCAAGGAACGGCAAGATCGCAACACGCCAGCTGAGTAGCGGTTCGCCAGAGGCATCATTGATCGTATTGAAAGGAAGCTTGCGGTAGGCGGAGTGATAGTTGTGAATCGCCAAACCGATTTGTTTCATTTCGTTCGACACCGTCATTCGCCGGGCAGCGTCACGGGCAGCTTGCACCGCAGGAAGCAATAGGCCGGCGGCAAAACCGATGCTCGTGATTGTTCCCTCGTCTTTGATTTGGACAATCTTACCGTCGACCTGTGGCTTCAACCGCTCGCTGAAATAGTCTCCGATACGACGCAGGTATTGAACGGTCGACAGTTGGACCGGATCATCACCACGCACCTGCGCCCCAACGCTACTGACGAGCATATCACGAGTCGTGTCGATGCACTGGGTCAACGTTGTGGCGATTGATTGTGCCGCCGCTTCGTCGCGACCAACGAACGTGATTCCCACTTCCATCATTGGAAAGCTGTAGTTGACGTTGACTAACAACGCATCGGTCTGCTCTGGCAAGTCAGCAACGCTTTGCAGGTTTGGCGGCAGCATTTGAACCTGCTGACGCAACATCGGTGTGACGATCGGGCGAATCGGCTCCAGCACGGTGATCAACATCAAGCCTGGTCGCTTGCTGACCCGTCCGGCAAGCTTTGCCAGCGTCCCCTCTGAACCGCTCTTCGATTTCATCATTGCCGAAACGTATCCGGCAGTCCCGATCAACAACGTCTTGCTGTCAGGCTGGTGGCACTGGAATGTCACTCGGTTGTTTTGGGTCTGATACATTTCCAGCCCATCGACGGTCACCGAATCGAATGGGACTTGAAAATGACTGACCACATCTGCGAGTGAAAAGTCCTTGTTCGTTTCGACGACGACACCGCCGACTGGCCCCGCTGGCGAAGGCATCGCGGCGATCACCTTTACCGATTCGATCGTGATCGGATCGATGCCGACCTGCTTCACGATCGCGGCCTGGAAGACTTCGACCGGCAGAAGCTCCATCTGCTCGCCTTGCAAAATCTCGCTTGGCGAACCGAAAGCGGCAACCAGTGCATCCGGCGGGATATAGCTGGTCGAAAGTTTTGAACTGTCTTGAGCAATACAGGGCATCGAAAGCGATGCGAGCGTCAGAACGCCCGCAAACACTTGCGTCAGAAACTTAGACTGAATCATGAAGAGCTCCGCAGCGACGTGGTGTAATAGCGTTATGGTACACAATGAAAGCATGCCGCTGTTGCGGCGGATGCCACTAATAATTCAGAGCCTCGCGGCCATCGCGAGTCATCAAACCTTTGAGATCTTCGGCCGAGATCGTTTGAGGAAGGCTACGGACACTGCCGTCTCCGAATAGCACCTGAAACCCACGCTCTCCGGGACCGATCGAAAGCATTGACCGGAGATCTGTGCCTTCTGTCGGAAGGTCTGCCGGCTTGGTCCAGGGGACCGCGGCCTCATCACTCGCTTCGACGACCATGATCGTGTTCGACGTTCCATCGGTGATGTCATAGAACGAAGTTGTCCGGCCGGGTTCGGAGATCATGCCAGTCCCCGCTGGCGCCAAGAACGCCGTTTCGCCACGCTTCAGCGTGCGCCGCGGACTTGCAAAGACCTCGGGCATCTGATCGACCAACGCTCGGTTGTGGGCGCTGTCCCAAGGCTCGTCCAAGTGGAATTGTTGATACAGGCCCATTTGATCGATGTAGGGCAAAATCGCCACACGCCAACTGAGCAGCGGAGTGCCATCGTCGCTCGCGATCGCATTAAAAGGCAACTTGTTCTGAGTCGCATAATAGTTGTGGATCGCTAGGCCAATCTGTTTCATTTGGCTTGCCACGCCGAGGTTTCGGGCCGCGGACCGAGCCCCCTCCATCGCCGGCAAGAGGATGCCAAGCAGCGTCCCTGTACCAAGCAACGCGCCGTCGTCTTTGATTTGTACAAACTTGCCGCTGACTTGCGGACGCAAGCGTTCGGCAATCAAGTCGCTGACACGCTTCGTGTAGTTCAACATTTCCAATTGAACCTGGTCATCACTTTGTGTCTTGTCCGCGACGTTGTTGATCGCCATTTCGCGTCCAAAGTCGATGCATTGATTCAGTGTCTCCGCGATCGCTTTTGCAGACGCCTCGTCACGTCCGAGTAGCGTGACCGCGAATTGCGACTGCGGATAGATGTAGTTGACGTTGACCAAGATCGCATCCGATTGATCGGCCAGATCGCCAACACTTCGAAGTTTTGGTGGCAACATCATTACTTGTTGCTTGAGCATCGGCGACACGATGTTTCGAATCGGCTCGATCACGGCGATCACCATCAAACCCGGACGCTGATTGATCCGCGAAGTCAGTTCCGCCAAGTTGCCGGATGATCCGCTTTTGGCATTGATCATTGCAGGCAAGTAACCACCGACTCCCGCCAAGACGGTTTTACTGTTGGGCTGGTAAAAATGAATGGTCGGCCGCTCGCCTGGGGCATGAAACATGTCCAAGCCGTCGACGGTCACCGGTTCGAACGTCCCGGGAATCCGCTGCAGTACAGCGGCGAGGTCAAAGTCTTCGGAGAACTCAATCACCGCGCCTCCCATTGGACCGGCGGGCGAAGGCATTCCGGCTACCGTTTTCACTGACTCGATAGTCAGCGGATCGAATCCGAGCTGGTGATTGCCAAACGCTTGCAAGACTTCTAAAGGCAACAACTCCATCTGCTCATCGAGCAAGATCTCACGCGGTCTGGCGAACGCCGCAACGATCGCATCCGATGGGATGTAGCTCGACGACAGTTTCCCGTTGCTTTGGGCAAATCCTGGCGTCGAAAAGGAAGCCAATACCGCAAAGCAAGTCATGGCACGGACGGCCAGTCGATTTCGAAACATCATTCGCTCCGTAGCAGCGTGGTGGGTTTGATCACAGTACACTCTCGTTGATTCCTGTTGTGAAGTCCCGGAGAAAGAATTCTGTAGTCACTTTCGCACATTCTTGTCGAACCATTCCTGCATGGAATTGGCACGCAAATCACTAGGCCCATTTGGCGAAACGTTCTCAGAGATCTTTTTCTGAGCGTTGCGAATCGCGCGGGTAACTATCGGGCTCTCAATTCGCTCATCCGGCTGCATCCCCAGCATTTCGAGCATTTTAGAAATCCGCTCCCCACCGAACTGTTGCATCAGCGGTTCTTCCAGCGAAAGGTGATACGTCACACGACAGCGACAGGGCAGGACAGCCGCAAAGTCTTTGAGCACCTTGTCGTCAACACGCGTCAGCGGGTGTCGCTCCGCAACGACAAGCTGGATCATGTCGTTCGGCCCCACATCAAGCTGGGCCGCGATGTCGGCGGAAAGCTCCTTCGCCAAAACCGCCATCAATGGCGTTTCCGACTCGCAGGATTCGCAGATCGCTTGGAGCCAATCGAGCGAGTCTGGGAAATGGGCGATCGTCAATATCGCGACCGCGTCCGACCGATCAGCCCGCTCGATCTCTTGACTGATACCATTGTGTTTCGCTTGGTCGGTTTGCCAAACCGAGTCGACTTCGATCGTTACATTTTTGGGCGTGGTCCGCCCAAACAATTTTTTTAGCAGGGACATCCGATCGATCGGCCTCAATCAATGCGTCTTTGTGGTGATGGGCTACGGGATCTCATTGTTCCCCACAGCAACGGTCGACGAGCCAAGCCACGCCAATCCCGAGCGCCCATTGCGTTAAACTGAGTGGCAAGGGCCCACACCGGACTGGACTGAATCGTTCCAACTTGATTGTCGAATCTGCTCATGATGCCGAAACCATTGCTGCTTTGCAAAGCGGCGCTGTTTTTTGTCACCTTTCTTCTTTCATCTGCTCCCGCACAGGAGCGTGTGACCGAATCGCTGGATCGCGGCTTGGTCGCAGTCGCCGTCCAGGACGGTGTCTTTTTAAGCTGGCGATTACTTCGCGATGATCCCGACTCGGTCGCTTTCAACGTGTACCGTCAAATCGATGGAGACACCAAGAGATTGAATGAGGTGCCGTTGGAAACCGGCACAAATTTCACGGTTCCCCAAAGCATGGCGCCCCAAAGTACGGCCCCAGCCGACGACGTTCAGGGCGCCAAATACTTTGTCCGCGCTGTCGTCGACGGCAACGAACTCGAACCGTCGACGCCCGTTGCCGCTTGGGACAATGGCTACCATCGGATTCCGATCCAAGTCATCGAAGGCTATCGCCCGGGCGACACGTCAATCGCGGACCTGGATGGCGACGGGCAAATGGAATTCGTCGTTCATCAAATCTCCAAGCCTCGTGACAATTCGCATGCGGGGCTGACCGGCAGTCCGATCCTGGACGCGTACGAGTGGGACGGAACACTGCTGTGGCGAATCAACTTGGGACAGAACATCCGAGAAGGCGAGCATTACACCCAGTTCATGGTCTATGACCTGGACGGCAACGGCCAAGCGGAGGTCGTATGCAAAACGGCCGACGGCACTGTCGATGGCAAGGGCAACACGATTGGCGATGCCACGAAAGATTGGCGGGTGGTCGATGAAAAATCAAAGTCTTTTGGCCGTGTCTTGTCGGGCCCCGAATTCCTAACCGTCTTCTCGGGAGCAACTGGGGAGGCCCTCTCGACGGTCGACTATCTTCCCGGGCGAGACCCGATTGACGGTTGGGGAGGAATCGGCGGCAATGGTGGAAACGATGACTATGGCAACCGCTGTGACCGATTCTTGGCCTGCGTCGCCTATCTAGACGGGCACCTGCCCAGCGTGGTGATGTGCCGCGGCGTCTACGGACGGATTGTGATGGCCGCATGGGACTGGCGCGAGGGCACGCTTTCGCAGCGCTGGGTATTTGATTCAGGAATCAGCTACCGTCCCTTTTCAGATGCATCGACGTTCTCTGGGATGGGCGGACATTCGCTGTCCGTCGCCGACGTGGACGAAGACGGCAAAGATGAAATCGTTTACCAAGCGATGGTCGTCGACGATGACGGCAAAGGTTTGTATTCATCCGGTTTGCGCCACGGTGATGCGATGCACCTAAGTGACCTAGATCCAAACCGCCCCGGCCTGGAAGTCTTCACCGTCCAAGAGAACGAAGAATCAACGAAACGATTCGGGACACCGGGGGCGGCCATGCGAGACGCTCGCACCGGCGAGATTTTATGGAGCCACAGCCCTGGAATTGACGTCGGCAGCGGCTTGGCAGCAGACATCGATCCGAGGCATCCCGGATGCGAAGCTTGGGGCGGACCGGGAGGACTGCGGACGGTGACGGGTGAAGTGATCGGCAAATCGCCCCGGACGAGCAGCTGGGCGATTTGGTGGGACGGCGACTTGCTTCGAGAGTTGGTTGGATTTTCGCGAGTGACGAAATGGGACTGGGAATCACAACGCGAAAACGTGATCTTTGACACCCACAGTCGCGGTGCACCACGCGGCCCAAACCTGCTGGGCGACATCATCGGCGATTGGCGGGAAGAGCTGGTAATGTCGTCGCCAGATGGAGCGGAATTGCGAGTCTTCACAACCAGCATTCCGACCGAACATCGCCTCGTCACGCTACTTCAAGATTGCCAGTATCGACTGGCATTGGTCTGGCAAAACGTCGTCTACAACAAGCCGCCACACCCCAGTTTTTTCCTGGGGCATGGCATGCAAACCAAATAGTCGCGGCCGTCGACTTTTCCGGCTCATTCGGCTGGTTTAATGAGCCGGTTCGCTGGAGAGAAGCACAAGAGCTTCCGTCACTCGCGGTTTCACTTCGTCGCGCAGGATGAAGTAACGATCACGCCCATTGGTGTCAGCCTCAAACGTGGTCAGCCCATCCGCCTGAACAGTGACGTGCCCAGGAGTGGAAAGGTTGAAATATCCGTGGTTCGGGCGAACCGCCTGCAGCACTGCGGTCAGATCCCATGTGGGTCGGTCGTGTGGTGGCGGATTGTAAAGCACATACGCTTCGGCGACCGGATGATGTGCGACATAGTCGTAATCTTGTTCGATGCTACGGTGCGGGTAGCGAAGATTTAATCCAATTTCAAAACCGCTCCAGACAATTTCAGTTGGCCAGTGTTCCGCCAGATGCTTGGCGCTGTCCAAGTCTTTGACAACGTTGTATTCCTTGTGGTCGTACAACTCGCCTTTATCGTTGGGGATTTTGGTAAACGCGCCCGCCATCACTGACAGTAAACGCACCTTTTGCTTGACCAGTGCGACACCGTCAAGTTTGCTGATCTCGTCTGCCGGAGAACGCAACAAATCGGCCAAGTTGGTGGAGAAGCCGACTTGCGCGATCACGATGCTATTGTCATCAGCCGCGGCCAACGTGGACCGCAACACTTCGACGGCTGACGGGGCGTCTTTGCCGCTGGTCAAGTCATGCGGATAACGTGGCTTGCCGTCGTCCTGTTGGGCAGCCAGCACGTTGTAACGACCGGCTTCCGGAGTCACGTTGCTATGACAGACACCGATCGGTATCTCGCCACGCCCATAGAAGGTATTGACGCAGTCGGTGAACGCCGCGGCAAGCTCGTGATCCTTGGTGATCGTGACCGCCAACAACTCACATTCGCCACGTGATTGAAGCGCATGGATCATCGCCAACGCCATGACATCATCACAATCGTTTCCGATGTCGGTGTCAAAAATCAGTTGGACGGGCTTGTCGGCTGAATTTTCGGCGGCGGTCGAAACCGAAGCAAAGAGGCAACAGGCGCCGAGAAGACCGCCTGTCATCAGTCGGTACAGCGGATTGGTTCGCACGATGGAGATCCGGGGTGGAGGGAATTGGGGAGGGCAAGTCCACCAGTCTATTGGACTCCTCCAGCCAATTCCACTAAAC
Source organism: Rhodopirellula sp. MGV (assembly GCF_002251265.1). NCBI lineage: Bacteria > Pseudomonadati > Planctomycetota > Planctomycetia > Pirellulales > Pirellulaceae > Rhodopirellula > Rhodopirellula sp. MGV. The sequence goes on along the minus strand of NZ_NPDI01000042.1, from coordinate 202,178 downwards.
CACGCCAACGCGTGTGATCAATCCCATCGCCACGCATCCTGGGCATTCCCAGTGCTAGGCAACAACCGTCGCCTCAATCGTCGCGATTAACTCGTCGATCTGTTCTTGCTGAGTCGCAAAGGAAGTGACAAAACGATACAGCCCGTCGCCCTTTTGCAACTTTGACGCGAACTCGGCTGGCACCGGCCAAGGATAGAACTTGGCACCTTGGTCATGCAGTTTCTTGGCCAGCACTTTAGGCATCGTGACGAACAGTTCATTGGACTGGCACTTCCACGCGATCCGCAGTTCTTCGAAGTGATCGAGCCGCCTCGCCAATTCGTCCGACATCGCGTTGGAATGTTTAGCCAACGAGATCCACAGATCATTGTCTAAGTAGGCGTGGAACTGGGCGGCAATAAAACGTGTCTTCGAAAACAGCTGGGCAGCACGCTTGCGGATAAACGGAAGCTGTTTTGCGCGAGCGGGGTCCATGAACACGATCGCTTCGGCGCACCAGCAGCCGTTCTTCGTCCCGCCGAACGACAAGATATCGACGCCCGCTTTCCAAGTCATTTCGGCTGGCGAAACGCCCAGGCGAACCATCGCGTTTGCAAAGCGTGCACCATCCATATGCAGCGGCAAACCGAACGCATGTGTCAGATCGGAAATTTCCTTCAGTTCGTCGCACGAATAAACAGTGCCAACTTCGGTCGCTTGCGTCAGGCTGACCGCCATCGGTTGGCCGTGGTGAACAAAGCCCGGGTCGAAACGCTCCAAACCTTCTCGCAGATGTTCCGGATCGAGCTTTCCGTAAGCGCCATCGATCGGGGCGAGGCGGGCACCCGACGTAAAGAATTCTGGTGCGCCACATTCGTCTTCGATCATGTGCGCTTCGCGATGGCACAAGACAAACCCACCGGGGCGATTAAACGCTGACATGGCCAACGAATTGGCGGCCGTCCCCGTACCGACGAAAAAGACAGCGACTTCGCGTTCGAAAAGGTCGTTGAATCGAGCTTCCAACTGCTTGTCCAAGGGGCTTTCACCATAGGCGGGTGAGAAACCTTCGGAGTGGCGGCGAAGTGATTCGGCGATTTCATCAGCCGCGCCAGCCCAGTTGTCACTTGCGAAAATCATAGTCGGTCTCTGAAGCAAAAGATCGTTGATTGGATCCAACTCGGATCGCGTGTTCACCGTTCGGTTCAGCGGAATCTATCGCCTGACTGAATCGCTTGATAGCCGCAGCGTCAGCCACCTCGCACAACGGCATCATGCTCGCATTCAGTCCGCGTTCGATGTCGTCTAGGTGCGCTTTAAGTCTGCAAACGAATCCCGAATCACCAACTGCGCCGCACTCGCATTGTGTCCAAAATCCGTCACAATGGTTGCCACGACAGATGCTGGCGATCGCCAAATGGCCTCATTGCCAGCCAAACGTCTTGTCGAGGTGCATCGGCGCCCCTCCCCATAGTCGGCGGGGGGCATGCGCTCGACGAACTTGCATCACACATTGAAGGACAGAGTAATCGGATGGCGAACGTCGAAGTGGGCGCGGGAGCGAAAAGTGTAGCGGCATTTGAGCGGGCTCGGCAGCTCATGCCCGGCGGGGTCAACAGCCCCGCGCGAGCGTTTGGTGCGGTCGGCGGAACGCCACTGTTTATCGATCGCGCCGATGGTCCTTATCTGTATGACATCGATGGTCGCCGATACATCGATTACATCGGATCCTGGGGCCCGATGATCTTAGGTCACCGCCATCCGGCCGTCGTCCAAGCGATCGAAGCCGCCATCGCAAAAGGCACCAGTTTCGGAGCACCGACCGAGGCCGAGTCGCAACTCGCCGAACAGATCATTGACGCGGTGCCGAGCATCGAAAAAGTTCGACTGGTCAACAGCGGAACCGAAGCGACCATGAGTGCGATCCGCGTGGCACGTGGGGCAACAGGCCGAAACAAAGTCATCAAGTTCGCCGGCAACTACCACGGACACGTCGACAGTTTGCTTGTTGCCGCCGGAAGCGCCGCGGCAACCCTGGGCGTCCCCGACTCTCCTGGTGTAACTCCCGGCGCCGGTCAAGACACGATCGTTCTGAACTACAACGATGTCGACGGCGTGAAGAACGCATTCGCACAGCATCCTGGCGAAATCGCCGCCGTGATCTTGGAACCACTCGTCGGGAACATGGGATGCGTCCCCGCGACAATGGAATTCCTGAACACGCTGCGAGCGGAAACGTTGGCCGGTGGTGCGATCTTGATCTTTGATGAAGTGATGACAGGGTTCCGCTTGGCATACGGCGGTGCACAGGAACGTTTCGGCGTTGTCCCCGACATGACCACGCTCGGCAAAATTGTCGGCGGTGGGATGCCGCTTGGCGCCTACGGCGGTCGTGCTGACATCATGGACAACGTCTTACCGGCCGGAAAGGTCTTCCAGGCTGGAACGCTGAGCGGAAACCCAGTGGCGGTTGCGGCCGGCAGCGCGACGTTGAAAGTCCTTGAAGAAGACCCGCCGTACGAACAGCTTGATGAATTGGGCGAACGCCTGGCCAATGGGATGGCGACTGCCGCCGAAAAGCACGGCGTGACTCACCAGGTTCAGCAGGTCGGCAGCATGATGACGCTGTTCTTCAACGGCCAACCGGTGACCAATTGGCCCGAAGCGGACCGCAGCGATCGCGAGATGTTTGGGCGATACTTCTGGGGGTTGATTGAGCGCGGAATCTATATGCCGTGCAGCCAGTTCGAAGCGTTGTTCTTTAGCCGCATGCATACCGAGGCGATGATCGACGAAACGATCGACGCGATTGACGGCGTGCTCGCCGCGATCTAACCAAGGATGCTCAACAAAAATCGTCCGTCATCAAACATGACGGGCGATTTCATTTGATCGTTTACTTCAGAGAATTGCGAGTGTTACTGCTCGCGGACGTCGGCGGTCAAAACCGCTTTCGCAGTGACCGACTGTTCGCCGCCGGTGGTGATTTCGACGGTCGACTTGGTTGGACCATTCGCATCAGTCGCGGTAAAAGTCGCCTCGATCAAGTGCACTCGCTTTGCCACCGCGCTTTCGGGAAACGAAACGTCCCAACCTTCGCAGGTGATCGAAGCGATCGTGAAATCACTGTTGCCTTTGACAACCAATCGTTTGGTGATCTGCTCGCCAGGTTTGACGCTGCCAAACGCGATCGCTTGTGGCGAAATGCTAAGCGGGCTTTCGATGTTCCCAGAGACTTTCAAAGGAACGTTGGGCCGCTTGTTGTCGTTGGTGACAACAATGATTTCGTCCCGAAATGCGCCGGTTGGGGCGTCTTCACGTACGGCGACGGTGATTTCGTAATTGATCCGCGAGTTCGTGCGGCTGACAAGCTTCGATGTCGGAACCAACCACGGCACGTTACTACGAACGTCCATGATTTTCCAATCCGATCGCCCGGCGTACATGATCGACGAGGTCTTCGAAGCGGATTCGCCTTGGCTGACAGATCCGAAATCGATCGAACCGGGGTGGAACACCATGTCACTGCGGATGTATCCGTCGACTCGCAGACGAACTTCACTATAAAACGGCTCGTCGACGACAACGGTCAGCGTTGCGCCCTTGGTTCCCCGAAAGGTATCAGTGTTGAAACGCGCCAGGATCGATCCGGTTTGTCCAGGCTGGATATACTCGGTTTCAATGATCGGTGTCGTGCAGCCACAGCTCCGACGAACCGTTCGCAGGTGCATCGGCTTGCTGTAGGGATTGTGTACCGGGAACCGAAATTCGGTTTTGGCGGCGACGGCGACTGTCCCAAAGTCATGGGTTTTCACGGGGAACGCGTTGTCGGGCCAGTCCGCCCAACCTTCCGTCGCGCCAGCGGCGAGCAAGCAGAAGGTAAAGGCAAAGGTCGCGACGAATTTCGCGCGTGACATGTTCGTTCCCCCGGTAAGCGTTCTGTGTGATTCAGTTCATCTGTGGTCCAATCAACCACGCGCGAATTCCGCGACATGCGTTCCCCGCTTGAGGGAACGTAGGTCAAAAAATGCAACCGGGGTAACTTTTCGGCAACATCCGAGCACCTAACGCAACCCCGTCAGGGATAGAATAGGTCTGCATGCAACTGGCAGAATCGATACAAATCGAATCATTACGAATCGAAGTGGTTCGAGCAAGCCAATCGGCGAACGGCAAACACTTTTTCCACAAGTTCAAGCAGCGCATCGCCGCGAGGTGTGATCAATGCGTCAACATTGACGACAGAAGCAGTCGACAAACGCACCCATAAGATCCACCATCGCACGTAAACGCGCGGCAGCGTGTAGCGGTTGTCGTGCCGCGAACCTTGCTGTTGCCAACAGAATCCGAATGACCGCTCCTTTTTACGGACCGCATATGAATCGCGCTGCTCCCGCCACGATGAACCAGCTCAAGTACTTGTTGGCCATCACCGCCTTGGCGATCACGACGTCATTTGTCCAGGCCCATGTGGCGACCGCTCAAGCCCCACCAAACAGCCCGAATATCGTCTTGATCCTGTCTGACGACATCGGGGTCGAGTGCCTTGGGTGCTATGGCAGCGAGCAATATGACACGCCAAACCTCGACCGCCTGGCCGCATCGGGAATGCGATTCGAAAATGCGCATGCCCAGCCGATCTGCACCCCTTCTCGCGTGCAGTTGATGACGGGAATTTACAACAACGAGAACTACCTGAGATTTGGTGTTCTCGATCCCGCATCGACCACCTTTGCAAACGAGCTTCGTGGATCCGGATACGCCACAGCGATCGCCGGAAAATGGCAACTGTCTGGCGGCTTCGACGGGCCGAGGCGATTTGGATTCGACCATTATTGCTTGTGGCAATTGACTCGACGCCCAAGTCGCTATCCCAACCCTGGACTGGAAATCGATGGCATCGAACGGGATTTCAAGAATGGCGAGTTCGGGCCCGACATTGTGTCCCAATATCTTGTCGACTTCATCGAAAAGCAGACAAACGATAAACCAGACCAACCATTCCTCGTTTACTACCCCATGATGATGCCACACTGGCCATTCGTGCCGACGCCGGATCATCCGGACTGGGATCCAGAGATGTGGAAGGACGCCAAAAACGAACCAGGTGGATTTAAGGGGCCAAAGTATTGGGACGCGATGGTCCGCTACACGGACAAAATGGTCGGCAAACTGCTCGACAGTTTGGAAAAAAATGGTGTCGCTGATTCGACGCTGGTAATTTGGACGGGTGACAACGGCACCTATCAAAGCGTAACGTCACAGTGGCACGGCGAAGATTATGTGGGTGGCAAAGGCAAAACGACGGACAATGGAACGCACGTCGGCTTGATCGCCCGCTGGCCCGGCGTGATAGAAGCGGACTGCGTTTCGGAATCGCTCGTCGATTTTTCGGACCTCTATCCCACGCTGCTCGATGCCGCTGGTGTCGCGCCGTCGAATCCGGCATTGCTGTCGGGAAAGAGCCTCCTGCCGGCATTCCACGGAAATCCTGAAAAACGCGGTAAGGATTACATCTATTGCTGGTATGAACGGGATGGGATCCGGGATGGTGCCAGCGAGCATGTTCGAACGGACCGCTACAAACTTTATTCCGACGCGCGTTTTTATGACACGAAGTCAGATTTGTTGGAGCAAAACCGATTGGACGGCACCGAACTGGATGAAGAAGTGGAGAAGATCCGTCAGACTCTCCAAAAAGCGCTCAAACACCATCGCCAGAAGACACTGTTTTATGACGAGCCACTCGCCAGACGACGCTCGCAGGTTTCCCGGTAGTTGGGTAACACTTGATTGTCATCTTGGTCCCGCTTTGCATTGTCCTCCTGGTCCCGCTCTGCAGGGAGGTCGATTGACTCGGGGTTGTGGGGAAATCCGATGATTCGTCATGATATTGCAATGGAAGAACGCCCCACAGATGAACACGATCTGCAGCAATTCGGCGATGCCCTCGAAAGGGTGCGATCGGGGGATGACGACGCGATCACGGTGCTTTGGAACCGTTACTTTCACCGACTCGTGCGTCTCGCAGCGACTCGCTTGCCGGCAAACTTAAAACGGACCGGCGACGAAGAAGACGTCGCACTTTCGGCATTCAACAGTTTTATTGCCGGAGTGCGTCGTGATCAGTTTCCAGACCTCAGCGGACCAGACAACTTGTGGGGGCTGTTGATCACGTTGACCGGTCGCAAAGTCAACGCCCACCTGCGACATCAAACGCGACAGAAACGCGGCGGCGGCGCGGTACGCGGGGAGTCGGTGTTTATTGATCCAGACCAACAAGACCGAAACGCCGGCATCGGCGCGATCGCGGGAGACCAAGACACCGCTGATCTGTCGGTCGAACTCGAAGAAGCTTGCAACTCACTGCTCGACCAATTGCCCGATGACCAATTGCGGCAGATCGCCGTCATGCGGATGGACGGTTTCTTGGTGGATGAAATCGCCGAACGAATGGAATTAAGTAAACGTGCGACGGAACGTCGACTGCAACTGATTCGGCGGATCTGGACCGAGGCGGCTCAGGCCTTCAACGATTTGAGCACATGAACTTCAAAGACCTTTCTGCCGACGACTTAGCCGCACTCGATGCCGTTTGCTTAGCGTTCGAAAAGCAGCTGCGGTCCGGCCATCTCGGCTCGGCAAATCAGACGGACTCGATCGATCAAGCGATCGAGGAATCCGTTCGGCAATTCGTCGAACAGTATCACGGCACGCCCACAAAGCAATTGCTTGGGATGCTGCAAGAAGAACTCGCGGCCGTCTCCAGTGAAGTGCTGCGGAACCAGAAATCAAAATCATCGAACGCGACGCCGCTGGTCTCTTCGATGGACGACGCGTTGGAAACCCACTGGGCGCCCGGCGTGCACCCTGGGTCCGCATCCGCCGTGGATGACAACGACACGACAGAAGATGAATCCGAGGACCAAGGCCGGCCTTTTTCGATGGGCCCGTTTTCGGTGACGGAAGTGCTCGCCAAAGGCGGGATGGGTGTTGTTTACCGAGCCGCTGACACACGCTTGAATCGAATCGTCGCAATCAAGATGCTGGGGTTCCCACACCTCGCAGACCGCGATCCTCGGCGGATCGAATTGGTCGAACGTTTCGAGCGTGAGGCCAAAGCAGTCGCCGCCATTTCACACCCCAATATCGTCGAACTGTTTGACGTTGGCGTTGAAAATGGTGCCCCCTATGCCGTCATGGAATTCATCGACGGACCGACGCTCGCACAAACACTCGAACGCGACCCTTCGGGACTCGATATCAAACAGACTTGCGAAGTCGGAATGCAGATCGCAAGCGCGCTCGCGACCGCGCATTCATCGGGTGTGATCCACCGTGATCTAAAACCACAAAATATCATGGTGGTTGATGATCACTCCGATGGTCCGCTGCGAATCAAACTAGTCGACTTCGGTTTGTCGCGAGTCAGCGACACAAGTTTGTCACCGGACGATTCCAAGAAAACGCGTGCCGGCATGATCCTGGGAACGCCGGGGTACATGGCCCCTGAACAGGCCCGCGGTGAACCGGCGACCGAAGCAGCCGACATGTTCGCCTTCGGTTGTGTCCTGTACGAAATCTTCTACGGCAAACCCGCGATCGTCGGCGCGACGCCGGCCGACCGGTTGGCCGCGACTCTGCAAGGCGAAGTCACGTTCGAGCAACCCGGTTGTGAACGCTCCGCAACACTTTGCGAAGTGATCAAACAGTGTTTGCAAAAAGACCCGATGTTGCGTCCGTCAGCGGTCGACATCACGACCAAACTACGTGCCCTGAACCTGAAACAGGTCCGCCAAGACGCGAAAGCAGAGCTGGTGCGCACGCACGGTGCAGGTGCTTTTGACACGATTACCCGGCGCCATGCGATCACAACGCTTGGCGGAGGGATGTTGGGCGCAATCATCGGCGCGATGTCGAACACCTCCGCCGGTCCGCGAATGGACGGCGTCAAAGCAATTGCGGTACTGACGCCGAGAGAAAACAACGTCGATCCAAAATCGATTGCCGACGGTAAACCGCTCGACAGTCGCCATATCGAGGACGCAGATATCCTGGCCTCGTCGCTGGTCAACGAGTTTTCAAAGATCGATGGCCTTGCCGTGCGTCCGTATCGTCCCATGAGCGCAGGAACCACACGAGACTACGTCAAACTGGGCAGTGAACTTGACGTCCAAGTGCTCGTCGACGGCGTCTTCGAACAGCAACAGCGTGGCGAACGTTTTTTCTGGTCCTTCCGCTGGCAAGTGATCGATGCTCGCAAGGGTACCGTCGTCGCAGGAAACGAATACATCGTCGAGCAGAAACAGCTTAGCAGTGATGGCCAGTTTCTGGTGCGCAGCAACGTTGCCTCGGAAATCGCCAAAGAGATCGGCAAGAATCTACAAACGACGGGCCAGAGCAACCTCGAAAAGCCCGATCCGCATTCCTATGGGTGCTTGGTCAAAGGCCGCGCCTACGCCGACATCGATAGTACGATGGGAATGCAAAACGCGATGGCTTGTTTCGAACACGCCCATCAGGAAGACCCCCGGCTAAGCGAACCGCTTGCCGCGTCGGCGGTAACGGCCTTGCACTTGGCGGCACGGAGTGGAATGCCAAAGTCCGCCGAATACTTGAAGATTGCGACTGATAACTTTACGCATGCGATGGAGCTTGAACCGCATTCGGTTGACGCGAGACTCGCGCAGGCGATGTACGAGTGGCAAGCTCAATATGATTTCCAGCTCGCCGGCAGAATCTTCGACACCCTGTTGGCTGAAAGCGAATACGACTGGCAAGTTCAACACCAAAGCGGCTTGTACTTTGCTACGCTCGATCGCATGACCGAATCGCTGGACGCACTCAAACGCGCCGCGAAATTAAACCCGATGTCGCTGATGATCAAAGTCGATCGCGCGCGACTGGACTGGTTTTTCAACTATCAAACGCGGGCCAAACGCGATGCCGAACGCTATCTCAGTGACACCGCAAAAGAATACCCCGCACGGGTCTATGTGATCGGACTGCTACTCGACCTGTACGAAGAAGAAGTCCGCTACGCCGATGCGGCCGCGTTGATGGGACAACCGCCAGACAACGCGATGGATCGCCAGTCTTATTACGCGATGCGTGAAGGCATGTTGGAGACGTTTCCATACGGTCCCTTCGGTACTGAACTGAACCGTGCCATTTGGCAACTGCGATCAGGTGCATCCTTTAGCGAGAACCTTGCCGGGCAACTGGACGAAGCCGGCGCGTTGATGTTTCCGCTATTACTTGCTAAACACCCGGCTTTTAGTGAGTTGAAGCTGTCGCAGGCCGCTCTCGGCGTGCTACCAACGACTTGATCTCGGTTGAACGCAGGATGAGAACACTTCTTTTTGATATCGATGGCACGTTGCTGCTGACGCAACGCGCCGGCGCAAGCGCGCTCGTCCGGGCGATGCACGAGGAGTTCGCCTTTCTGGATTTCCCGATCGATGGAATCAGCTTTGGCGGGCGGACAGACTGTTCGCTCATGCATGAACTACTGACCGTCGCAGAGATCGAACCCTGCGAAACGAATCGACAGCGTCTGCGTCAACGCTATGCGGCAATCCTTCAACAATCTTTGCCAGAGACGCCAGGTCACGTGCTTCCCGGCGTGATGGAATTGCTCGGACAGTTGACACAAATTCCAGCGATCGCGCTCGCCGTGATGACGGGCAACTTTCCCGAAACGGCCCGCATGAAGCTCGAAGTGTTTCAACTGAATCGATTTTTCAAATGGATCGTCGGCGGGGACTTGGATGTCGATCGTCGCGACTTGGCCAAGCGGGCCCAAGTATTCTTGACCGAGCAATTCGGGCAGACGCCCGATGAGGTTTTGGTGATTGGAGACACACCCGCGGACGTGTTCTGTGCCCAAGCCATCGGTGCGAAATGCTTGGCTGTTTGCACCGGTGCGGCTACCCGCCAGCAACTGGAACAGGCCAAACCGGACCGAATCGTCGATGACCTGACCGATACGGCGGTTTTAGATTTCCTAACCCGCTAGGCCATTCTGGCGAAGAACGATCCGTCATCGCGGGGCAATCGCGTCGCCCGCATCCGCGACGGGTCTGCGGTAGCAATGTTGGCGACGGCAGCCTATCTTTTGTGTCCGTTTGACGAGGGAGACGCGGCCCGTTGAGCACCGCCCGTCCCCCATTCATTGGCCCCGAAAACAAGATCAGCATGACCGACGCAGGCACCGAATTTCCTGAAACTGACGCTTTGGTGGGTGTCATCATGGGCAGCCGAAATGATTGGGAAACCATGCGTCCGGCCTGCGAAATTCTCGAATCCCTTGGCATTCGGCACGAACGAACCGTTGTCAGTGCACACCGCACACCGGCTCGCATGTTTGCCTATGCACAACAGGCGAAAGCCCGTGGGATCAAAGTCATCATTGCCGGCGCGGGAGGGGCTGCCCACCTACCTGGGATGGTCGCTTCGGAGACCGTTTTGCCTGTGATTGGGGTCCCCGTTCAAAGCCGAGCACTCAGCGGACTGGACTCGTTGTTGTCGATCGTGCAGATGCCCGGCGGCATCCCCGTCGCAACAATGGCAATCGGAACGAGTGGTGCAAAGAATGCCGGTCTGATGGCGGCTCGGATTCTGGCCGTCGGTGATGAAGCCCTCGCGGGACGACTGCAAGCGTATGTCGACCAGCAAACGGCACAGGTCTTGGCGTCAACGGAATTGGAGTAGTCGCGTGTCCGAGAACGATTCATTGAATGACAAAACGGTACTCCCGGGCGCGACGATCGGAATGGTTGGCGGCGGCCAATTGGGACGAATGTTTGCGATCGCTGCGATCCAAATGGGATATGACGTGGTGGTGTTTTGCGGTTCCGATGACGAACCCGCCGCTCAAGTCGCCACACGAGTCGTCTTCGGTCACCTCGATGACGACGAAGCGGTCAGCCGGTTCGCGGCGCAGTGCGATGTGATCTCATTGGAGTTTGAAAACATTCCAGCCGAGACGATGCGGCTTTGCGGCGAACATGCTCCGACGTATCCTTCGCATCATGTCTTAGCGACCGCACAGGACCGCTTGATCGAAAAGCAAACCTTTGCCGACGCTGGTTTGGCCGTCACTCCATTTGCAAGGGTGACCGGACGCGCAGACCTTGAAGCGTTTGCCGAGCAACACGGTTGGCCGGTCATCGTCAAAACGGCACGTAGCGGCTACGACGGCAAAGGGCAACATCGCATCAGCAGCCCCGACGAAATCGACGCGATCCCTTGGCAAGAAACCGAACACTGGATCGCCGAACGCTGTATCGCGTTTCGCGCCGAAGCCTCGGTGATTGTCGCGCGTTCTGCGGTCGGGAAAACACGCTGTTTTCCTCCGTTCGAAAATCACCACGTCAACCACATTTTGGACACCACCGTTTGTCCGTCATCGCTACCCGCTGCCTTAATCGATAAGGCGGTTGCATTGGCGACGCGAGCGGCGGAGGTACTCGATTTGGTTGGCGTTCTGTGTGTGGAATTGTTCGTCGTTGACGATGACACGTTGATGATCAACGAAGTCGCCCCACGACCGCACAACAGCGGTCACTTAACAATCGAGGCGTGTTTTACCAGCCAGTTCGAACAACACGTCCGGGCTGTCTGTGGATTGCCGCTTGGCGACCCTTCGCTGCGTGTTCCTGCGGCGGCGATGGCCAACTTGCTTGGCGACGTATGGTCCGAACCGGGACCGACACGCTGGGATGGACTTCTGAAAGCCGAACCGACGGTGTCGCTTCACCTGTACGGCAAGCGTTCGGCACGAATCGGCCGCAAGATGGGACACCTCACCGCAACGGCGGACAACATCGACGAAGCTCGGCGCGTGGTCCTCGATGCACGGTCCACATTGTCTTCGGGCGACAACGCCAATTAACGTGGCGGCCCCGTCGGCAGGTTTTGCACGCTGAAGGCGAGACGTTGTAGTTCGCTCGCCAAATCAACGTTGACGACCGCGACGCCGGCGGGCAATCGCAACGTTGTCGGGGCAAAGTTCAAGATACCGCTGATCCCTGCGGCGACCAATTCGCTTGCCACATCGAGCGCAACATCTGCCGGAACGGCAATGATGGCCAAGTCGGGAGAAAGCTCGGCAAGCTTTCCGACCATCGTTTCGGCACTCAGGATCGAGACACCACCGATCTGTTTTCCGACCTTGCTTTCGTCCAGGTCGAACGCACCGACCAAGCGAAACCCGAGTCGTTCGAAACCACGGTAGCGCAGGAGTGCGTCGCCCAGGGAACCGACGCCGACCAGGATTACTTGCCACTGAAGTCCGCTGCCCAGGACAACGCCAATCTGTTCGATCAACTGATCGATTTGATACCCCACGCCACGGCGTCCGATCGTCCCCAAATTGCTTAGATCACGGCGGATTACGGCGGGCGAGACGTTCACAATCGAGCCAAGTTGCTTGCTGTTGATGTGGGTTTTCCCTTGATCCAGCAGGCGATAGAGCTCGCGATAGTAGAGGCTGAACCGACCGACGGCAGGGCGAGGGAAACGCACCGGCTGTGGGGTATTTTCGACAGGTTCGGAGTTGTCTGGCATGGGGGTATTGGACTTTAACACTGCGACAAGTTCAAGCTTGTAACCCTGCCAGAGGTTACAGCCGTTTTGAACCTGCCGATCACACGGGCTTTCGTCGCCCGAACGAGGTGTTTTTGCAACGAATACTCCGTTGCGGAGGAATGGTCACATCAGGCGGGTCGGTTGGGCGTTTACGGTCGTAGCCTGGCCGTCGAAATCGGCACAATCGATACGCCTCCTATTGGCGACACTCCCTGACTACCCAACCGCCAAAATTTGCCTGGGCAAGTCTCTTTACTTGGTCGGAACTGTTTACGCAGTCGATGTATTGACGGCATAAGGACCCAATTCGTTGGGACGCAACCTTTGCGTGTCCGATCCATCTTCCTCCCTTCCGTAACGGGAAAGGTTGGTGAAGGTCACGAGCCGCTTAGCGGATGCGTCATCTCGAACGGGGGGTCTTTCGTCGCAGTGCACGTGCACGCCACAAGTGCAGGAGGGTGTGAGCAATGGGTCTCGCATCATCCAGTGCGTCCCATTGCAACCCAATTTGTGTTTCCTGGAGAAAGAAGAGATGAAAAGGCTGTGGTTACTGCCCGCCCTGGCGATCCTGGCGATCGTCTCGGGGGCTCAGTCCGCACGCGGCGCTTATTGTGGCGCTATCAGCTACCAAGGGTGTAGCTCGTGTGGTGGTTCTGTCGTTGCTGACGGTGAAGTCGTCGAAGGTGGCGAAGCTGCCGGTGCTGTTGAAAGTGCACCTGCAGAAGGCGGATGCGGTTCATACACCGTCATGCGTAACGTGACCGAAACGGTTTACGACCAAGTCGAAGAGACTCGTTATCGCACGAAGTACGAAACGTACTACGAAGATAAAGAAGTCCAAGCTTCGCGCGTCGTTCCTTACACCGAGCAACGTGAAGTCCAATACACCGTGATGGTGCCGACGTACGAAACCAAAACTCGTACGATCAACTACACCGTCAACAAGCCAGTGTACGAGACTCACGAAAAGGTCATCAACTACACGGTGAAGAAGCCAGTCTACGAGACCAAAACTCGTACGATCAACTACACCGTGATGAAGCCAGTGTACGAGACTCACGAAAAAGTGATCAACTACACGGTTAAAAAGCCGGTTTACGAGACCAAGACCCGCACCATCAACTACACCGTGATGAAGCCGGTCCACGAAACTCGTACCAAGACCATCAACTACACCGTGATGGTTCCGGTTTACGAGACCAAGACTCGCACGATCAACTACACCGTTTACAACACGGTGAAAGAAGACAAAGTTCGTACCGAGAACTACACCGTTATGGTTCCCGAGCAATTCACCAAGACCATCACGGTCAAAGGTGGACACTGGGAAACCCGCACGGAAGAAGTTCCCGGCGGAACGATGCGTCGCACCGTTCGTGAGCCAGGTACCTGGACTTACGACGCTTCGACCTGCCGCTGCGTTTACTGCCCCGGCAAGTGCCGCGTTGAATGCGTTCAATGCCCACCAAAGCAAGTTTGCAAGAAAGTTTGGGTTCCAACTTGCGAAGAAAAAGAAATCACTTGCACCCGCTACGTAAAAGAATGCCGCACCCGCGAAATTCCTTACACCGTTTGCAAGCGAGTTCCTGAGTGCCGCACCAAGACCTGCGAATACAAAGTTTGCAAAATGGTCCCCGAGTGCCGCACCAAGACCTGCAACTACACCGTCTGCAAGATGGTTCCTGAGTGCCGCACGAAGACCTGCAACTACACCGTTTGCAGCTACGTTTGCGAGCCACGCACCAAGACTTGCAAGTACACGACCTGCAAGATGGTTCCAGAATGCCGCACCAAAACTTGCGAATACAAAGTTTGCAAGATGGTTCCCGAGTGCCGCACCAAGACCGTTTGCGTCAACAAGTGCCGCACCGAGTGCTACACCAAGACCGTTAAGGTCGCCAAGTGCCGTAAGGTTTGCGAACCTTACACCGTCACCAAGTGCGTTCCACGCACTGTCTGCAAGCAAGTTCCCGTCACCGTTTGCTGCCCAGCTCCCGCTTGCGGATCGGCTGACGCATGTGGTTGCGGTTCGGCTGACGCTTGCGGCAGCTGCTGCGAGCCAGCTTGCGGATGTGGCCACAAAGGCGGACTGCTGAAGAAGCTGTTCGGTGGATGCAAAAAGAGCTGCTGCGACGTTGCACCCGCTTGCGGTTGCGACGCTGAACCAGCCTGCGGTTGTGAAGTTGCTGCACCTTCCTGCGGCTGCTAATTGAAATCGATCAGGTTCACTTAGGCCACCGCGAAAGGCCTGAGTGTCCTGGCGAATCAAACTCTGCACGCGACAAGCTAAGCGGGGTGGGGGTTCCGGACACCGGGAATCCTACCCCGCTTTTTGTCGTACACTTCAGACTGCGATATACTGTGACCCGATGCTTGGGGTCCCGAATTCGGGCCCGCCTCGCGTTAACCTTGTCTTTCCCTGACAATCGGGACCACAGCTGTGTCGCATAATCTTGCGGATGAGTCCTCCTCGGCTCGATTGGGATCCAGCGAATTTCGCGCCCTCACTCCTTTACCTCCGCCCGTGCCGGGTAAAGTCCCCCGTGAGGCTGTCTCATCGCAAAAACCGCGGCCAGTCGATAACCTGCCACTGGTCGACACCGGGGTGCACACGCGACCAGACGGTTTGCAACCGCCATTGGCAAATAGCTTCAGAACGATCGAAAACCGAGACCCTTCCGAAAAAAAACCACTACCTCCACCGCCACCTCCGCCTCGGTCGACCCTTCCGCCTGTTCGGTCGCCCAAGGCTCGCGCTGAGGGGGCGTCGGTCGGGCCGACGGAGCCTGCACCGCGTTCGGGGATTGGGACCGCCAACACTCGCTGGCGCGGTGACTTGCCTCAAGTCGTCGCGGCAACCGATCCAAATTCGCCCCGATCCGATCAAACCGATCTTGCCCCAGCCTCTGATTCCGATCACGAACTAGCCGACGAAGTCACCCGGTCAGCCCCCAGCTGGCTGCTCAGCCTGGTCATCCACCTGATCGTCTTGCTGATCCTGGCGCTGTTGACCTCTCCCATGCCCGAAGGCTTTCAAAACCTCGTCGTCGAATTTGGGATCGCCGAACGATCCGATGACGACGCCAGCGAGTTGGACCTTTCCAGCCCGATCATGAATGAGACCATCGAGGCGACGGAGGACGCGCTGACCGAAACGATGGTGGAAGCCGATGTTGTCGAATTGTTCGAAGACGTCGAAACGTTCGAACAAGCTGACATCCAGCCTGAACAACTTGGTCCTGGAAGCGTTTCGATCACCAAACCAATGTTTGGCGGACGTACCGGGGCGATGCGAAATGCCCTGATGGCCATGTACGGCGCCACGCCGGAAACACAAGAAGCCGTCAAGCTTGGACTCGCATGGCTGAAACGCCAACAGACCTCGCGCGGCCATTGGCAACTCGACGGACCGTACGACAACGGCGCCAACACCGACAATAGCTGCGCTGCAACTGCGATGGCGTTACTCGCATTCGCCGGTGACGGAAACACGCACTTAGAAGGCCCCTACCGCGAAGAGGTCCACCGCGGGGTGAAGGCACTGATCCAAATGCAAGATCGCACCGGTTTCATGGCCACCAAAACTCGCGGCAACGATCGCGCCTACGCCCAAGCGCAAGCAACGATCGCGCTGTGCGAACTGTATGGAATGACAAAGGATTCTTGGTTGCGTGGATACGCACAACTGGCAATCGACTACGCCTTCACCGCACAAGGACCTGGCGGCGGTTGGCGTTATCGTCCCCGCGAACCAGGTGATATGTCCGTTACCGGTTGGTACGTCATGGCTGTCCAAAGCGCGATGGCTGCCGGACTGGAAGTGAAAGACTCCCAGGTGCGAGAAATTTCAAACTTCCTCGATTCGGTCTCCGTCTACAACGGCGCCGCCTATAGCTATCAGCCTGGACAGGGCGTTGCCAAAACAGCGCTCACCGCCGAAGGCCTGTTATGCCGCCAATACCTCGGTTGGGATCGAGGACACCCATCAATGAGTGACGGACTGTCGCTGCTACAGGAACAAGCACCGTTCGACACCAACAACCAGAACGTCTACTGCTGGTACTACGAAACCCAAGCGTTTCATCATTACGGCGGCTTCCATTGGAAATGGTGGAATGACCAAATGAAGGTCAAGCTTCCCGCGTTGCAAATTCGTGACGGTCAAGAACGCGGAAGCTGGGCGCCACAGCGCGACGCATGGAGTATCGGCGGACGACTCTACACAACCTGCATGTCGATCTATTGCCTGGAAGTCTACTACAGACACTTGCCACTCTACGATCACGCCGAATAAGCCATCACCCACGAACGACACCACATTGGCGATCGTAATCATTCGCAAACGTTGCTCGTCCCAATTGCTCAGTTCAAGCGATACAACCACTCGGCAACGATCAGTAGCTGAATCCCGATCAAAACCCAAGTCGCGGTTCGCACTTGTGATGGGCTAGGCAGCATTCCTAACACCGCACTCTGCACCGCCAGAAACAGTGCGTACAGCGAATAAAACGCCAAAAGGCAGCCGGTCACGCTCGCCGACGCCGCAGCCCACACCTGCCCTCGCACCAGGTTCGCCCAAGACGTCGTCATCCCACACATTGGACAACGGATGCCGAACAACACGCGAATACTGCATGGCGGAAGCCCCAGCGATTGGTGCGTGCCGAGTCCGCTGGCATTGGGCGTCGCAAACATTGCGATGAGATAGACCACTACGATCGCCACTGCGATTGTCGCTGCCGCAGCACGGATCACTGTTGAACGTTGTGGCAATCGACGAATCAATTGGATACCGGTACCTATTGGCGCAAAAGGGCGGATATGTTCCCAGCCGGCAACGGTTTGCCCCGGTTCCGGTCAACCGTCCATCAATGCTATCCTAGTTGCCCCCGACAGCGTTGGCCCCGCGACCGTGACAAACTTTAGAAGCACGCACACTGGGCTCCGTTCGAGACAGCGAAAGGTTTGTGTTGATGGCCGACCTCGATAGCTGACCATCGGCATCGATCAATTGCCAGACGCGATCAAACGCTTCACCATGGCCAACCCGAGCACTCATTCTTCTTGAGGAATTTTGACGATGAAGTATGGCATTTGCAATGAGACATTCGGCGACATGCCATTGGCCGATGCGTTGAAGATTGCCAAGGATGCTGGCTACACAGGTTGGGAAATCGCACCGTTCATGTTGACGGACGACTTGGATCAATTCGGCACCGATGCACGAAACGCTTATCGATCGCAAGTCACTGATGCGGGTTTGCACGTCATCGGCCTTCACTGGCTACTGGCGAAAACGGAAGGCTTTCACCTCACCACGCTCGACATCGGCGTTCGTACAGCGACAGCAAACTATCTGAAAAAGCTGGCGAAACTCTGCGCGGATCTGGGCGGCGAACTGATGGTGCTCGGCTCGCCCCAGCAACGAAACTTCCCGTCTTCCCAAACACCAGACCAAGCGATGGAAGCGGCCGCGAACTGCTTGCGATCCGTCGTACCAGCCCTGGAAGAGTACAGTGTGCAGATTGCGCTCGAACCGTTGGGCCGAGGCGAAGGTAATTTTTTGAATACTGCCGCGGAAGGCCGCGAGCTGATGAAAATGATCGATAGCGAACAGGTCAAACTGCACTTGGATGTCAAAGCAATGAGCGATGAACCAACGCCCATCGAAACGATCATCCGGGATAACGCAGACGCGATGATTCACTTCCATGCCAACGATCCCAATTTACGCGGCCCGGGAATGGGGGATGTCGATTTTGTCCCGATCTTCGCCGCCTTGAAAGACATCGACTATCGCGGGTGGGTCAGTGTCGAAGTGTTTGATTATTCAATGGGTGCCGAAGCAATCGCCAAGCAAAGCATGACCAATATGATTCAGGCACAATCGTGACACGTGGCCGATTGGCCCCGTCGCCAACCGGTGCCCAACACCTGGGAAATGCCAGAACCCATTTGGTTGCATATTGGTCCACCCGGCATGTCGGAGGTGAACTCGCGCTTCGGATTGATGATTTGGATTCACCACGCGTGAAAACGTGGGCAATCGATCAAGCCATCGAAGACTTGCGGTGGCTTGGCATCGACTGGGATTCGACGATTGCCAAACAAACGGATCACCGTGAACATTATCAAGTCGCGATCGATCAGCTTCACCAATCGAACTTGATCTACCCGTGCTACTGTTCGCGCAAAGACATCGAAGAGGTGATTTCGGCGCCACATGAGACACGGTTCCGTGGTGAGTTGCCGCCCTATCCAAAAATCTGCGCCGGCTATCGGTACGGCGATACGATCGACGATCGCGAGCACTGTTTTCGGTTTCGCGCTCGCGACGAAATCATTGAATTCGACGACCAAATGCTCGGCCGGCAAGCATGTAATCCTGCGTTCGAACTCGGCGATTTTCCGGTGGTCTCGCGGAGCGGGGATGCGAGCTACCAATTGGCGGTCTTAATCGACGATCAGCTCCAAGGCGTCGACCAGGTTGTACGCGGAAACGATCTGGTCGCGAGTACGTTTCGGCAAATGGACATCGCCAAACGACTCGGCATTCCCAGTCCGACATATGCGCACGTTCCGTTGATCCGCGGTTTGGACGGCCGGCGATTGGCGAAACGGCACGGTGACACGCGATTGGGGTACTATCGCGAACGAGGCGTCCGACCGGAAACAATTGTCGGTTGGGCAGCGTTCACGTTGGGCTTGATCGATACGCCCGAAGACTGCAAAGCAAGCGAATTGACATCACACTTTGACTGGTCCTGTTTGCCAACGGACGACCTCTGTATTGATCCACAGTCGTTGTTCGACGCCGGATAGCACCTTTGCCCCAACAAGGCGTTCGGGTTGGGCAAACTCTATCGGTACTGCGTGTCTTAACGACGATTCTGACGATGGCGATTGCAACATCCGCCAACATCCAGCGACACCGAAAATCGTTCGTCTGTGTATTAGGAACGAATCGATTGTCCGATCCAGACTACTGCGTCTCCACAGGAGGTCGGCGGCGCCAGTTCCGTGATCACTTCGGCGAATGACAACGGAACGACTCAATCCATGACAAGGAGTCGCGTGTGATCGCGTATTTGTTGTGGGCGTGATGGAATACACAAAGGAGTAGGACAGTGAAGACGCCATTTGTGCGGAGTATTGCCGCGGCAATTGGGCTAACCGTCGGTGTCGGGATCGCTCTCGACGCCACCGCGGACGAGCCAGCGAAATGGAATTCGTTCAAGATGCCTTCGACCGATCTGAAGACGGTCATGGAAGGCCTCGACGCACCCAAACCCGATGCTGACCAAATCCAACAGGTCGCGATGCAGGGTGCCGTCCAAAACATTCCGGCGCCAATCGGTCGACCGGTCTCACCGATGCAAGTCTATCCGCCTTCGGTGATGTATCCGCAAGCACCGACGGGGCAACCCTACCAAGGTTATGCGGCACCATCGTCGCAATACCAAGCGCCGCAAGGTATTCCACAACCGACGATGCCAACCGCCCGGTTGGCATCTCGACAAATGGCTACACAACAGGTCGCGCCACGGCAATTCGCACCAAGGCAACAGACCGTAACGGGCCAGTATGTTCCGACGCAGCGATATGTGTCGCAACCTCCGATGCCTGAACTGAATGCGCCGCACTTTGGCGCGACGCATTACAGCGTTGGGCATCAGCAACAGAACGTCCCGACTCCCGCGGCACCAATGGCCGAAGCGCCAATGGTAAGCCAACCACAAGCTGTGCCTCACACCCAGGTCTATTCCAGCCCTTACTCTGACGCCGTATCAGCTCCTTGGCAGGGAGCACCATACAGCGACTACGAAAGCGGCGCGTGTGGCGGACCGATGTACGGTGGGGCATGCGATCAAGACTCCTGCAACTCCGGCTCCTGCAATATCGGATCTTATGGTCAATCCGGTTGCTCGGCGCCAGGTTGTTCGATGGACGGATGCACTGGCGGCTGCGGCGGCGGCTGCACTCCAACCGGTTGCGGCGACGTGGGTGCGATTTCACCTTGGTACGGCGGAACCGACATCCTGTTCTGGGAACTCGCTGGCGGATCGAACGCGGTCTTTGCGACGTATGACAACGCGGTTGCCGTTGGCCAATACAACTATTTGAATCCCGGCAACACCGCCGGATTCAACACCCGGATCGGTCGCTACCTTGGTTGCGGTGCCTACGGAATTGATGTCGGGTTTTTGTACTGGGATCCCGACCCACAATCGCGTATGTACTCCGACACTGGCGCGGGGCTTCGTTTTACACTTCCGGCACTCAACACGGTTTCCATCAACCGTGGCGGCGGTGCAACGACGGTGTATGACGACTACGACATGAACGCCGCATGCATTTGTGCCGAACGTGACATCCGCGTGAAGGGAATTGAGATCAACCTGAACTGCTTCGGATTGATGGGAGCACGCCGCCTTGGTTCGGCGTACCCGTCATCGATCTTTGCCGGTTGTGGACTAGGCGGCAACGGCGGCTGCGGGCTGCTCGGCGGTTGTGGATTAGGCGGAGGCTGTGGGCCGTACCGCGCATCACAACGTAGCCGCTTGTACGGCAGCGCGATCGGACCGTTGGCACGAGCTTGCTCGGGTCGCGTTCGCGTCCGCACGTCACACGGGTTCCGCTGGTTCCAACTGGAAGATGACTTGTTGATCGCTGGTGACGTCGACGGGATGCCTGGACTTGGCGGCAGCGACATCTACTACGAACTGCATACCGAAAACAATCTTTACGGTTATCAATTCGGCTCACAGTTGAGCTACGCGATTGGATGCCGTTTGATGTTGAACGTCGGCGGTAAAGTTGGCATCTATGGCAATGACGCCCGAGTTCGTCACTGGATCGGCAATGACATGGTCATGGCATACACCGATTCACAAGGTGCAGGAGCTGGCGATCTCTACTCCGACAAATCCGACGTCAACTTGGCAGGATTGGGTGAACTCGATTTCGGACTTGGCTACCGAATCTGCAATCGCTTCACAGCGACTTGCGGTTATCGAGTCCTGACTGCCTGCGGCGTCGCAACCTCCATCGGCTCGATGCCGGCGGAATACACCAGCGTCGAATCGGCAGGCCGTGTTCGCGCCGACGATTGCCTGATGATGCACGGTGGCTATGTCGGATTCAATTACAACTGGTAATTGACCGACCTCCTAACGAATTCCATCAACGAAGGGGTGGCTCGATGTTCTGCATCGGGTCACCCTTTTCGTGTTTCTAGGTTTGCTGCCCGGCGTACTTTAGGCTGCGGTGGATCAATTGCTGAACACCATCGACGTCCGCTTTCAGCGCGACTTCCATGTTGGTCTGCCATTCCGGACGCAGACGGCGATCAAACACGCTCATTCCGCAAGTGTGCACGCCCTGTGTTTCGACCTTGCCAGCCATTTCCGTCCACTCGAACAACTCTGGCTCTAGAACGGCCGCAATGGTTGTGGCATCGATCAGCGGCAAAAGTTCGCGGCCCAGTCGCTGGTGTGACATGCGAAACGCGTGCGGCAACATTTGACCGAGCAAGTTTCCGGCTCGCGTGTACTTTGCCGGAAGCTGTTCCAACAAATCGACACCGAACGCGATTCGATTGGTAACGTCCAGCGGAACCAATGACTTCGTCGTGGGGGACAAGAAAACGTCCGCCGCGGCGACGGCGTCGAAGTGCAAATTAAATTCGGCGACCGGCGACGCGTTGCCGGGTGCTCGATAGGCGCCACCGCTGATCACCAGCTTATCAACCAATTGCAACGCGGCCGGATCACGCTGGGCCAATCGCGCCAAGTTGGTCAAGGGTCCTAAACAGACAATCGTGACTTCACCGGGGTGTGCGCGAAGCAGCTCTGCCATCACCTTTTCGCTTGCTGGCAAGTGCTGACGGGCGTTGTTTGCGACTTCGAAATCCCCCAAGCCACTCCGACCATTCAAAAACGAATCGTCGGTCACCGATGCGTCTTCCGGCGGCGACGCCTTGCCGACGCGTGGGTACCGCGGCGGGTCCAAGGTCGAAATGATCGCCCCAACATTGGACGTCGCCTGTTCGGCATCAACCGTACCGGCGGTTGCCGTTATCGCTAATACGTCTAATCGCGGATCGAACAGCGCCATCGTCAAGGCAATCGCGTCGTCAATTCCGGGATCCGAATCGATGATGATTTTTCTTGTCATAGGCAAAGTGTAAAGTCCCGGGCGTTTCGAAACGAGCCCGATCTGTTTACCCTGTGTAAAGATGTCGTATCCCGCTCGTGTCGATCCTCAAAACCGTTGACTTGCATGAATTCATCCGGAAAGGGCACCCCAAACGCCCAAGCCGACGAACCGATCTCATTTGTGCAAGCGATCGATATCGCACGCAGCGGCAAAGATCTGTCCGCCTCACAAACGGGACGGCTGATCGACACCATGCTGCGGGGGGAAGCGGACGAGGACCAGATCGGTCAATTACTGCTGCAACTACGTGAAAAGGGCGAAGCGGTCTCGGAAATCGTTGGCGCTGCACAAGCGATGCGGCAACACATGACCCGGATCCCCCATTCACACCAAGTTCTCTTGGATACCTGTGGGACTGGCGGCAGCGAAAGTGGTTCCTTCAACATCAGTACCGGGATCGCGATCGTCACCGCAGCCTGCGGTGTGCCGGTTGCCAAGCA
Organism: Rhodopirellula sp. MGV; assembly: GCF_002251265.1. Taxonomy (NCBI): domain Bacteria; kingdom Pseudomonadati; phylum Planctomycetota; class Planctomycetia; order Pirellulales; family Pirellulaceae; genus Rhodopirellula; species Rhodopirellula sp. MGV. Next base: position 178,950 of record NZ_NPDI01000042.1, on the reverse strand, counting down.
TGGAAACCGCAAAGCGACCAGTGTGACCGGATCCGCTGACGTGCTGGAAGAACTTGGCGTCCCGATCGAATCCGATGCCGACAAGGTGGCCGAACGACTTGACCAAATCGGACTCTGCTTCTGCTTTGCCGTGAAACTGCACCCGGCGATGAAGCATGTCGTCGGAATCCGGCGAAAACTGCGCGTAAAAACCTTGTTCAACCTGCTCGGTCCACTCTGCAATCCCGCCGGCGCGACTCACCAGTTGCTCGGCACAAGCCGCCCCGAGGCACAGACCAAAATCTCGCAAGCCATCGCACAACTTTCGACCACCCGATCGTTTGTCGTGCATGCCGCCGATGGCCAAGACGAGGTTTCCTTGGACCGATACACCGACGCAGTCGAAGTTCGCGGTGACGAAATCATTGGGAAACATCGCTGGACCCCAGAAGACTTCGGACTTCTCCCTGCGGGTGTCGAATCGCTTCATGCATCGGGACCGGCAGAAAGCGCTCAGATCATCCGGCAAATTCTTGATGGCGCGCCCGGCCCCAAACGCGATACCGTCGTCGCGGGAACCGCCGCAGCACTGCTATTGACCGAGAAAGTCGCCACGCTCGCAGAGGGGGTGTCGCTTGCTCAGCAAACGATTGACAACGGCGCAGCCCGCGAAAAACTGCAACAGCTCGCCAATTCCTAACCCGGCGGGTTACCAACTCGACACGATTTCGGTAGCTAGTCTGGGCGGAGGGGACCTTTTGTTTGACGCAAATCAGGTCAAAATAGACTCCGGACACGATCCAGGCTCACCGGCCTTTCCGGGCTGCCAAGCCTGCTGAAACTCACTGACAAACCTGAACTGCATTCCATGATTCAAGCTGACTATAGCGCACGACTCCGCGAGATCCGAGACAAAGTCGAAGCGGAAGAACGTCTGTCGATGGACGACGGAATCTTCTTGTACGACCCCGCCGTACCGCTGCAAGAAATTGGAATGTTGGCCAACTTGGTCCGTGAACGCAAAAACGGAAATGTTGGTTTCTACAACATCAACACGCACTTAAACCCGACCAACGTATGTGTCTACCGTTGCCGGTTCTGCGCTTTCCGTAGCGACTTGCGTGACCCCAAGGGTTACGTCATGAACGACGAACAAATCCTTCAACGTGGCCAGGAAGCGACCGAAAACGGCTGCACCGAGATGCACATCGTCGGCGGCTTGCACCACAAGATGCCGTACACTTGGTACCGTGGCATCATCGAGTTGCTCAATGAAAACTACCCACAAATCCACTTGAAAGCTTGGACCGCGGTAGAAATCAACTGGTTTGAATTCCAAACCAAAAAATCCAAGCAATGGGTCCTTGAGGATCAACGAAAAGCCGGTCTTGGCAGCATGCCGGGAGGCGGCGCAGAGATCTTTCACCCTGAAGTTCGCGATCAATTGTGCGAGCACAAAGCGAACACTCACGAATGGTTGCGAGTCCACCAAACCGCACACGAGATTGGCATTCGCACCAATTGCACCATGCTGTACGGGCATGTCGAAAAAGCCTATCACCGAATCGATCACCTGCTGCGACTCCGCGAACTGCAAGATCGTACCGGCGGTTTTCAAGTCTTCATTCCGTTGGCGTTCCACCCAGACAACACCAAGCTTTCGGATCTGAAAAAGCCATCTGCATTGATGGACTTACGAACGATCGCGATCAGTCGGCTGATGCTCGACAATGTCCAGCACATCAAGGCCTACTGGATCATGCTGGGTATCGAAACAGCGCAAACAGCGTTGGCCTACGGTGCGGACGATATCGACGGGACCGTACGGCACGAGCTGATCTATCACGATGCGGGTGCGACGACGCCACAATGCTTGAGCGTCGATGACATTCGTCAATTGATCGTTGAAGCGGGACGTGACCCGATCGAACGTGACACGGTCTACAACCGTGTCCATCGTGAGCCGCACGACTTCACCAAGTGGTCAACCGAAACGGTCCCTTCCGAAGCCGTTACGTCATAACTTCTTTGCAGTCGCCCTTATCGCCGACGGCGAAACACCCCGACGCATCCAATTCCGCCGAGCAATGCAACCATGCTCGGTTCAGGAATTGCGACGACTTCCATACGTAACGTGAAATTGTAAGTCATCAAGCCGCCGATATCTGGCAAATCGAGTGAGAGCTGCTGTCCGGTCGCGCTCTCACCTGGGGCAATCACCCCGCCGGTAAAAAAGATCATGTCAGCGGTGTGCTCTACCACGGGCAAATCGATCGAGCTGACCGTTGGATCGGTATCTGGGAAATCGAAATCCAATCCCACCACACCAGGAAACGGATTGGTAGTGCGCATAAAATCAAATCCAGTGCCCGATCCAAGTTCCAGTCGCAAGCCCTTCCATGCGACACCGGTGTCATTTACTGCCGTGCCGAAGTTCATGAAATACTCGCTGGTACCACCTGAGTTAGTCGCTTCGATGACAAAATCGATCGGCTGGAGATCGGTAATCGTGATCCCTTCGAAATTGATCTGATTCCCGTTATCGATACCGGCACCGGCAAAGTTGTCGTTGTTCAGATCGGTGGTGTCCGCCGTTGGTGCCGAAGTGAGCGTACCAGGACCAAGCACGGCGACCAAGTCAGAGATGTAGGCTGCCTCTGCATGCAGGGGCATGCAAACGGAAAGTGCGGCGATGAACGCGATCCGCTTTAGTTGCAAGTCTTTCACAGTGGGCCTCTCGGCGGCTCGAAGTGGGGGGGCAGGGAGTGTCCCTGTTTTACACCGCGAGAGGTAGTCAAAGCAACGAAATTATCGGGGGCTGCCAAAAGATCAAGCCTCGCCCAATCACTGCGTCGCGACCTCATCCCAAGAGAGCACTTTGATCGATCCGTCAGGACGCATGTACTCGTAGGCCCCAATTTCGAAGCCATCGAAGCTGGGTCGCTCGTTACCGTCGAGATCAACCCAGGTGTTTCGATCGATCCCCGCATTGATCGCCGGTGATCCCGATGCGAGGTGCAAATCCCCCGCATCAACATCGACAAATCGCGGCGAACCAGTCCCCTCATTTTCAGCAGCGTCAGTGCCGACAAAAGGGATTTGGGCGTCAATCAAATTGTGATCGTGAGTCAAAACGCCTGAGGTCGCGGTGTCGTAGATCCCATATCGCTGCCCATGAATGATGGTGTTCGATAGCGCAGCGTTGCCGTCCCTGCGAACAAAACCGATCGACGCAGCATTTGCAATTGAAACGAAATCGACCGAGCAATTCGATTCACTTCCGGCAACATAGATTCCATAGTTTGCCGCCGTGATTGTCGTGTTCCGAATTCGGCCAGAATTAGATTCGAATAACACACCGTTGGCAGCCCGAATCATTTGCGTCGCATCAACATCGCTTCGCAGTCCTCGAGCGACCAACCCCCATCCTGATGTCACATCATTGATCAGGCAGCGATTAATCCGACCGGAGCCACCGAGTTGGTAGATCGCGTTCTGTGCCAGATTAGAAAGATGTGTTGTCGAGATCGTTGCGTCGCAGTTCACCAATGTGATGCCCTGATGTCCCTGATCAATCGTCAGACCATCCAACGAAACGGTCAATCCAACTTCCTGATCATCTCGCAAGTAGACACCATGCCCCTGCGTTCGTTCGACCGCACAATTCCGGATGGTGACATCACATGGCAAAGCCGTCGTTGTCAGATGGATCCCAACACGTGAATCTTGGAAGCGGCTATCGACAATCGAAACCCTCTCCCGGGCATAAACGACCATCGATGAATCGGCCGCGTCAATCGCTAGATCACTTGCGGCAACGTCACAGTCATAGCCATGAAGCCCTACGCGATTTTCTTCTAAGTGCAGCCCTTGTAGCGTGATCGATCCACGACGATACACGATGCCGTAGCTGTTCCCCGCGATCAACCAGTGTTGGTCGGCAGCCATCCCAAGATCGCAATCTTCGACCACGATGCCATACAAGTTGTCTTTCGCGGTACAAAACTGTGAATCGACGGAGGGCGTGATGTTTTTCAAAACGAACCCATACCCGGCATTCCCGACCGCTTCGCAGCGGGTCAACTGAATCGTTCGATCGTCAACTGAATCGACGTAGACCCCATTTTGATTTTGGCTTGCAACCAAATCGCTCAACGACGTTTGCTGACAGCCATGCACGACGACTGCATAGTGCACATAAGACTGCAAAGACGTGGAATGGAGATCGAGGCGTTGCGAATTCGCCGAGTAGACTCCGACGTTGCCTCCCTGCGCCTGCAATGATTCGACAGTCAACTGCCCCGAATAGTCCAGCAAGGGATAAGCGGTCGTGTTGTCAAAGGATGCGGTTCTCACGGTCCAGGTTGTGCCTTGACCGACAATTCCACGCAACGAACGACGTATCAAATTTCCTTCGCTGCCATCGAAGACGAATGAACCACCGCGCAGATCGATCGCGGCATACTCGATGTCTTCGAAGACGTTCTGCTGCAGGTGAACTTGATCAGCAACCGGATTTTGCAACAACAACCCGTGTCGACTGTTTGCAAACCAGCTTTGGCGAATAGAAACATTGCGTGCGTCCGAATAGACCCCATGGCTGCAATCTGCCGGCTGTGCTTCGTTGCCGCGAAAGTTTGACGATTCGATCTCCAGCGTATCTGAGCTCATCGCCGTCACACCGTACGCCGATCCAGCGAACTGGCAATCGCGAAGCCAAGTCGTGGTGCCATAAACGAGCAATCCACGATCGTTGTTTTGAAAGTCACACTTCGTGACGTGCAACGAACACGGGTTGGCATTTGTCAGCGAAACCGCCCCGAGCGTATTCGAATAGATCGCATATTCATTGCCTCGAAACACCACCGTCTCGTCTTCGCCGATCGTAAGACGTGAGCAGTCGTTTGATTGATGAAGTGCGATCCTACAGTTCGACATTGAAACGTTGGCGAAGTGATAGTCACTGCCTTGAGCAACGACACCGATGTTGGCACCCTCAATTACAACATTTTGTAGCGGCACCGCCTGGTCACTCGCATCCATCATCAACGCTTGCTGTGCAGAATCGATCGTGCAATTCGATGCCGCCAGACGGGTGCCTGTCACGTGAATGCCGTGGCTGATCGCTTGCCGAAACTGACAGCGGTCGATTTGTGCAGAAGTGATCCCTGTCCCATAGATGCAGATATTGTTTTTTGTGAACTGGCTATTCTGCACGACCATTCCACTGTCAACGCAATGAATTCCGCGCACCGGATCCGCGGAATCGATCCATTCAAATTGCGAGCCATTTACAGTGACCAGTCCGACTGACTGCGTTACCACCGAATAACGTGTGTCTGTGAATCGACTGAGCAAGACTTGCAAGCTTGTCGCGTTTGCCGCGTAAACAGCATGTCGATTTTCCTGATGGATGTTTTGATAGACGATCAGATTTGATCGCGTTGCATGAATGCCGTAGTGACAGCGATTTAGCTTGCAAGCGACGACATAAGTTGCCGGGCAATCTAGAATCCGAACGCCCAATCGATTCGCAGTCCCCGTCGGATCGATCGTCAGTCCATAGAGAACCACATTGTTGGATTGCCGAATGTCGAATGCCCACCGACTGTCAGGTGGGCGAACGACCACTTCGCCAGCATCACCGGTATACCGACCGTCTTGGTCGCCATAGATCACCAACCAGCCCTGGCTCGTTGCCGAGGTCTTGCTGTTGATCAAGCAGCTTTCCGCATAGACGCCTGCGCCGACATAGATCACGTCACCCGATCGCGCAATCTCGACCGCTTTGGCGATTGTGCGTACTGCGTAGGTAGCAGAACGTCCGTTGTTCGAGTCCGCACCGGTTGCGCGGACATACAAATTGTCGGCTTGCGCGGAAGAAACAAGGCAAGCAATCAGGACCGACGCCTGAACACACCGCCAAGACGCGGTAGTCCGTTCCAACACTACTTTCGCCCCTTCAATTCCATCAGGACGTCTGGCAGACCAGGCAACTCTGGAAGCGTCGGCAACTGTAGATCGACCGATGGCAGTGAACCTGGTGGAGAGAGCTGCGGCAAATCGATTGCGTTAGGTATCGCTGACGGGATGCCGCTCGCCTGAGCGCTGGACATCGTGCCGCGATTAAGATTCGCCCGTTCATCCGTGCGGCGTGACGTTGCCGATCGCGATTGCGGCGGTGCTTGATTGACGATCGGCTGCGACGACAAGTGAATCGAAACTGTCTGCCCCTGTTGTTCAACCAACACCGTCCGCGTTTGGCAATCGATCGATCGAATGGTGATTCCGTCGTGACGTTGACCGTCTTCCAAGGCCACGAACTGGTCTTCGATTCGGAAGAGTGCAGTTGCCGTTGCGTTCGGCACACTTGGGCGAATGATGCCAAGCAAGCGAATGGTATCGGTGTTCGTCTCTTCGGTCGGCACAGCAGCGGGCTTGCGGACCTCTTCAACCGGTTCGGTAAAGAATCCAGGTTCTTTGTCGCCAATCGATTCAATCGTGAACGGTTGTTGAATCGTCGGCTGTGATGCGGACTGTGCAACGAGCGTCAGGCAGGTCGAACAGGTAACCACCAAACTCGTGGCGAAGCGGAATACCACTCCAGCGTGCTGCAGAAACATTGACGACATGGCAACTGTTCGTGTCGTAAAAGTCGTTGGACAGAAGACGTATGTGAATCTCCGTCACGCACAGTCGGCCGGCGGATGCGATCCTGCGAATTGTCGTTTTTCCCTCAATCGATACTGTTCAGTCCATTCAACGCTCGACGTTGAAGTCAACCGTTTTGCTGCAACCTAGCGTTTTTACGCATCAATGATTTTCTTTTGAGCCACCTGCTTTCTTCGTTTGCGAACAAACACACGTTGCGTCTGGCTCTCGTAGGACTGCCTAACGCCAACCGACGATGAAGCCACACACTCGCCATGTTTTGATCTACATCGCACATCCGATCGTTGCGGATGTGACAGAACATCGGCTGGGCCTGCTCGGGATCCGTGTCACCAACGTGCATCAAGACAGCGAAATGGCAGAAGCGATCTCTGGCAGTCTTCCCGATGCGGTCGTTGTCGACCTCGACCTCGATCAAGGCGCCGGCTTGCGCTGGATCGAATCCATCGCGTCGGACGAATGCACTTCGCACATTCCAATCTTGTGCCTGTCCAGTCGCGGTGATTTGGTCGAAGTCGAGCAAGCCTACAAAGCGGGAGCAATCGGTTTTCTGGTCTCGCCCTTCGACCCAATCGACTTGGAAAACAAGTTGATCGATGCCATCCGTGATCAATCCCTGACCACCAGCATTGGTGAGGCGGCGAGATGACTGCGATTCGACGTCTGGGTGATATTCTCCTCGAACAAGGAGTCATCACCGAAACACAGCTTCAAGCAGTTCTGCAAGACCAGCGGCAAACACGTTTGCCACTCGGAGTGTTCATGCTCAAACGTGGGATCGTGTCACGAGGTCAACTCGGCGCGGCTCTTGCCGAACAATATGAAACGCCGTTCTACAACGGGGAATCAACCGCGACGCATCCACAATTAGTGCGACTATTGCCAGAAACCTATGTGCGTCGACGGCGGGTGGCGCCGGTCGCACTGCACGACAAAGTGCTTCGGGTCGGGATGCAAAACCCCAGCGACATGGAAGCGATCAGCGAAATCGAGTTGATGACCGGCTACCAAGTCGAAGCGGCGATCTGCCTCGAAGACGACATCGAACGCTTGGTCGAATCAGCGTTCGATGATCGAATCAAAGCCAAACAGGCCGCAGTCGATATGCGGATTGAAGAGCTGCGTGAATCGATCGGATCACCTCAGGCTGAAGCGTTCGATTCGGACGACAGTGACGCCCCAGTGGTGCGATTGTTGGAAGCGATCTTGATGGGTGCCGTCCGTGCCGAAGCGAGTGATATCCACCTGGAGCCCGACGCACCTCAGATGCGTGTCCGCTATCGGATCGACGGGCAACTCCACCAAATCATGTCCGTTCCCGACGACAGTGAAGACGCGCTCGTCGGCCGCGTCAAGGTTTTGGCTGATCTCGACACCGCCGAAAAACGGCGGCCCCAAGATGGCAACCTTTCCATCGAAGTGGGCGACACACGGGCGAGTTTCCGTGTCAGCTGTATCCCCTGCGTACGCGGCGAAAAAGTCGTGATGCGGGTTCTGGACGAATCCAGCAAGTCATTCAACATCAATTCATTGGGTATGCCGGACCCGCAATTGCAGTTGGTCAAACAATTGCTCGATCGCCCACACGGCATGATCGTGATGACGGGGCCAACAGGTTCTGGAAAAACGACCACGATGTATTCCATGTTGTGCAGCATGGATTCGTCGACCAAAAACGTTTCGACCATCGAAGACCCTGTCGAATTTCGTTTGCCGGGAATCAACCAAGTCCATGCCAACAACGACTTCGGGATGGGATTCGCTAACGGGTTGAAATACCTCATGCGACAAGACCCAGACGTCATCTTGGTGGGCGAAATCCGTGACCACGAAACAGCGACAACAGCGGTTCAAGCCGCACTTACCGGGCACCTGCTGATCAGCACCCTACACACAAACGATGCGGTCGGCACGGTCGCACGATTAAGTGACTTGGGGCTGGACCATTTTAAAATCGCCGGTTCACTCGTCGCATCCATTGCACAACGATTGCTACGCCGGTTATGCGATCACTGCAAACGTCCGACCTCAATCAATCGGAATTTACTGCGGACGATTTACCAAGGACAAATCGTGCCACCAGAATTTGCAAATCACGAACGCTACTTTGAACCGGGCGGGTGCGAGCGTTGTGGTGGCACAGGCTATTCGGGTCGGATCCCCATTTTTGAAATCATGGTTGTCGACTCAAAACTCGAACAGGCAATCGAGTCGGGTCTGCCAGCAAGCCAACTACGGAAAATTGCATGTGAAGGCGGGATGATCGAATTGGCCACAATGGGACTGCGGCAAGCAGTGCTGGGCACAACGTCGATCGACGAGGTCTATTTCAAACTCTCAGGTTGAAACCATGTCCCACTCTTCGCCGGTAGCGTCGACCAACGGATTGTCGCTTCAAACAATCTTGCGTTCGTTGCATGACATCAAGTTTGGCGCGGATCCTAACCGTAAATTCAAACCCAAGGACCTCGTCCTGTTGATGCGGAACTTGACCACGCTGGTCTCCAATGGGGTTTCGCTGACACACGCGATCGAAACGGTCGGAAAAGATCGATCGATGGCCAAGTATCACCACATCCTGAAACGGCTCTGTCGGCATCTAAAAAGCGGTGAGTCACTTTCATCGGCGATGAATGAGTTTCCGGAAGCGTTCAATGAGATCTTGGTCAGCCAAATCTCCGTTGGTGAAATTTCAGGCAGCCTCGACAAAACTCTCGAACGTATCACCGAACAGCTTGAGCAATCAACAAACCAAAAGTCTTACATCCTCAAGAAACTGACTTATCCGGCGTTATTGCTGGTTGCCGGTTCCGGGTCGGTCGCATTCATGTTGACCAACGTGATCCCGACATTTCAAACGATGTATGAAGACGCTGATGCCAAGCTGCCTTGGATCACACAGTTTTTGATCGATTGCTCTGACTTTTTGACCCGCAACGGGATCTACATCGCAATCATCGCGGCAATACTCTTCGCCACGATAACAACGCTACTTCGCAATCCGATCACCCGTCGCTCGATCGACGAACAGTTGATCAAACTGCCTTTGATTGGAGATTGGTTCCGCAAATTTGCGATCCTTCAGTTTTCCGAAGTGCTAGGTAACCTGATGGAAGGAGGGTTCACCGTTGCCGAGGCGTTGCCGTCGTCTTCGAGGGCGGTATCAAACCAATACGTACGCGAAAAGATCCAAAGCTTGAACGCCGCCGTTCGGCGCGGTGAACGTTTCAGTGTCGCGATCGAACGCGAAGGCGAACTGTTTCCGGAAGTCGTCAAGCAATTGGTAATCGTCGGTGAAAGAACCGGCCGACTGGCCGCCGTGACTCGACAAATCCGCACTCACCTGCGCAAGGACGTCCACGCCACGACAGACACGATCGTTGCCGCGATCGAACCAATTTTGACGATGGGTCTGGCCGTTATCGTAGGAGGAATCCTGCTCGCGGTGTATCTTCCGATGTTTGACTTGATCGGCAAGGTCGGCGGCTGATGTTGCGGTCGACAAGCTCACCAAGCAAGGGCATTTCGTATCTGGAATTGGTCGCGAGCGTCACAATCATCGGAGTGCTTGCCGCTGCGATCATTCCCCGGTTGGGTCGTGGTAAAGAACAGGCCAACGCGACAGCATGCGAATTGAATGTCCGAATGATCGAATTGCAAACCGTGCTGTTCTATCGCGAACAAGGTCGTTGGCCGGATCGCTACTTGAGTGAGATTGCCGCAGATCCACGATACTTTCCCGATGGACTTCCAGTCTGTCCGGTTGATGGGACTCGATACATTGTCGCACCGGATACGGGGAGGGTAAACGGACATCGACATTGAATTGATTCGGTCCGTTTCGATTGTGTGCAAAGCTACCTTTGTCAGTAAACCGTCGGTGTCGCAACCACCGTCAACGGCCCCAGGACTTTTGCTTTGCGACGGACGCAATCCGCACGTGGATTCGACCTGAGAAATTAAATGAACCATCGCACGACAATCCGCAAACGCGGTTTTTCACTCCTCGAATTGCTTGCCGTGATCACCATTTTGGCGGTCATCGCGGCGGTTGTGATCCCACGGATCACGGCGTCGAAAAAGACGGCCCAGCAAGAAGTCAATAAACAAAACATTGCCGAAATCAATGCGGCAGTTGAACGCTGGTACTTCGAGAAAGGGAGCTACCCGAAGAGCAACTTGTCTGACATCGGGACCGACGTGAATTACTTCCCTGAAGGCATCCCACGCAACCCGGTCGACAACACCCGATACCGTCTCGATTCGACAACGCACCGAGTGAAATAAGGCCGTCACGCAAAACGACACCGAATCGGTCGCTGGCGTTCATGTTGAACGAACGAAAACCGAAACGTCCCGCAGTTCGATTGATGTGCCGGACACGACGAACCGCGATGAGCTTGGTCGAGCTGATCGTGGTGGTTTCGTTGCTGGGCATCTTTGCCGGCGCAGCCATGATGCGACTCGGCCGAAGCACCTTTGGCGACACGGGGGCCAAATTCGAAGCGTCCGTGTTGACCAACGCAATCTCACTCGCACAAGCGTCAGCGGTTCGCACAGGCCAAACGCATGGCGTGGTTTTGAGCCGATCACAAGCGATCGGAAATGTATGGTCAACGGTGCGACGCGAAAGCGGAGATATTCGCCACACGATCGACGAACACCTAGTACACACCGATGTCGAGGTCGTCACACAACAATCAGAGGTTTGGTTTGATTTCGAAGGACACGGAACAGCACCGTTCACCGTCGTCTTTCGCGGACCTAACCGGCAATACAAAGTGGACGTCGTCCCGTTTTCACAATCGGTTCGTGTCAACGAGTTGTAGCGATGCGGGGAGACAACACACACGCCAAACCAGTTGGGAACGCTGGGGCTCGAAAGCGTACTGGGCAAACAATGCTGGAACTGGTTGCGGCAACCACGATCATTTCGGTCGCGATTGCTCCCGCACTGGGGCTGATGCGTGAACGGGTCATCGTTTCCGCAGATTTACGGCACTACGAATGGTTGCACTGTCGCTGCATTGCCCAACTGGAACTCGCAATGGCGACCACATCTGCAACTTGGAACATCCAAAACAAACAAGGCAGGCTTGGATCGGTGGATTCGATCCCCTGTCACTTTCTGACCGTCGTCTCGGACCAACCCTCCGTCGGCGGCGTCCCAGGAAAACTCGCTGTGATCGACGTATTGACGTTTCGAGACAGCAACCGGAATGGCACTTTCGACGCCGGCGAACTCCACCTTCGCTTGGCGACCAAAGTCGCAAAAACAAAGACTTACCAGGAGCTCGCAAATGGCCAATAAACTTCGCAACCGACGACGCAACGGAATCTCGCTTCTCGAGATGGTCGTTGCCGGTACCATGATTACGACAATCATGATGGGGATGGCCCTGGTCTTTCGGACTTCGGGGCAAACCTGGGAAGTCGTCGATCGCGATCACGCTGTTGAACGACAACTTGGCAGTCTCGTGCGGCACTTCGTCCGCGAATCTCGCGAAGCAGCGGCAGTCGTTTCGATCTCATCACGTCGTGACCAAATCTCGCTACTGATGAACGACGGCACCATTCGCACCTGGCGACGCAACGGGGATGGCGAAGTCCAATTCCAACTGAATCACGACGTCGCCTTCCAAACGCTCGCCGACGACATCGAAGACCTCGAATTCACCGGCTACGACGCAGCCGGTGTCCAACTGGAATCTGAACCCAACGACATGCAACTGATTGGCGTCGTCGCGAAAGCCCGACAAGATCGTTCCAGCGATCCGTTGCTCGAACAAGAATGCAAAGTCTGGATCCGATCGTGGTAGTCAAACACCTGCGCACAGATCTTCGACGAACTTCGCGGTGCCGCACCGGAGCCGCATTGTTGATCGCATTGTTCGCGATGACCCTTGTCAGTTCGCTGGTGGTTGGGCTGTTGGAATCGGAACGCATCCGGTTCATGGCACTCAGAAATTCGGTGCAATGGGATGAAGCCCGCTACCTTGCCGAGGCAGGTGTGCACGCCGCGATCATGAACTTGGAGTCGGACTTTCAATGGCGAACAGGTGTCCAAACAACCGAGTTCCCGCCAGGCAGCGGCCGGACCTATTCAGTCACGCTCTCAGACAATGGTAATGGCACTGTCGACGTTCACTCCGAAGGCCGTTCAGGGTCTTTCTCGCGTTACCTTGATGTGACAATCAAACAAGGCGGTTGAAATGGCACTTCGACCTCCCAAAGATTTATTGACTGCGATAGGCCAAGATCGAGCCATCGTTGAACGACGTAGCGGGCCTCGTTCGGGTGACGGATTTGGAATGCGTCACGGCCGCCGATTTGATCGGCGAAAGCGAACGAAGCGGACCGTTGGGTTGGAAATTTCGCCCGCCGGCATCGCACTCGCCTATAGTGAAAAAGCGATTTCGGACGGAACCGCTGAGTCGCAAGACCGATTGGTACTCGACCGCGTTAGCTTTCCCGCCGACAGTGGTCCCGCCCGCGGTGACTGGAACGATGGCACGCTGCAAACCCATCTCAGCGAACTGGTGCAGCGTCATGGCCTAGCGGGACAAGCTGTCTATTGCGCAATCGGCGGACATGCCTGCGTCACCCGTGTCCTCTCGGGTACCGACCAACACGTCGATAACGAACTGACCGAATTGGCGGCCCGGACCGAACGATATATCGGCATGGGCCTTGGAGAAAAAGTTCGCACCGAATACACGCAGCGAATCGACGCAAAACGGAAGCGTGTCTGGGTTACGGTTGCAATGCGTGATGTCGTCGAAGCGATCTCCGCCGCAACACGCAGTACCGGGCTGCGGTTGGCAAACCTGGAACACACGATGGTGGTGTTGTGCCGAGTTTTGCATACCTGCGGTCGCGACGACAACGAACCGGTGCTGTTGGTAATCGATGACCTGGGCCGGATGGACCTTGGCATTTCATACAAAGGTCGATTGTTGCTGGACTACCGCCCCGCGCTTTTAGACAAATCGATCGAACAAGGCGAAGTGATTCAGCGCCACCTAAAATGCTTGCGACGATATGTCCAATCCCAAGTCCCCGAAGCGCCGTCGGACTTGCAAACCGTTTACGTCGCGAGCATTTCGGAAACTAACGACGCTGCCGACCGATCGCCGTTTCCTTTCGACGACCTTTGCGAAAAACTGTCTGTCGACAGCGATCTGACACCCGATTCAAGTGTCATCGCAGCGATCGGATTGGTCCGTTCACAGATCGAAGCATCCAACGCCAACGAAAGCAACAACTTGGTCGCGACGTTGCGATCCGATCACAAACTGCCTTGGGCCAAATTGCTAACGAGTACCTGGCCAATCATTGCCGCAGCGGTTGTAACTTTTGCCCTGCTCGCGCTCGATCTGCGTCTGTCATCGCGAATCGAACAGATCAGTCTTCAGATCGATTCCTATCTTGATGAAGTCGATGCCAGTGAAGAGCTACGCGCGACATTGACGTCACGCATCGAATACGCCAATGAAGTCCGGCAGTTGAGCGAATCAGTCCACAAACCCCGTTGGGCCGAAACGATCTGGGCAATCGGAAATGATCTTCCCAACCGCGTTTGGCTCGAATCGATTCAGTTTCACACAGACAATTCCGTCATGGTTGTGGGAATCAGTCGCAGCGATGATGGAGTTTTCGAGTACCTACGTCGACTGAGAAGCTGCCCGCTGCTAACACGTGTTGCATTGCAATCGACATCAGCGCACCGTGGCATTTCCACAACAGAGGTCCGCTTCGAAGTATCAGCCGAACTCGCCAAGCCGACTGAACTGCAAAACATCGCCAAGGCAAAAACGGATCGGTCCACCGAAACTCTAGACCATCGGCTTAGCCATAATGTGGTGCCCGCAGCCCTGAACGAGTTCTCTTTCGAGGCCGAATCCGATGGTTGACCAACTGGTTCGACGCTCACTCGATCATCCCAAACGACGTTGGGTTGTTTGGGGAATCACGCTGTTCCTATTGCTGTTTGTCACCCTCCCCTGCTGGGACCACTATGGCGATCGACAGAGTGAAGTGCGAAGCCTGTCCACGGAACTCTATGAAGCAACATTGGCATCAAACAATGTCGCCGCCATGCAAAGTCGCTTGGCGCAACTTGGCACGCAGGACGGCCAACAGAACCTGTTTTTTGACCAAGATCGCGCCGAACAGTTTCGCGAATCTGTGACAGAAATCACGTTTGATCTGCAATGCCAGCTCAAGCGATTGACTCTTTCCGACCCACGACAAACTCCGTGGGTCCCCAGCCAAGGACTGGGTTCAAATGCAGAGATAGAAGAAGGAATTGAGTCCGACTTTAATCTCGAAACACGATTACTCAATTTGTCCGCGACAGGACCGCTGACGAACCTCACAAAGCTGATCATCCGACTTAACTCAATCGCAGAATTTGCGGTTCCGACAAATTTGACGGTTCAGCGCGAGGGTAATCACGGACATTTGTCGCTCGACATCGAGATTTCGCTCTTGGGATTGGTTCCCGCAAACGATTCTCGCATGTAAATGGAGATACAGCGAATCAGGACGACAACGCGATCATCCTCGCGTGCGTTACGGAGAACCGGACTTACCAGTGGAAAAAATGGGGTTGCGAAACGTCATCCGCCTGTCACAGATCGGGTTGCGATGCGGTGCGATCATCACTGCGATGATCATGGCAACTGCACCTCACACAGGCGACTTGCTGCTCGCTCAAGGTGTCACTGATTCGCAGCCTGAAATACCCAGCGCGCTACGTGACAAACTTGCTGCAAAGTACGACCTGACGCTACGCGATTCAACACTCTTGGATGCACTGTTTACGCTCCGAGATGTCTGTGGTGTCAACATCGTCGCTGGCAACGAAGTTGTCGGAACCGTCAACGCTTCATTTGTCGACACTTCGGTGAGCGATATTCTTGATTCGTTGTTGACCACACGCGGATATGGTTACCGCGTCGTCGGAACAAGTTTGTCTGTTGTGCCGTTGGATCATTTGGGCGACCAACTTCCGTTATTCAAAACGGAAATCGTCTCTTTGATCGAGAACCAAGTCGAAGACCTGCTTCCCTCAGTGCAATCACTGCTGTCCCCCGAAGGACGTGCGCACGCGATCGCAGCAAGCAACTCGTTGGTGCTAATCGATTACCCACAGCGACTGCAACAAGTCCGCTCGCATCTCGATGCACTCGAACAGGCGGCAAAACAATTCAATGATCGAACGGTCGGCCGCAATCAAAACGCGTCGACGGGGCTTAACGGAAATAGCGCGTTGGTCACGCCGCCGCCGACCGTACGCGTCTTCCGGACGCAATATGTTGATCCGGCGACACTAGCCGAAGCGGCAAAAACGCTTCTTAGCCCGACAGGACGGCTTGCCCCTATCGAGCTAGAAAACAAATTGGTCGTTTCAGACCAGTTGGCCAACCTAGAACAGATCTCCGCCGCGGTTGAACAACTTGACCAGCCTCGCGCACAGGTGCGGATTTGGGCGATGATCTATGATTGCAGCACTGACGATCTAGATCGCCTCGGCATCAACTGGAACAGTTCGGTTGCGGGCACAGCGATTGATGCGACCACCGGAACCGCTGCCCATTCGGCGGTCCTGAACACGGTGACATCAACGGTCGGTTCTGGAACCAACGGGTTGCTGACCATCACCAGCCTGAACGACAGATTCGACCTGCAAAGTGTTGTCCAGGCCCTCCGCACGGCCGGTGACAGTCGCCTATTGGCTGACCCTAACGTCGTCGTGATGAATCATGAAACGGCCGAAATCGAAATCGTCACCGAAGTCCCCTACCAACAACTCACCCAAGGCATTGATGGGGGGACCATTGGCACGACCGAATTTCGCGAGGCTGGCGTAACACTGAACGTCGTCCCGCACATTGCCGACGACGGCACGATCGCGATGGTCGTTAATCCGCGATTCAGCCTACTCACCGGTTTTAGTGAAACAGACAACGCGCCAATCATCGATCGTCGCGAAACCAACACCACCGTTCGTGTCGCGAACAACCAGACGATCGTTCTAGGCGGCCTTCGCCAAAGGACACGAATCTCTGAACAAACCGCCGTGCCGATCGTTGGGACGCTTCCGGTGATCGGAAGGCTCTTCCAACATCGATCGGCAAGCACACGCGAAAGTGAATTGTTGGTATTCATCACGCCGCAAATCGTCGGAGACCACTGTGTCGGCAGCCAACGCGAACATTGCGTCCAACGCTATCTCTCCAACGAAGTCCGACACGCGCCGACCGATCCGGTCCCCTTCGGGATTGAGGCGGTCCAAGCCGAACAACGAGCCCAAATCAAGCCGTCCGACAATCCGTTCGCACAGCTAAGCAACGAAATGATTCACAAAGATGCCTACCCCAATCACAAGAATTGGACTTCCAGACACCATGCGCCCGGAACGTTGATCGGCGAGCCCGAGCTGATCGAGATCGAAATCAGTGATCTCTAAGACGAGACGCACATACCGGCTACGACCGCAATCGAGTCCCGGAACATTCGCACCTCCGATGCGATCTACCGATTTGCGGTACCGGCCGCTACGCTACCGCAGCTGCGCCAGGCCCCAGACTCGCTCAGAAAGTGATTTGGTGGCCAAACTCCCTTGATGCGGAAACTGAAATGCGCAGCGCTGTTCAATCGCACGCTGCGCCGATGGCGACTTGCGAATCGTCTCTGAAAAGGAAGTTGCTTGTGACTCGGCGATATTTTGTTTCCGATCTACCATCCGGTGGCGGTACCTTTCCGCTTTGCGAAGACGAAGCTCGACACGCTGCTCGTGTCATGCGTCTACAGACCGGTGACTCAATCGAACTTTTTGATGGGTCGGGCCACCAAGCAACCGCCGCGGTCACCGCAATCGACAAGCGAAGCTGCCTTGTCACGGCGGAGCCTTCTGTCGCAATCAATCGCGAACCCGCGATCCAACTGACGCTAGCGATTGCCCTACCAAAAGGCGATCGCGCGAAGGAACTGATCGAACGGCTTGCGGAGCTCGGTGTTCACGCGATCGTCCCGCTGATCTGCGACCGAAGCCAACGACCACCAAGTTCAAGTCAGCTGGAAAAGTTGCGGCGTGTGGTAATCGAGTCTTGCAAGCAAAGCACTCGCAACATGCTAATGGAAATCGACGAGGCGCGATCGTTCGCGGATTGGCTGAAGACCGCCGGAAGTATGGAGGTCGCCAAGTGTGTCGCGCATCCTGGCGCAGAAAGCCTGCGAGAGCGGGCGTCGCAGCTG
Organism: Rhodopirellula sp. MGV; assembly: GCF_002251265.1. Classification (NCBI taxonomy): domain Bacteria; kingdom Pseudomonadati; phylum Planctomycetota; class Planctomycetia; order Pirellulales; family Pirellulaceae; genus Rhodopirellula; species Rhodopirellula sp. MGV. The sequence goes on along the minus strand of NZ_NPDI01000042.1, from coordinate 161,037 downwards.
GTCGATGAGTCCACCACCGCTAGCAAAAGAACGCCCGTCATTTTCGTGATCGGCCCAGAAGGCGGCCTGACAGATTCAGAGGTCGCTGAGGCACAACAGAACGGATTTGGCGTGGTCGGATTAGGACCACGCATCTATCGCATCGAAACAGCGGCTTGCTTGATCGCCGCTCAGCTTACCGATTGCTGAACACCGACTTCGTACGGCTATGCCTGTGGGTTGTTGCTTCCCCAGTGATGGGCGGGGTGCGAGTGCTCGCGAACATTTTCCTTCTGCTGGAAGTTGATCCGATTGCTTGGCTCGGACTGCGAGGGCGCCGGTGCGTCCGTTCGATTCCCAATCTTGCTGCGGCTACCCTGCGGGCCTGGCTTGCGACCGCGACGTCGACCTTGCTGCTCCGGAATGAATCGTGGGTTCACTGGTAGCAGAAGTTTGCTGATTGATAGCTTATTGATACTCAGACCAGCGTTCTTAGCTTCAACCTGCAGCGACTCGTGGAGCGAACGAGGGATCCGGATTGTGATCATCCGTTCTGGTTCGGCAGAATCAGCCTTCGATTGATCCTGGCTCCGAATGGCAGCTAGCATCTCCTGCAAAGTTGCGTAGTGCTCGCTGACAATGAATTGCTTGTATTCTTCCGGATCCGAGAACATCTTCTGAACGACGCCCTTGGTTCCCATCACGACGCGGTAGAAGAGCACCCAACTTCCAGTCTTGGCGAATGCCTCTTCGGCCAAGAAAAGGGTTTGCTTGCAACGGTCTTCGTAGCTGCCGGAATACTCTGTTGCTGGCAATTCAATCGTAGGAAGGTCAGCTTCCTTATCGGGATCGGGATCGCTGGCATAACGCAGTTGACTACCGCCGGAAGTGTCCTCGGGTGCTACGAGAGGGTTGAATTCCTTCGGGTTCAAATCGGTCATGGCCAGATTCCTTTGCAAGCTATTTCGTTTCGTGGGAGCGTGATCGCGTCAGCGGTCGCTCACGTGTTTGGATGTGCCGATCTTCGAAGGGCGTCAAACGCTGCTCGCTAAACGATGCTTTCAAAAGGACTTACGCAAGCAAAGAGAAGATGCTCGCGATTTAAGCAGGCCGCAACCTGGGTGGTGAACGCAAGGCTGCACGCTTTTCATGCACCGCACTTGAGTGCATGGCCAAGGTGTCCACTTCAAATTGCTTTCAAAAAAGCTGCGATCCGGAAAATTATTTTGGGTGACTAAACCCGCGGATTAGCCACTGCTCGGCGACGAAGATCACGCTGGTTCTCAAGCAGAACTGACTCCATTCCCGTGCAAACTCGGCCCCCACCATTCAACGTCGCATTGCATTCAAATCGCGATCTCGAAGTTGCAAGCATTTCCATTTCAGGCTGCCGGCCTGCAACTACCAAGTTGTCCCCAACGCCGGGGACAGACCCCGACAGCAATCAAGCCACCAGCGATCACGCCCATTCTCCAGGGCAAGTAAAACTCGCCCGCTAGCAAATCAGACTCTCCACAACCGCCGGGTCTGTCCCCGTCAAGTTTTGGCAGGGTCTGCTTTGGCAGGGTCTGGCCCCGCCACCAGAAAGCAGCCGGGTCTGTCCCTGCCAGCAGACTAGATGCAAGCATTGCGATCCGGACTGAATGACGGGGTCTGGCCCCGCCAAGATTGAAAATGAAAGCATTGCGATCGCCACACACTGTCGGGGTCTGGCCCCGTCGATTTGGGAGAGAGCCGATTGGTGAAATGCTGGCAACCCGAAGTGATGTTGCTTGCGATGCCCTTCGCTTGATATACGCCCAACGTCAGGATCCCGAACGACGCGCTCTCCAATTCAGCTTGGCTCGCATGATGCAACCACGCACACACCACCTATTCTCATCACGCCGATTCGCTAGCATCTTCGCTTGCTCGGTCGCTCTTGCGGTGATCGGTGGGTGCAGCCTGTTCAAAGGAAAGAACGAAGGCGAAGAAAAGAAACTCACGAATCTGCTGGACGTGCCTACACCGCCCGAATTCATCCGGGAAGCCGCCGCGCCTCGCGGCCTCTCCCCGATTCGTGTCTCGGGTGTCGGACTCGTCAACTCTCTCGCCGGAACCGGCGGCCCCGCAGACCCGTCGCCCTATCGCGATCAACTCGTCGACGAGATGCGTCGAAATAACATCAAAGACGCTTTCAAAATCCTTGAACAAACGGACAACGCGCTTGTCCGCGTCATGGGGACCATCCCGCCAGGAGCCAAACGCGGCGACCCGATCGACCTCGTCGTCGAATCACCCTTAGATGCCAATGCGGATACCTTGCACGGCGGATGGCTGCTTGAGACACGACTCCGACAACAAAAAATCCTTGGCGGTCGCGTCCGCCAAGGTGACCTCATGGGAATGGGGACCGGCGCAGTCCTTCCCCGCTCGGCCTACGAATCTGGTGATGACCCGCGGTTGGCAACCCAAGGATTCATCCTCGGCGGAGGGACGGTTCAGGAAAGCCGCCAGATGGGATTTGTCATCCGGCCCGAATATCAACACGTCAAAGTTGCCACCAAGATTGCCGCGGCCATCAACCGGCGGTTCTTTTTCTTCGATGGCACGACGCGCCGCGGTGTAGCCAAACCAGTCGAGGACGACTATATCGAAGTCGAAGTGCACCCGCGTTACGAAGATTCACTGGGACGCTACGTCTCGGTACTAAGGGCCCTTGTGATCGACACCAGTGCCTCGGCACAACAGGAACGTCTGCGTCGCTTGGCTAGCGAATTGAACAACCCAGCCAAGGCTGCCGATGCGGCTCTTCAATTGGAAGCGATTGGTGAAAGCGCGATCCCAACTCTGATTGCCGGCACCAAAAGCACGAATCCCGAACTTTCATTCTATGCCGCCGAAGCGCTCGCGTACCTCGATCGCTACGAAGCACTCGAACCGCTGGTCGCGGTCATCGAAAGCGATGCCGCTTTCCGTCACCCGGCTTTTCAAGCACTCGAAGGCTTAGAGCACCCGGGTGTCGTTGACGCCCTTAAACCGCTCTTCGAACAAGAGAGTATTGAATCGCGCTATGGCGCGTTCACGGTCCTGCGCAAACGCCGAGAATCAGGCGGAATCATGTCCGCCAAGCCGATCGGGAAACGTTGCATGCTCTACCAAGTTGCGTCGACCGCTGGTCCGGCAATTGCCGTTTCGACTCGCGATACTCCTGAAATCGTCGTCTTTGGCAACAGCGGCCCCGTCACGATCGATGGTGCGATTATGGGCCCGCTTGGGCTGATCATTAAACAGAACCCGGCCAACCCCGCTCAACTGCGTGTCAGCCGATTCCAAGTTGGCAAACAAGACCGACGACAATTGTGCGACGCGACAGTCCCTGGCCTGCTCGAAGGGATCGCCGCCGTTGGCGGAGATTACGCCGACATCGTCACGGTCCTGCGAATCGCCAAGACCGACGGGGCAATCACCGACCAATTGGCGATTGATCCTTTGCCAAAATCACTGCGAACCTACTATCGATCGGATGAGTCCGATCCCGAGTAGACGAGTCGCGGCTGGGCGTATTAAATGGTCGCCTTCAAAAGCGACCGAACCGGCAGGATTGGTTGCTCTGATTCTTTGAGGGGAAGCGATCCCTCCCCCTCCTTGGCAAATTATCCATCGGCAATACGCCCCCAATTCTCAGGCGGTCCATGATTGAACTAGGCGTCAATATTGATCACGTCGCGACCGTACGTCAGGCGCGACGCACCTATGAACCCGATCCGGTCATCGCCGCCGCGCTCGCCGAACAGGGTGGTGCCGACGGAATCACGTTTCACCTCCGCGAAGACCGTCGTCATATCCAAGACCGTGACGTGGAGTTGCTGGTCCAAACGGTCACGGTCAAAACCAATTTCGAACTCGCCTGCGCCGCAGACGTCCTTTCCATCGCCGTTCGCGTCAAACCGGACTGGGCATTGCTCGTCCCGGAAAGCCGCGAAGAAGTGACCACCGAAGGTGGGCTCAACGTCCTTGGTGACGACGGGCGAATCGCGGCTGCCGTCGATCAATTGAAAGCAGCCGGGATCTTAACCAGTCTGTTCATTGATCCCGATGTCAACCAAGTTGCCGCGGCAGCAAAACTTGGCGTTGATGCCGTCGAACTTCATACCGGTCCCTATGCGCTGGCCAAGCGAGAAGCATTCGATGTGGAATTGGATCGCTTGCGCCGCGCCGGCGAAGTCGCATGTGCAGAAGGCATGCGTTTGCACGCCGGCCATGGCCTGAATTACACCAACGTGCGTCCGGTCGCTTTAATCGAAGGCATGATCGAATTGAACATCGGACACTCGATCGTCAGCAGGGCGCTGATGGTCGGGATGCGCGACGCCGTCGCCGAAATGCGTCGCATCTTGGACGTGGTCGCGGCTTAGTCGCGATCAGAACTTCCAACGATATTCCATTCGCGTGCCATAGACATCACGATCGTTTTCTCGCCAGCCATGCATGACGTCAAATCGCAGCAGCGTGGCATTGGTTACTGGAAACTGATACCGAGCACCGACCGCGTACTGATCACCTTTGGCAATCGCTCGGTCGGCATGCGGCGTCAAATAGCTGAACTCCAGCAACAATTGACGGTCCAAGCTTTCACCGATCAAATCGACGCCGATCGAACCGCCTAGCGTGTCGGCGGCGGAAGTATCAAGCGTCGCAAATCCGTTGACGCCATCGGTATCAAAGTTGATCCCTGTATTGCGAAGGACGCCGCCCGATGTTGCCGCGCGGGCAACGGATTGCGGCCGCCCCCAACCATAAAAGACGTTGGCATAGGGAACGAACGTCAGCGGCGTCGCGGTGATCAAGCTATTTTCGATCAACAGCAGACCGCCGTCTGCGGTGCGCGAAAGCCGGTCGCCGTCTTGGCCGGTGTTTACGATCACGCGGATGCTGTTGCTCACTCGATCGAAATAACGACGGGTAAAACTGACGGTCGCGTTGTGGTAGCTGAGCGAATCGTCGTGCCGCACGTTCAAGTAGGCGTAACCGGCTTCGATGTAGCCTCCGTAGGCTTCGATGAACGCGGCCGTTCCATAAACTTGTGCATCGTTGTTATCACGGAACGCGGGACTGTTGACTTGATCAAACGCTGCGAAAAACGTCCAGTCAACGTTGGACCAGTTCAGGAGCCGTGAGTGCTTTGCGGGAAGCGAAAATGCCATCCCACTCACCGCGTCTTCCATCCAGATTCCGTTCTGAAACAGCAGCGGTACTAACCCGGCAGTCACGGGCAACTCGAAAGGCGACGACTGCCCGGCCAAGGCACCGAGGATCGACCCCATATCGCCTTCGAAGAAACCGGTTGCCGGAGTCCAGTTCATCTCATTGCGGTATTGCAAATCGCCGTCGACCAACTCCCACCGAGTGAAGCGATTTTGCTTGTCGAGCGGACCGATAAAGGTATGGAATCGCTCTGTATCGGTGATTTGCAAGTCCATATCCAAGTTCAACCGGTTAGCCCAGTTGTCAGTCCTCGCAACAGCGTTTCGACCACTGGCGATGGCCGTTCGAAAGTCACCATAGACATAGAACTTTGGACGGACCAAGTTCATCGGCCCGAACAAGTCGATGCCTCTTGGGGTAATCCCGTCGCCATACCAGACACGCCCCCACTCCACCCAGGGATGCTGGGTTGGAACGTCACGTTTCGAATCATAGGGGAACGCTTCTTCCGCGGCATCGATCCCGTTCCCACCGGTCGGAAGACAAACAGTGGAAAAGTCACAGTGGTTACTTGCGAGCTCGGCCTTCGACAAATCAATCAGCGGACTAACGAAGCGGTCGGCCTTCGACTTTTCGGCGTCGTGTTTCCCAGAATCGTTATTGCTGACTTGCGAAACCGGTGATGCGTCTTCACCAACGGGAGCTGCAAACACACTACTCCATTGACCATGGGGAAAACCGCTCGGCTCGGCGAACTGGGCTGGCAATACACTTGGAAGACTTAAATGACTAAGTTCGATCTGGGCCAACGATTGACGAATCGCAATTTCAAAAACACGATCATCATACGCCGTCGATGCTAGCCCATCCGGCACAGCAGCACCGACGTCGGGCGAACTTACGCGTGGCAATCTTCGTGGACTCTGTGCGCTGACAGTGCTTGCGAGAATCCCCCCAAGCAAACTGAAAATGATCGCGATTCGAATCGCTGGTTGTTGAACACTGATAGACGCATTACTTCACCCAAAACGTATGGCTGCTGGGATGCAGATCCAAGGTTCCTTCGATCATTCGATGAATCATCTCGGGTGTGCTGTTGATTTGCCGCATGAAGTACATCGGTTCGGTGCGGCTTCGCATACGAACGCTTAGTCGATAAGGCCCCGGCTTGTTCATCACCGACGCGGGAATGCTGTACCTCGCGGTTCGATGATCAAGAGGCGCGATGCTATGCGCCTCCATCCGAATCAGAGGCGGGTGGTTAAGCACTGAAACGGGCACGGCACCAGGGCGGAGGAAGACCAACTGATCAAGTGAAAAGTTAAGCGGAAGTGCGGCTTCGCGATCCGTCCCGCGAACGTTATTGATCAAGAACTTCGTTTGCAAATTAAAAAGGTCTTTGTCACGCCGAATACGATGTGTCGCCACATCGACGGAGTGCATGTCACAAAGGTCACCGTTGCTGTCGAGGTAACCGCTTTCCCAAACTCGCATCCCGTCGGGATCGATGAGTGCAACGTTCAACCAGAGTTGTGGCTGCGCGCCGAGAGATCCGGTTGGAAGGTTGTGGCCTTCGCTAATATTGTCGACGCGATAGCTGAAGTTCAAATCCTGTCCGGCGAGTGGCTGCATTTCGAAGAACGGTCCGCAGATTTGAGTACCGCCTTCCATCGTCTGGATTGCTGCGGCTCGCTTGATTTGCAGTCGGTGCAAGTTGTCATCGATGATCTTGCGGGCATCACGGCGGTCATCCGTGGTATCCCAAGGCTTTGGGAATGACATGCTTTGGGTGACCGACTTCTCGAATGCTTCGGTCCCCCAGCCGGCACGATAGTCAAACGCAACCCATTCTCGCGGGCTGTATTGCTTGGCTTTCGGGTTGTGCGGAAAGACCCCGGGGTGCGCGATCGAATATCCGGGGCCCCAAAACATATGATTGGACTGCTTGCGGGGTTCGCCATACGGCTTGTCATTCAAGTACGCAGCGTATCCGGTTTCGTAGCCGAGCGGCTTTCCTGGAACTGCCCCCATGTGACAGTCCTGACAGCTAATTCCTTTCTTTGAAGCGGGGCCACTGCGGTACTGGGCATGAACGACTTCCAGCCAAATCCCCGGATGCACAGCGACTTGATGACACGAAACACAGATATCGCTTTTCGTGAGCGGGGCAAAAAAGCGACCATCGCGGTGGATCGCTTGACCGGGACCTTTGTCATCGGCGGAAGGCTTGAGTTTCAACTCCTTGGCGTCTGCGATCGCTGCACGCACGCCAGCGCCACCATGTCCGCCATTGACGGGAGCATGGATGTCACCGGGTTCGATACGACGATCACCGTTGCTCCGCCAGTAATGTTCATTGACGCGGTGACAGGCGATGCATGTCACGCCTTCACGAACCACCGGCGGTGACTCGAGAATACTGTCGGTACGAGGCAATTCGAGCTGCGTCGCGACGGGTGAATGACAGCGAACACAAAAACTTCCAACGGTACCACGCGTCAATTCCGTCATCGCTTGTTCAAAACGATTGAACATGGGCGATACGGATGCATAAGCGTGACCGCTGGAACGCCATTGATCATATTGCGCGGGATGACATTTCTGGCATGTTTCCGCGGAGGGATAACAGTTCTCTGTCCAAACAGCTTCGTGAGGATCGGGACCGTCCGCGGGCGTTTTCTTTGCGTCTGTTTTTTCGTCGCCGGAATTGATTGGCGCGGGTGTGGAGTGAAACGACTTGAGCGGGTCACCCGCGGCCGAGTCGTCGCCGCCAAGTAAATCATCGCCACCCAGCAGGCTATCACTGCCGAGCAAACTATCTCCACCAAGTAAGTCATCTCCGCCAAGTAAGTCATCTCCGCCAAGTAAGTCATCTCCGCCAAGAAGATCGTCGCCGTCAAGAAGCCCCGAATCATCGGACGAGCCAGTCTTTCCTTCTGCCGCTGAATTCAACAGTGCGATTCGATACGCTTGGCGAAGTTGCTCGCGCGCTTCGGCGGACGAAACCGGGCTGGATGCGGGGAGGCGCCATTGGTGCGGATCGGCAGGTGCTGACCAAGCCGGCCGCTGTGTCTTTCCATAAGCCGGCCGATCGAACGTCGCTGGAGCATGAACTGGATTTGTCGGCAGGGGCAAGACCACCGATTGCGCGGCAGCGCCGCCACAACATGCCATCGTGGCGAGAGCAGCGCAGACGGTCAGCGGCAGGATTGCGATCGAAAGTTTCATCAAGAGGTCCGGACGTTAAGAAACGGTCGGCAGGAACCGGACTCGGCGCGGTCTATGTCTGCATTCGACCTCGCAGGACCCCTTCATTCGCTGAAGCTGTTTCAGCCCGCAAAATCCCCCCATTCCATTCACCTTGACAAGAAAAACCCTAAAGAGGGGATGGTGTACAAGGCTACGACTGGGTGTTTCAAAGCTACTTTTCAACAGTTGCGATTAAAAAACGCTGGCGTCTTTCCGTCTGATCACTTCGGCGCCATCGTTGTAATGTCAGTTTTCATCCGTCAAGCATGGTGCGACGCCGCACCTAGGTTTACGAGTCATGGCCGAGCACTTGTACAAAGTCGTTCCGAACACTGCCCAAGAAAAGATTTACCGCTGCAAAGTGGTGGGCAACGCTGCGGCCACTCTGTTTGTCGGTCCACGATCGTTGAAAGTTTTTGTGCGTGAAACTTGCGGCGGAGGTTTCACACTGGGTCTGGACCCAAAGCAAGTCAAGAAAATCAAACTGGGAACGCGGTATGAACTGCACTACGACGACCGTCGCTTACTGATCACGCCACAAGTTTTTGTGCCTTCGGTTGAAGGCGAACCAAGGCTGCAAGTGGTAACGGTTCACGAGTATGAACCGAAAAAACGATGGGCATTTCGTCTGCCGTTTACGAAAGGCCAGCAGGTCAAGAAGCACGAAACCATTGGCAGTGCGGCAGCATACGGCGGGTTTGTCCTCGTTCTGTTTTGTGTGATGGCACTTCCCGGTGTCGGCGACAAGCTTGGCACGGCTCCGCGGATCGAGGCAGCGTTGAACCTGATGGCCAAGAACTTTAGCGACGTATTCAAATCGGTTCGGAGCTAGGCCAGTGCCGTGCCCGGCGATTTGGGTTTCACGGCAGCAGAGCTCTCTCGCGATCTTGGCGGCAAGAATCACCTAACCGTCAAAGCTTTACTAAAGCGAACAGCTGGCATAACCGATAAAGACGGTGACCCGAAGTTTGGGCACCGTTCTTTTTTTGCGCCTCGCGATCGATTGACGTGGGGACAAATGAGCGTCATCGCACCGCGAATCGACCGGCCGAAGCGACCATGCTTACCGCGAATCACCGTACCGCTATCCAACCGAAGAATGCTTTGACCAGCGTTCTACTCGTCTGCGTCTGCATCGTCACCAGCGGCGGCTGCCGACTGTGCTGCGACCGTGAAGACGCAGCCTTTGCGGCCTACGGTGGCGCGTGGAAGCGTCTGCACCGTGACTCGGGACGTGTTGGCAGTCTAGCCGACCCCGGTGGCGCCAAAGTTGGCGACCTGGAAGACAAAATGATCAACCTGGGTGAGACTTCATCGCGCAGCCAAGTGATCCCACCGAACCATAGCGGTCGCCCCGATTCTCAGGAAGCTCCCGAAGATCTGCCGGAAAGCTTCACGCCACGCGATGAAGAGACGGAAGAGGAATTCCAAGAGCGAATGAAGCGTTTCCAAGAGGAACAGCTCAACGCCAAAGTCTATCCCGGCAGTCCCACGCCGCCTTCGTTCCGTTAGGCACACGCCGGTCGCCTTGAACCGAAGTGTGCTTCTGCCCCCGAAGCCTCGAATTAGGGATTCTCGTCGGGCAGCGGCACCCAATCGTTTGGTAGCGGACGGATGCCGTGCCGCGTCACACGATCGAGCTCAAGATACCGAACGCGTACAAGCTCACTTGTCTCGTGCAGAAGCTCTTGCAACTTCCGTTCGATTTGCTGACGCACTTTGGCGTCATCAACACGCCCCTGCTCGTTCGCAACTTCGGCAAGTGGAACGGTAAATCGCCTGGCACTTTTCACGCCATCACGAAAATAATTTTCGATCCGCTCGTCGGACGAAATCTGCACGTGGTCGAACTCGTGGCGTACCACCGGATGCTTCCAAAAGGAATTGGAAGGTGGCACTTGTCGCAACCAAATTTCGTGAGTTTGTTCCAAGTTGATTGAGTGAAAGCGAACATCAATACGGACGGACTTATTATCCGCAGTTGTATTGCTTGACGTTGCGGCCCCCCGGTTTCGGAACACTCGCCAGCGCGCGTTGCTTTGGTAGCGATAGTTGAAATGGAAACGCGTTTCGCCTGCGAGCTGACTGTTGGCGTCCAAGTTACTTAACTCGGACTTTGGTTCGCCTCCAGTAATCAAGCGAACGTTGCCTCGCCGTATCAGCTGTTCAAGATCAGCTGGTGGTGGCGGGAACTGATCGAGTGAGATGGGCTGCGTCTCTTGCTCTGCTTGTCGAGTATCGTCCGCCAACAAAATGGATGACGAATCGAAAGCAACCAGCAGAAGAAAGAGCGTGGCCGATTGATTGAAACGCTCGATCGTACCGCGAAGCCTTACCACTTCAAAAACCGAGTTAGCATCTCGATCCCAGGCTCCGTCAAGAAGCTCTCGGGGTGAAACTGCCAGCCTTCGATTTGATGTGTCTTGTGACGGACACACATGATTTGGCGAGTACCACCGGTGTCGGTCCAAGCGCCGACTTCCAGACAATCCGGCACGGTTGCCGGATCGATCACCAGGCTGTGATAACGTGTCGCGGTGAATGGCTGTGCAAGGCCTTGGAACAGTCCACCGTTGTCGTGATGAATTTCGTCGGTCTTGCCGTGCATTAATTGCGGGGCACGAACGATCGTCGCCCCGAAGGCTTGCCCGATCGACTGGTGACCAAGGCAGACGCCGAGTAGCGGCACTTTGCCAGCGAAATGCTTGACGCAATCGACGCTGATTCCGGCTTCGTTCGGCGTACATGGTCCCGGCGAAATCAGGATTCGATCGGGGGACAGATTTTCGAGTTCCTCGACCGTGAGCTCATCGTTGCGAAAGACGCGGAGTTCGACCGAGGGGTCGATTTCGCCAAGTCGCTGAACGAGGTTGTAAGTGAAGGAATCGTAGTTATCGATGACAATGACCATGGCGTAACTTGTGAGCTCGAACCCTGCTGTCAATGGAATTTTGAGCGGTTTGACAAAAAACGCTTCTTTGCCGATGAAGTCCGCAAACGCTCTTCTTTCCGAATCCTGGTGCATCCTATAATGACATGTACCAGGCCAATTGCCGAGAGCCTGCCGTGTCACTTCGCAATGGAAAAGGAACGAAACACTCGGCGCTTTGCGACTGTACGTTGCGCGTTTAACATCGAATGTTTCCAGCTCCATTCTCCTCGGATTGATTTATCGTGCTCTCGGTTCGCCCAAAAGTTGCCGAACTTTCGTTTCACGTGTTCAGCCGATCGCTGCACCCGGAACTGTACACGGTTCATCGGACACGTCGTATCGAACGGACGGCGTATCAGGCCCAAATCAGCATCACGAATTGTGGGCATGTCATCACGTGGAATCGTGCTGGCGACGGCCCCGTGACGATTTGCGAAGTCGCAACCGGTGCGCACCAACCGCTGCCAACAAAACGATGCCTCATCAAACGTCCGTTAAAAGGCAGTCGTACCGAGAAGTTCGTTTGCCAATCGGGGGTGTCGTACCGCACTCATTTCCAATTGGAGCCGGTCAGCCCTGATCTTTTTTTCATGGTCGGCCAGCAGCTCGGGAAACAGCCCGTCGAGGGATTGCTGCATACCTTTGACTCGAGTGGCCGAATGTCGTTTGGCGCACTGAGCTATATCAATGTCGAATGCCGCCAACGATCGATGCTGGTTCAAGCGGTTCACACCTTCCCCGACGACTATGCGATCGTCAAAGTTGAATCGCTGTTCTCACTGCCTGAATAACCGATGGCGGACGGTTCGGCCGCGAAACCACCACGTTCGCAACAACTCTGGGACTGGCCGAATAGCGTCGGCGTCATCGATCTAAAATCAGGGCAGTCTGTCCATGCGGTCAGTGGAAACCGCGACCGCTATCTCGCGACAGAGCGTTTTGCCCATCCCGATGGCCGCGTCGTTTCAATCGCTGGCGATGCAGTCCTTCATGCACAACAGTATTGCGACTACCCAATCGGCGCAATCTACATCGCCGATTTGGATGCGATCTGCATCGGCGAGATGCAATCCGATCTGCTGACACGCATCGCTCGAATCTTGCCAAAGCGCACTCGATTGCTGCTCGACATCGGCGCGACTGATCCACCGAAAAACAAACAGCTGGAATGCTTGGCAACGATCTTTGATCACTTGCCGAACACGGTCGTGCTGGTCGCAACCGAAACGGCGAAAGGATTCGAAGCGTTGGATACACTCACCCAACGATTCGGAAACGACCACGTTGGGGTTAGCTTTGACTTTGCCGATGGCCAGTGGCTCTGCAGTCATATCACAGAGCAGCACTGGATTGATGCCGTCATCCTTCGCGAGATACGAACCGTCGTCGCGCTCGACTTGCGATCCGTTGGCACCGGACAATCCGACTTGACTTTGCAATTGATTCAGCGGATCCGGAAACAACTTCCGCAGATCAATCTGGTCTCGGGCGGTGGGGTCCGAACCGCTTCCGATTTGCAACGGTTAATCGATGCGGGTGCAAACCAAGTGATGGTGGCCAGTGTGTTTACCGGCGCCGGGTCACCTTTCGTCGCATCGGATTGAGGTTTCGCTTTGGCTTTTCGCCTACGGATTCCGGTTCCGCTTCGACCTTCTTTTCAGGCTCCATCCCTTCGATTGAATCGCGGATCAGTAGCTTGTTGATGCGCTGTTCGATCCCGGTCAAGAAGTCACCTTGTCCTGGGACGATAAACGTGAACGCGACACCATCGCGTCCCATTCGACCAGTTCGCCCGACCCGGTGGACGTAGTCGTCGCTGTCTTCGGGGACATCGAAATTGACGATGTGCGAAATCGTGCTGATGTCGATTCCTCGCCCCACGACGTCGGTCGCGACCAAGATTTTCAAGCTGCCTTCACGCAGACTGGACAGCGTCCGGTCACGTTCTCGCTGCGCCATATCGCCGTGCATTGCGGCACATGCCCGATGCTTCTTGCTGAGTGCACGCCAGAGTCGGTCGGTTCCACGGCGGGTACGGCAAAACACGATTGCTTGCTCGGGCTGCTCACGTTCGAGAAGTCTGAGCAACAAGTCCAGCTTTTTGTCTTGCGCGACGGTGAAGTAATGCTGCTCGATGGTGTCGACCGACATCTCGTTCTGGCAACAGTCAATGACCTCGGGCTCCTGCATATAAGACTCTGCCAACCGTCGAACCGAATCTGGCAACGTGGCAGAAAGCAGGAGTGTTTGGCGATCGCGCGGACACCGACGAAGGATTCGTTCGATCTGGGGACGGAAACCGATGTCCAACATCCGGTCCGCTTCATCCAAGACAACGCACCAAACGTCTTTAGTACGCAGCGAACGACGTTGCAAGTGATCGTGCAATCGACCGGGCGTCCCGACGACTATTTGAGCCCCGTTTTCGAGTTGCCGTAACTGTTGGCGGATGTTTCGACCGCCCGCCAAGACGACGACTTCGGTGGGAACGCCGACCGCCAGTCGCTTGATCTCGCGGCCAACTTGATCTGCTAGCTCGCGGGTGGGTACCACGATGATCGCCTGAGGATCGCGGCAATCTTCTAGCGAGTCGAGTTGCTCTAGAATCGGGATGGAAAACGCGGCGGTTTTGCCGGTTCCGGTCCGTGCTTGACCGATCACGTCGTAGCCGTCGAGCGCGAGCGGAATCAGCTCGGCTTGGATCGGTGATGGTTTTTCGAAGCCGGCCTTTTCGAGGGCGCGGCGCATCACGGGGGAGAGGTCGAGCTTATCGAAACTCTCGGATTGGGGACGTTTGCGTTCCTTCTGCTTTGCATTCATGCGGCTAGCATAACCGCAGTTTCCCGTTTTCACTATGACGGCATTTGTAGTGAGACGAAAAGCACCCTGTTCAAACACAACAATGGGGGCAGCTTTCGAAAGAATTAACAATTGGGAAGGTTCCGCGGGTTCCACCGCTTCAGCGAGAAGCACGCAAAACGCACCCAACGAATCGTTTCGAACACGGTGTCGTCCGAGTGATCCGCAGGACCGGTGGCGAAAATTTGGCTACCCGCGTGGGAGCCAACTGGACACCGCGACGGCATCGTTCAACCGCAGGCTGGCTTGGCAACGCATTTCTTCGTCCGCAGCTTTCAATCGCAAATGGACGATCACTTCTTCCCCATCGGGGATGCGGTCTTGCCATTTCAGGGACAAATGAAAACCGTCAACCGGGTTTTGCTGAATAAAACTGCGTACTTCCTCGGGCGTGAAGTCCCAACGTCCAACGCGTGGGTCCTCTGATTCGTCGAGCGGATCGATTGCGACCACCGTCAACTTGGCGTCGATGTCATAGTTCGCTAGAGCGAGGATGTCACCTGCCTTGTCGACTGCTGTCACAACGAGATACAGCCCATCGGTCGGTTCATCGTCATTCGGCCGATGCGCCCCGGATAGCTGCGGATGGATCTCCAGATGATCCGGAATCGGAACTGCGGACGGACTGGCATCCACAGTCGTTTCGTAGGACATCCTTTCCAAGTTCGGCGGCAATGTGATCCTGCCTGGAGGATTGGACGGATTGCCTGCAGGCGGTTGTGGGTCGCCCGGAATGATTTGGTCGTCTTGAAGTTGGTCGTCACTGGGAGGAAGCAACTGTTCGCCTGGCGATTTCGGCGCCGGCAATAATTGACTGTTGTTGTCTGGATCCGGGACCGGCAATGGCAGGTCCTCTGGCATTCCAAGATCACTGTCGATTCCAGGAGCGACATCTGTCGGTTCGCCGGGCGTCTCGACAGGCATCGGATCTGGATCACGCAAAGGCGGCGCTTCCAATGGCTTGTCCGCTGGTGGTTCCAGCACACTGGAGTCATCGGGGAAATCGACCGGTGGGACGGGAAGCGACGGGGGCGTGAAATCGTCCCTCGGTTCTTCCGATTGGATGTCGCTTGGCGAAGGATCCAAATCCATCACGTCGTAATCTTCGAGCGGCTTGGGCGCTAAATACGGATCGTCGCCCTGTCCATCTGGCTCGTCTGATTGAACTTCACGAGCTTGCTCGAGTTTGTCGCGGAGCACGCGATTCTGGTAATCCGCGTCATACAACTGGTCTTCCAGAACGCGAATTTGGTTCGTCAACTTTTGGCGATAGTAGTCGTCTTGGGCGCGACCTCGGCAACCGCTGAGCATCGGAATGCAAACAACAAGCGAGCCAATCCCAAGTGCAATACGCGCGGTCATCGCCCGCCGTGCCGCCGCTTTGCTAGCAGCCGCCGCCGGAATAGAAAAACCCAGTCGCAGGCCAGGTCGAGATCGGTTGGATTTCGCGTGTCGAGTCAACGAGTTGCCACAAATTCGCTCAAGTTCATCGGGAGAACGACCGAGAAGCCTCGATCGCTAGCCTGCCAGTAGCAATATGCCGGGGACGAGGTCAAGGTTGGCTGCCGGGATTCACCAAGAGGTATCAATAATCGCCCAGGTAACCGACATCGACACAGCCAACTTGCTAGCAATCGAATGTCAAACTTTGACGGTTTTGCGGGTCGTAACGATTTTGAGGATTTTTCGGATTTTACGTTTAGGGCTGAGGTGGAGGCCGTCGATACGGCAAGTGACAGATCGTGCCGTGCGTTGCGCTGAGCTCGCCGGTACGCCCAGAACTGACTGATGCCTGCGAGGAGACAGATCGCTGGCAGTCGGTTTTCCTCCCCGAGTTCTTCAGTGGTGACGATCGTGCCGAACCTCAACACCTTCCGCCAGCTTGCGATCACATCGATTGCGGTCTTCGCGATTTTGCCAGCTTCGCTTGCCGACGCGCAAACACAATCCAGCGATCGCGAGCAGCAAGCCCGTGCCAAGTGGACGCCAGTCCGTGGCGCTCAAACATCTGCTTCCAGCCGCCAGCCTTCGCCGAAAGGTGTTCAGCGCACGGCAACCACCAAGAAAAAAGTGCTCAAGCCGACCGATTCGGCGGCCCCACAAGGAATGGTGACACAAGCATCGCATCGCGTAACCAGCCATGCGATCCCAACACCGCCGCCCATGGGTGAAACGGTGATCTACGATGGCGAATACATCGAGCCTGGATATGTAGAACCCGGATACGTCGACATGTCTTGCGACGCGATTGGCCCAAGTTGTGGTTGTGAAGGGGCCGGTTGCGACGCGATCGGCTGTGACGCACGGAGTAGCTGTGGGCCGAATTGCGGTTGCAGTTTGTGCGGCGAACTGGCAGGCGGTCGCGCATGGCGTCCGGCGATCACGCTGAGTTTGCCACAGGATGGCTACATCTCATTCGAAGCGTTGAATTTTTGGACCGACGGAATGAACGTCCCCGCGCTCGTCACACAGTCGATGCCTGGTGCGATCAGCGGCCGGTCGGAAGCAGGTGTTCTGCCTGGTGCGACGGTACTTTATGGCGGCGGAGACATCTTGGATGACTCACGCACCGGCGGCCGCTTGAAGTTCGGTTTCTGGTTCGATAGCTGCCACACGGTCGGCTTGGCTGCCGAATACCTGGAACTCGAACGCGAAGACGAATCATTTTCGGCATCCAGCACCGGTGACCCGATCTTGGCCCGTCCGTTCTACAACGTGACGACCGGCATGAACGATTCGGAATTGATCGCGTTCAACGACGGACAAATCGCGTTGAACGGAACCGTATCCGTTCAGGCCTACACAGAAATGGTTGGCGGTGCGTTCAGCTTGCGATTCTTGAAGAGTTGCGACGAAGGTTGCCGCCCACCGATTTTGTTTGCCAACACCAATCGTTACTGCAGCCGCTCGGAATTCCGTTTGGGATACCGATTTATGGAACTCAACGAAGGCGTTTCGATTCACGAAGATCTGCTCAGCACCGGTACCAACCCCGGATCGTTTGACATCACTGACGCGTTCGATACCGAGAACCGTTTCAACGGTGTGGACTTGGGATGGAGCAACCGAATTGTCCGCGGGTACTGGAGCCTTGAAAGCTTGATCCGAATTGCAGTGGGCAACACCAATCAAATTGTTCGCATCAACGGTTCGACTTCGATCGATGACGGTGCGGCCCAATCGGGAGGCCTGCTGGCTCTGACCAACCAAGGTACCTTCGAGCAGGACGAGTTCTCGGTCCTGCCCGAATTCAACCTGACCTTGGGTTACCAATTGACCGACCACCTCAAGGCAACGATTGGCTACACGGGGATCTACTGGTCGAATGTTGTTCGCCCTGGCGAGCACATCCCAACAGCGATCAACCCAGACTTCTTGCCGCCAGCACTGAGCAGCACGGATGCATACCCGATGTTCGCATTCAACACGACTGACTACTGGGCCAATGGCATCACTTATGGATTGGAATATCGGTGGTAATCGTTAAATCCTACCACCCGTTTAATTTTGGTTGACCCGGGGCCGATAGCACGATCAGAGACGATCTCCCCCCGCAAGATGACGGCTACGCAAGTTCGAAAATGATTGACGAACTTGCGCACTGGTCTCGCTTCCCCAATACGTGCGACCGAGCGGTCGAGTCACCCAAAACGAAGGAATGTTCCCCATGGTCTGGCAACGAATGATTCAGCGACTGACCGGTCGCAATCGTCGTGCAACGGTAGAACGATCACGTCGTCGAGCACTGAAGCTCGAGACATTGACGAAGCGTCAGTTGTTGGCGAGTGACATTGGGGCCGTTTCAGGAATTGCCTATGCAGACCTGACCGGCGACGGCTTGACGGGTGACGATACACGACTCGAAGGCATCACAGTCGAGTTGTACAACGACACCAACGCGAACAACGTGTACGACTCCGGCGTGGACACGCTAGCCGCGACGACTACAACTGCGACCTCGGCGGATCCAGAGCCCGGCTTGTATCGCTTCGACAACTTAAGTGTCGGAACATACTTTGTCTTGCAAGGCTCGGCAGGCGCCGGAGTCACGACGCCTGCGGCCGCGCTGGTTGATGTCACCGCTGACGATGCGGATGGCGAAACCATCGTCACGATCGATGACTTCACGACCGGCGGTCAGTTGATCACAGCCAGCGGAAACACGACGCAGACTAATACCCAAGCGGCGGCAAACGCCTTGGGTGGATCTCGCGACGTCGAACTGGTCCACACCAATGCCAGCGGCAACACCACGTTCCAAGTCGACAACGGAACTGAATTGCTAAGCCTCAGCACCGGTGGTGGTGCTCTGTCACAAGCAACGGTTGAGTACGACGGAAATGACGGTGCGTACGGATTGTCGTTTGTACCTGGTTTGTCGCCGGCAGCACAACTCGCCGGTGGTGCGGCGGGAACTACGCCGGCCATCAACACCGGTATCGAGATTCAGGCACGCGCCGAAAACCAAGACGAAACGATGACCGTCATCGTCTTCACCTCGGCAACCGAAGCGTCGCAGATCGACATCACCATTCCGCAGAACCCTGCCTTACAAACGATCTTCGTCGACTTCACAAACGTTGGCTGGGCGACCTCTGGGTTCGCGGGCGTGACCAACCCCGCTGACTTTAACAACGTCGCCGCGATCCGAGCCACCGCAACGGTGACCCTGGCCGACAATGATATTTTCTTTTCGGTCGTCGAATCACGCGGCCCCTCGCCGATAGAAGTCAACCTATCCAACACCCAATTGCTGCAACTTGGCGGCACGGTGTTTGAAGATTTAGGGGGTGGGACCGATTCCAATAACGGCACATTGGACGGCACCGAAAGCGGCATGCAAAACGTGACGGTCGAACTGTATGCCGAACCGGGCGGCGGCGGGGCGATCGATCCATCGACGCAAACGGCCGTCGCGACGACGACCACGGACGTCAATGGCGATTACGTCTTTACTGACTTGGACGCCGGCAACTACATGGTTGTCATTCCCGATGCTCAATTCGGCAGCGGTCAGCCGTTCTTCGGATACGCGACCAGCACCGGCAACGATCCATCACCAGACCCTGATGACGACATCGACAATGACGACAACGGTGCGATTTCGGCGGGCGTCGGAATCGTCAGCCAAGAAATCACACTCGTCGCCGGCAGCGAACCGAACAACGACGGCGACACCGATGTCAACACAAACTTCACGCTCGATTTCGGTCTGACGCCAACAATCGACCTGGAGATCACGAAGACACTCGACGAACCCGCCTCGACGCTGAACGCAGGCGGACAAGCGTTCTTTGACATCGACTTCGGTAACAACGGTCCGCTCGACGCCAACAACGTTGTCATCACCGATTCGATCCCAGTCGGTATGACGATCAATCAGGGAGCGTCCAATTTTGGCGGCTTCACTCCAACGATTGTCGGTCAGGACATCACGATCCCGGTCGGCACGCTTGCTGCATCCGCTACCGGCTCCATTCGCATCGCTGTCGACATTGATGCTGGCCAGACAGCACCGTTGACGAATACCGCAACCATTGCGGGCGACGAAGTCGAAACCGACGACACGAACAATTCCGATAGCGCCTTGGCCACGTTGGCACAAGCCGATTTGGTCATTACCAAGTCCGACAACACGACCGGTTCGGTAACTGCTGGGGAGCAGTTCACCTACACCATCACCGTGACGAACGATGGTCCCGATACGGCGACCGGAATTGTGGTAACCGATAACTTGCCGGCGGACCTGTCCTTCGTCAGCGGCTCGTTTACCAGTGGCTCTGGAACGGTGACCGAGTCACCCGCATCGAGCGGCCAATTGACGATCAACGTCGATGACCTTGCCGATGCCGCTTCGGCGACGATCGATCTCATTGTCATGGTTGCGGCTGATGCGGGAACTTCGTTGACCAACACCGCGACCGTTGCCGGTTCGCCGGACATCGATCCGGACACGAGCAACAACACTGCGACCGAAACGACCCCGGTCGCTCGCAATGTCGACGTCGGCGTGACCAAAACCACTACCGACACGGCCGTGGCAGGTGACAGCATCACGTACACGTTTACCGTCACCAACAGCGGTCCTAGTGATGCACGTGACGTCGAAGTCACCGACACATTGGCTGCCGCGTTGACGTTCGATTCGTTTGACGCTGGCACCTCCGGAGTGACCGTTTCACAAAACGGGCAAGACCTGACCTTCGACGTCGGCACGCTCACGAGCGGTCAAACCGAAACGTTTACCGTAACGGTTGACATTGCCTCGTCTGCGACCGGCACGCTGAACAATCAAGCTGACATCACGACGTCGGACACGGATACCAATGCCGCCAATGACAGTGACGACATCGACTTGACGATCAACCGGACCACGGACCTGATTTTGACCAAGACCGTGGACCTGTCGACGGCAACCCCTGGCGACGACACGTTGACGTACACGTTTACGATCTCGCACGACACCGACAGCATCAGCGATTCGGCACAAGTAACCTTTACGGATCTTTTGCCAGCGGGCTTGACGCTCGGCCAGATCTCGGCACCTGGCGCAGCGTCGCAAGGATTCGACAGCACCAGCCGAACGGTGACCGTCGTGTTCGACACGATCGCCATCGGTGCGACCGAGACCTTCACGATGACGGCAACCGTCGATGAAGACGCAACCGGAACGATCGACAACGATGCGTCAATCAGCGTCGCTGGCGGCGATATCGACACCACCAACGACAGCGATGACGCACAAACCACGCTGTCGCCTGAGTTTGATGTGACGATCGACAAGACGGCGGACGACACAACACCGGCATCAGGCACGAACGTGACCTACACGATCGATCTGACGAACGCTGGCCCCAGCACGGCGACCGGCGTGATCCTGACCGATGCGATCCCCACGGGCATGACCTTTGTCAGCGGCACGCTGGATGGCCAATCCGCGACCTCCAATGGGACCACGGTGACGTTCCCAGCGGTCACACTGGCCGACGCCGAAACCAAATCCGCGACGCTGGTGTTTACCGTCGGTGCCACCGAGAACGGGACCATCACCAATACGGCATCGGTAACGGCGGACGCGGGCGAAACGAACACCAATAACAACAGCGATTCGGTCGATGTGACCGCGACGCCACAAACCGATTTGACGGTTGATAAAACGGTCGATCAATCGACGGCCCAAGCGGGGGACACGCTGGTCTACACCATCACGGTGACCAACGACGGCGTCTCGACGGCCGAAGACGTGACCGCGGTCGATACGTTGCCCAGCGGCTTGACGTTCGTCAGTGCCAACACACCTGGCAACGAAACAGTGACGACCAACGGCCAAACCGTCACTGTCGATGTTGGCGATTTGGCGGCCAGTGGAACGTTCACGTTCACGATCAATGCGACCGTTGACGCGACCGCGCCAAGCACCGTGACGAATAGCGTCTCCGTAGAAACAGTGACGGGCGAATCCGACTTGACCAACAACTCGGATACCGCCGCAACCACCGTCGAAGGATTTCAAAGCTCGATCAGCGGCTCGGTTTATGTCGACGCAAACGACAACGGAGTTCGAGATTCGGGTGAAGTCGGCATCGCGGGAGTTACGATAACACTGACTGGGACGAATATCTTCAATGAACCGGTCACGCGAGTTGTAACGACCGACGACAATGGGGACTACCTATTCACCCAACTGGCGGCTGGGACGTACGACGTCAGCGAAACCCAGCCCGAAGACTATATCGATGGTCAAGACACGCTTGGCACCGGTGCGACAGCAACCGTTGATCCCGATGCCTTTAGCGACCTGACTTTCGATGACAGCCCTGGTGCCGCAGTCGACTTTAACTTCGGCGAATCAGCGGCTGTCCTGTCAAAACGACGTTTCCTCGCATCGTCCTGATTCTGCACTCATGTTTTGTTCATAACATCGTGAATGACTGCTGCCGACGGGAGCCGGTGGTGATTGCGGCAGCACGCGAATCAGATGTGACGAGGGGATTTAAGGTAACGCACGGCCTTTCGGGGGGAAGGCCGTGCGTTTACTTTTTGCATCGAGCGCAGCTCTAGGATGTCGTCGATGCCGCGGCAGCTTGCTGGGCCTGCATGAAGCACAACGTTTGGTACAGCATCTCCGTCTTGGGCATCGCGACGCCGACCGCTTTGGCCGCGGCGAGCGGGTTTGCCAAGATCGCTTGCAATTCCATCTCGCGACCAGCCAGATAATCCAGACGCATGCTGCTGTCATAGGGCACCATCTCTCGAGTGTGATCGATCGTCTTTTCGATCCATGACGAGTCGATCGCCGCCCCGCAGGCGTTCCCGGCTTGATGGACTTCGGTGATAATATCGCGGATCAGATCGACGCTGCTGGCGTTGCCGATCAATTTGTCCGTCGACGCGTCGAGCGCAACCGATAGTCCATTGAATGGGATATTCCACATCAGCTTTCGCCAGCGGACCATGTTGAGGTCTTCGGACGTTTGCGCTTCAATGCCGGACGACTGCATCTCTTCGCAAATCTGCTGGGCGATCCGAAGTGTTGTGTCGCTGTTGACGTAGGGTCCGAAAACGATCCGTCCGTAATCGATGTGCCGAATATGTCCGGGCCCAACTTTGTTGCTGCACAAGAAACAGCAGCCGCCCAGCACGCGGTGCTCACCAACCAACGATGCCACTTCAGCCTCGACGCCCAATCCGTTCTGCAGGACGAGCACGACACCGGAATCGCCTGTCGGTGTCGGCAACAGCTCAGAAAGCAAATCGTTTTTGACCGATTTCAGGGTCAGCAGTGTGACGTCGCAAGGTGGCAATTCGCTTGCTTTGCAATAGACGTTCGCACTCGGCAGTTGGAAGTCGCCCCAACGACTTTCGATTGTCCAGCCTTGATCGCGAACATGTTGATAATCGCTATGACATAGAAAGTGGACGTCGTGACCCTGCCGGGCAAGCATTGCCCCATACAAGCCGCCGACGGCCCCGCTTCCGATCACGGCGTAACTCAGCTTTGACATCTTGTCCTCCAGAAATGATTGGCTGTGTCAGTCAGGAGTGTAACGCAGCGCCAAGTCACGCAAACGGGACCTGGACGTCCGGACGCGATAGCGGCGGAGACTAGACCTGTGTCGGGTCCGCTTGTGTCTGCCCGAGTGACTCGCTTTCCTGTTTGGCTTGCAATTCGCGGAGAGCTTCTTTGTCTCGTTCAAAGTCATCGCCAACGACTTGGTCTTCGTCCAAGTTGGCTTCGGCGAACTTCATCAATTCGCCCATTGGGGCACGGTCATACTTAAAGTCATCCATGATGAACTTGTGGTTTTTTCCGTCGACCTCGTAGTAGATCTTCGCGATGCCTTTGTCCGGCCATTTCTTTTTGTCGATCTTGGTGATCGCGTCGATGGGAACCTCTTTGCCTTTGCTGTTCCGGATCAGCGTCTCGTCGCCTTCGACCCAGGTTCCTTGACCGGACATGAATTTCAGCAGGGCAGGGATCGCGAACAGGCCGCACAGGACCGCCATCATGAATTGCGTTCCGATCTTGTTCCGCATCTCGTCGGGCGAGTTTGCTGGGGTTCGCGTCGGCCATCCCTTTTCGGTCGCCAACGTTACCCAAGCCTCTTGCCGCCCGTCTTCAGGAAGCTGCTCGTAGGCTTCTGCCATGGTCAGCTTTTTTGGATAGGCAACTAACCCGTCATAAAGGCAATACGCACCGAATGCGAGACACCCCAGAAAGACAAACAGGAACTTGCGGAAGTAAGGCTGGTGAACGTCGGCGCGAATCATTGCCTGGTTTCTGGGTTCGACGAAAAAGGTGGTGCGAGCGTGTTGCTTGAGAACACGCATTATGATTGCGAATCGGTTTGGGAGTACCCGCGTTTTTCGAGAACCCTCAATCCCAACGACTCACGATTTCACGCTGCAGATCGACTGGTAGTAATCAACGCTTTGGCGGAGCCCTTCGTCAATGCTGACCGATGGCTCGAACAACAATCGTGTGCGTGCTTCGGTGATGTCGGCGAGCGAATCTTTGACATCGCCGACGCGCGGGGGCTCGTGGATCGGTTCGATGTCTTGCCCCAAGATCTCGCGAAGTGATGTCAACAGGTCCAACAACGTCGTGCGACGTCCGCAGGCGATGTTAAAGATGCCACCGGAAATATCGGGGACCGTCGCGGCGAGCATGTTCGCTCGGGCCACGTCACCGACATAGACGAAATCGCGTGACTGCTCGCCATCGCCGTAAATGATTGGGCGTTCGCCGGTCAGGATCATCGAGACGAATCGAGGAATCACCGCACTGTATTCGCTGTTGGGATCTTGGCGGGGGCCATAAACGTTGAAGTACCGCAGTGTCACCGTTTCGACGTCGGACGTCCGCGCGAACGATTGCATGTAGGCTTCGGCGGATAGCTTGGCGGCGGCATAGGGCGAAAGCGGCGCCGGCGGGTCCGTCTCGCGCTTACTGACCCACGGGGAATTCCCGTAGATAGCGCTTGTGCTGGCGATCACCATCCGACGGACACCGTGCGTCTGTGCCGAGGCGAGCAGATTGATCGTGCTGGTCGCACACCAGGCATGGCAAAGCTGTGGTTCCCGCATGCTTCGCGGGACACTTGCCATCGCGGCGAGGTGAAAGACGTAGTCGCAGCCCCGGGTGGCCTTGTCAACCGTTTCCGCACAGGCCGCGTCGCCTTCGATCAATTCGACGTCAGCCTCGGCGGGGCGGTGTTCGAGATTGCTGCGAAAGCCCGTGCTGAAGTTATCCAAGATGCGAACCGAGGCGCCTTGTGCGAGCAGAGCATCGACCACATGCGAGGCGATAAATCCGCCACCGCCGGTCACGAGGCAAGTTGTCCCATCCAGGGATGCGGCAGTTTTCGGAAGATTAAACGAAACGTTCATACTTCAGTCGGGCGGTTGTTTGGCGAGGGAGGAGTAAGCCAAAAAGATTGTTTCCGGCGGAGTACCGGGCTGCAATACTTCGCGGAATTAACTTGCGATTTCCCCGCACATTGCGGGCTCACGAGCGATTTAACGATTCTATAGAAAAGGCGACTCAACACCTGCATCAACGGTTGTACCGAGGGACACCCGAGGATGTGTCGGTCAGTTCGGATGTGACGCCGGAGGGCTAGTTTTGCGACTCGTGAAACTCAAAACCGCTATGGCCCTAATAAATTGAGGGTTAAACTACAACTGCACGGTTTCCCCGATGTGGGCGTCGTTGGCTCTCACCAGCCGCGCCTAACTGACCGGCGGGAAAGCGAGTCCCAAAATGACTGCCCCAATTTTCCAATTGAGCTGAACAAGTCGACCGAGTGTGCGTCTAAGGTGACGGATTGCCCTAAGGCACGATGAATCACTGGATGAATGCTTGTGTGCTGGTCTTCTCGAGACCAGACTGCCGACCCCCGGCTGGTACTCTCACCAGTCGGTCACCCGTAAGCTCTGCCGAACCAGACAACTTCCCCACATGATTGCAGAACCTTCGAAACCAGGAACGAGTTTTCGCAACCGTCAGGTTTCCAATCGCCAAAACGTCGTCATGTCGGCGCAACCGCTGGACATTCCCGGCGCACTTTGGCGCTATCGCTGGGCTGTGCTGCTGCCAGGTATCCTGTTCGGAATGATCGGGTTTCTGATCTTCACGCAGATGCCCGAAACCTATCGCTCGTCAACGCGACTGATGGTCGAGTCGAATCGCCCGCCGATCCTTGACACCGTCACCGGAGAAGTCGTCGGCGGCGTCCCAGACATCGAAGTCCTGCAAGCACAGCTGTACAGCGATACAGTTGCCCGCATGGCTTTCGAACAGCCGGTGATGCAGCCGTTCAAAGAGCTTTACGAAAACAATCTGGAGAAGTTCGCCAAAGAGGTTCAGGAAACACTGACCCTCGAGCCCGAGGTGACGGACGTCAAAACGGCTCAATCTTTGATCACTCTGTTGCACTTCGACAGCGAGATCCCGGAGCACTGCGAAGCGGCGACACAGGCCTATAGCAAGTCACTGCAAGATTACTACAACCAACGCCATCGCCACACGCAAGAAGACCTCACGCGTTTGATCAACGTGGCGATCGGCTCGCTGGCTCCCAAGCTCGCCGAAATGGAACGCGTCTACAACGACTTCCGCCGGGAAGCACCGCTCGACTGGGACAGCGAAGGCAACGCGATCAACCCGCACCGCGAACGCCACCTGGCCTTGATCGCCGAACGCTCGCGTCAATTCCAAGAACTGCGTTCGCAAGAAACGATTTTGTCGCAAATGGAAAGCGTCGCAAAGCAGTCCGACGACCCGCGGATTGTCTTGAATGTGATGAGCCAATTGCTCGGTGCAAAGATCAGCTCGATCTCCGACAAACGTGACAACGACCCACTCGTTGGCGATAGCGCTTTGGCGGCGATCGACGTCCAAAAGACTCTGCTGCCGTTGATGGTCGAACGAAACATCAACGCTCGCGAATTCGGCGAGTCGCACCCGACGGTCAAAGCGTTTGATCAACAGCTCGAAACAACTCGCGAAGAACTGTTGAAACTGGTTGAGCAACAATCTGACCGTATCGCGAAGCTTCGTGAAAAATGGTTCGAAGACACCTACGGTGATCCAGTCGCCCGCGCGAAAGAAACCGTCGAGGCTGTCTTGTATTCGCACAAGGCAATGGTCAAGACGCAGCAACTGCACCTGAAAGATCTCGATGACCAGATCGCCAGCGAAAAACGCGCTGCCGCTGAGTTGGCCAAGGACGAGCAAAAGAACGCTCAGATGATCCGTGAGATTGAGCAAAGCCGTGAACTGCTGCATCAACTCGAAGAAAACATGCGGAAGTCGCAACTTGGCAACGACGACAGCGTCACGAAAGTCGACGAACTTTGGAAACCGACCAAGGCGATGGTTGTCGGACCTAGCTTGATCAAAACGGCCGGCTTGGGCACCGTGCTCGGCATCCTGCTTGGCAGCGG
Source organism: Rhodopirellula sp. MGV (assembly GCF_002251265.1). Taxonomy (NCBI): domain Bacteria; kingdom Pseudomonadati; phylum Planctomycetota; class Planctomycetia; order Pirellulales; family Pirellulaceae; genus Rhodopirellula; species Rhodopirellula sp. MGV. Next base: position 133,883 of record NZ_NPDI01000042.1, on the reverse strand, counting down.
CCTTGCGTTGCTGCTCGAGAAAAACGCCAACACGTTCCGCGATCCGGAAGAAATCAGCGCGACGCTGGGTGTCGCGATTTTGGCTCACATCCCATTCTTCCGCGGCAAACGCCGAAAAACGAAGAAAGGCGAACTCGACCCTTACAAGTCTTTGTCCACCGACTTGGCGGTCGTTCACCAGCCATCGAGCATGACGGCCGAATCGATCCGCTCCTTGCGAACGGCAACGTTCTTTGACATGAGCAACATCGAACGCGGACGGATCTTGCAAGTCACCAGCCCCTTGCCCGGTGACGGTAAAAGCACGATTGCATGTAACCTCGCGTGCTCGATCGCCCAAAGTGGTAAACGCGTCCTCGCGATCGACTGTGACTTGCGTCGTCCCCAACTGACCGACAACTTCGCGTGCGAAGAAAAACTCGGTTTGACGAATGTACTTAACGGCGAATGCGATCCGCTGGATGCCGCCCACGCGACTCCCCTGCCGAAACTGCATGTGATGCCGTCCGGCCCGATTCCGTCGAACCCGGCCGAAGCGTTGACGTCGCCGATGATGAACGAACTGCTCGACTACCTTCGCGAGCAATTCGACTACATCATTTTGGACACGCCGCCGCTATTGGTCGTCACCGACCCAAGCATCACGGCGAGCATGGCGGATGCTGTGATCTTGACGCTTCGTATTCGTCGCAAGAGCAAACCGAACGCCCGCGAATCGCTGAACATTCTCAACGGTGTTGGTGCAAACGTGCTTGGTGTCGTGATCAACAACTCGGAAGAAGCCACCGCTTCGGACGGATACACCGGTTACGGTTACTACCGCCACGGTCGATACGGCGGGCAGTACTCTCGCGGCAACGGCCAGACCAGCGCGACCAGCGTCGCGGTGACGAACAATCGCTCGATCATCAAGAACGAGTCGTCAAAGACGAATGGCTTTTCGTCCAAAACCGCCTCATCATCGGGCTCGTCCAGCAACGGCACCTTGGTCAAGACAATGCCCAAAACGTTGCCTCGTGACAGTGAGTCTGATCACGGCGACTTGAATCAATAACGGCCCTCGGTTGAAACAACCGTGTGCGTCAAATCGGAACCGCGTCTTGTCCTTGCGACGACACGCGGTTCGTTTTGCATGACAATCCTCCAATTCGACAACTATCGATACCATGTCGTCCGCGGACTCTGCACAGGCGGGAAGCTCGGTCAATGACGAGCACTTGAATCCTGCCCCTTCTTCGGCTGGTTCTGATCAGCAAACAATCGGATCGCCACACTCGAATTGGCGATGGTTCTGGCTGGCGCTGGGCATCGTTTCCGTGCCATTGCTGGTGCCCTACCTGGTAACGCTGTGGGCAAACACCACCTACCACTACATCCCGTTTGCCGTTGCCGTCGTGGTTTGGCTCGCTTATCAGCGCAGCGACGGGGTGTTCTATCCTCCGCGCGGCACAGCCAGTTGGGCTGCTGTCGGCATTGGATTGCTGCTGGTCGTCGCGGGCGCGATTTTAAAGTTTCCCTGGTTTGGCGCAGTCGCTTGCGTGTTGTTTGCGACGTCGCTGCTGCGCGCAATGCGTGGGCCACATGACCGCACGCTTCTTGTCCTTGCCCTTCCACTCTGGTCAGCGATTCAGCTGATTCGCTTGGACGCGTTGTTGGTCATTCGTCTGCAACGGATCACAACTTGGATGTCGAGCGTCCTGCTTGACGCGGTCGCGATCCCACACGCGGTCACCAACAACGTGATTCAACTTGCCGATCGCGAGTTGTTTGTGGCGGAGGCATGCAGCGGAATCCAATCCGTTTTTACGCTTGGATTTCTTGCCCTTACAGTCGTTGCATGGAAAAAGCGGCGTGTCTGGACCGCACCGATTTACTTGGGCATTGCCTGTCTGCTGGCCCTGTTTTCGAATGTCGTCCGAGTCACCGTCGTGGCATTGGCGGCTAGCTGGTACCAGATCGACTTGGCAGAAGGCTGGCCGCACGAACTGCTCGGCTATCTGGCACTCGGACTCGCATTCGCGTTTCTGTTGTCCTTCGACTTCCTGATGGTGACGCTGTTCCACGTTGTGCCTGACGAAACGGAATTCAATCCGCTCGTTAGTGTTTGGAACCGCATCGCGATCCGCGACAGCGAGGAGGAAGGCGGTCGAATGACCCAACGTGATACCAACACCTGGATCGAACAAGACCGGCGCGGCATGTTTTTCGAAACAGCCCAATCACTCGTGCGAAACCGCAACGCGCAGATCGGATTTTTGTGCGTGATGGTCGTGGTTGGCGGGCTTTCAATCTTTCAAGTGATCACGTCTCGTCGACCAGAAGACCGTGTCTCTGGTGAAACCGACTTGGTCTTTGACCCGCCGTCTGATTTGGTGAGTGCCCTGCAATCCTTGTCGGTGGTCAATCACGTTGCCAACCGCAACTACGAAGTTCCCTACTTGGGAGCAAACTCCGACGTGTGGGAATGTTCTTGGGAAGACATGACCGCCCAGATCGTCCTCAGTCAACCGCACAAAGGTTGGCACGAATTGTGTGACTGCTACGAACGATTGGACTGGATGTTGCTCGACCGGGACATCAAGTCGCCAACCGACTTCGAAACACTTGAAATCGAATCGCAAAACCCCGACGCGCTGCGAACCACCTACGTGCTCGCCCGTTTCAAACAGGGCCCCTCGGCACGAGGATACCTTCTGTTCTCGGGAATCGGCAGCGACGGAACTCTGCTTGATGCGCCAAATAGTTTGGCGGCATTTTCCCACCGCGTTTGGAACCGCATCGACTCGACAGGTGTGTGGGACCAAAACGAAGTGCTGATGTTTCAGATGTGGGTGATTGTCCCTGACAAAATCGAACCGAAACGCTTGCTGGCTCTCGAAGAAGACTTCATCGCAATGCGTGCGAAGATCGCCGATGCGATTGCAATCAACGCGGGCCGCATTCGGCCTACGGAAACGAAATCGCAGCCCGCCCAAGCGAACGTACAGCGTCCGAATGACGCGACACCCGAAGTCGCCGCGTTCGCCACCGAAGCGAGCAGCTTGTCGGACGACAAACTAACGACCGAATCGGAGGTGCACTGAGATGCAAGCGTTAAACCCTCTGGCCTGGATGCGATGGTGCACCGAATTTATCCGAGCGTGGTTCTTGGGGATTCCTTGGCAAGACGCTCCCAAAGCGATCCCGGCAATCATCCTGTCGGTCGTCTTGTTTGTCACCGGCTTCATCGCGTTTAGCGGCGGAACCGGTTGGCGCAATCGCCGACTTGAACGCCAACTGATGGTGTCGCTGGAAAAGGATGACTTTCCGACCGCCGAAATCGTTATCAAGCGGCAACTCGAAACAGACCCCAACAACCTCGAATTGCTGCACCGCTACGCGTGGGTGCGAGATGCACAGTCACACAGCGAAGAAGCAACGCAAATCATGCGAAAACTGCTGCAGCGCCGACACGTTCCGGCAGCTCGGTGGTTATTGCAGAATGAAATGCTTGGCAAGAAATGGGCCGACTTTGATGAGCAACAACTCGACGAATGCGGTTTAATTCTGGAGCTGATCTGTGACGCCGATTCGAAAGACATCAACGTCAGGAAGATGTACACCGACTATGCGATCTTCCGCCGTCGCTATGCCGCGGCGATCGAAATGCTTGACGAGCTATCGCAAACGGAACCATTGCTGGGACTAAAGGCCGCCGAGCTTTCCCGCCGCATCGGCGACACGGACAAGGCCGAACTGTATGCGACGAAAGCCCTGGACAAGGCCCAGGAAATGCAAAAGGACGATCCGATGAACGCCAGCTTGGCATTCATGGTCGCCCGCAATCAGCTGTTCCTCGAACGACACAGTGACGCGATTCGGACATTGAAAGGCAGTCTGGAAATCGCGCAGACGGAACAAGAGAAAAAAATGCTGACGCTGGGACTTGGCGATGCGATCGTCGCTTACGTCAACTACATCGAAAAGTCACCGACGGACACCGTCAGCGAACGACTCCGCGTCATGCGCATGCTCGAGGTGGCGGTTCAGATCGCTCCCAACAACCCTCGCGTCGTGACGATGCTGGCAGACCACGTCCTAGGGAACCTCGACGAATCTGACAAAGATGTCGTCAGTGTTCGCAACGCACTGGTGAAAGGATCTCCACTTTGGATTTCACACTTCATCAAAGGCACCGCGGCATTGATGAAGGAAGACGTTGACAACGCCGAACTGCACCTGGGCCTCGCCGCTGACTTAAATGACAAAAGCGCCGCCGTTCTCAACAACTTGGCGGTCGCACTGACGATGCGTGAAGACGCTGACCTGGAACGCGCCCTGCAGGTTTCGGACAAGGCAATCGAGTCGACGCCAATGCCGACACCGCACTTTTTCGAAACGCGTGGCCAAATCCTGTTTCGGATGGAACGCTACCGCGACGCGATCAGCGACTTAGAACAATCACTCACGTCGCCATCGCTGGCACTAAAAGCCCACGAAATGCTGGCACAGTGCTACGACAAAGTTGGCGATTCCGAGCTCGCTGACGAACACCGTCGCGAAGCAGAGCTGATGAAGAAAGACGCGGCCGCAGGGGAGCTCGAGTTCCCCAATAGCAAATCCGAGGAATAGGCCTGGCGGCAAGACCTAGGCAGTGCCGTAGGCCTTGCTTCCCTCCACACAACGGTTGCCCCAAGTGCTCGGCCCTACAGCCGCACCTGGGGCAATTTTTTTTCCTGGAATGATCGTCACAGGGGCTGAGCGATTTATCCTTTTGGGCTGACATTGTCGATTGGTCAGAGGTAGGATTGGGTACGGATCGGTTGCCCGATTCAATTACCTACAAGGCGGTACTCCTAGGTTTGAATAGATCGGTCAATGGCACGATTTGGCATCGTTTCTGGACTTCTTTTGTGCATCGATACGGCGATCGCACTCTTCGGCTCGATTGAGAAAGTCCCTCTGCTTTTTATCCCCATGATGTTGGGGATTCCCATCCTGTTTTTCGGGGTGGTGGCGTTGAATCCGCACCGCAAACGCCAGGCTCTGGCGACAGCCGCCGGTGTGGGCAGCCTCGGTCTGCTGATCGGCTGTGGCCAAGTGTTCCAGTTTTTGTCGATTTGGCGAAATGCCGGAATCGTGAACATGCACTTCGCCCGAATTGTCACGATGATGATCGCCATTTGCATCGTGTTCGTGTTTAGCTACTGCTGGACGATGGTCCGCAGCGAAGGCTTCCGACTACGCCGTAGCACCTCGACCCGCTGACTGGCACCACCGGCTGGCAAAACGACCGATTCGGGGGCGGATTCAGCCTCCGCACAGACGTTTGAGGCGCCATCCCCAACGAAACAGCCGTGATTGACGAACGCGAGGCACAGGTTTATCCTCACCGCCAGCCGACTGAACCCCACCCCGAATTGAAGCATTCCCCGCATGATTACCCGTGTCATTATTTGCCGCGTCCCTGGCTCGGTTTGCCAGTGATGACGTGGGGGAAACGATGCCCTGGAACCACTCAGCCTGCACCGGCTTGTTGAGATTTCGTTCCGGTGACACGGTAGTTCAAACAAACAGCACCCCCCGTAGCAGGCCCGCTTCGGGGGTTTTTTTGTAAACGAAAGTAGCCATGACTTCGAAACAGATCCAAATCTACGACACCACTCTCCGTGACGGCTCGCAAGGCGAAGGCGTCAGCTTTTCGTTGAACGACAAGCTGCAAATCGCGATTCGCCTCGCCGAAACCGGCGTCGACTTGATCGAAGGCGGTTACCCGCTGAGCAACGAAAAAGACGTCGCGTTCTTCGAACAGATCCGCAAACATGATCTTGGCGATTCAAAGGTCTGTGCCTTTGGGATGACACGTCGGCGTTCGATGAAGGCCGAAGACGACCCGGGCATGAAAGCTCTCGTCGCGGCCCAAACGCCAGTGATCACCGTCGTTGGCAAGACGTGGGACTACCATGCGACCGAAGTCCTGCGGGTCTCGCTCCAAGAGAACGTCGACATGATCGGCGAGAGCGTCGCCTTTCTGAAAAAGTCAGCCGACGTCGTCTACGACGCCGAACACTTCTTCGATGGATACCGGGCCAATCCGCAATACGCCATCGAGACACTTCGGGCGGCAGCAGCCGGCGGTGCGACCACGATGGCGTTGTGCGACACCAACGGCGGCTCGCTCCCAGAACAGATCGCTGAAATCACCCAAGCGGCTATCGAAGGGCTAAGAGATTTCCCAAACGTGATCTTTGGGATCCATTGCCACAACGATAGCGAACTAGCCGTCGCCAACTCTCTGGCTGCCGTCGACGTTGGCGCGTCGCAGGTCCAAGGGACGATCAACGGCATCGGCGAACGCTGCGGCAACGCAGACTTGCTGTCGGTGATGGCCAACCTTGCGCTCAAAAAGAAAGGCTACACGGTACTCGGCGGACGCGACCTGCAATCCCTGACCGAACTTAGCCGTTTCGTTTACGAGACCGCCAACCTGCAGTGGCGAACGAACCAGCCATTCGTCGGACAAAGCGCTTTCGCTCACAAAGGCGGAATGCACGTTCATGCGATCAACAAAGCCTCGTCGACGTACGAACACATCAACCCCGAGTTGGTTGGTAACGAACGCCGCATCCTGGTGAGCGAACTATCCGGTCGCAGCAACATTGCGGCGGTTGCGACGCAACATAGCATTGAAAATGATCGCGAAATCCAGGACAAAATCCTGTCCGAGGTCGTTCGACTGGAAAACCAAGGTTTCCAATATGAGAACGCAGCGGGCTCGTTTGACTTGTTGATCAAGCGTACCGTTGGGACGTTTACACCGCATTTCAGCCCGATTAAATACCGAGTGGTTGCCGGGGAGACGTCGGCCGATGAAAAAGATGTCTATGCCGAAGCGATCTTGAAGATCCGCGTCGGTGATCAAGACTGCTTTGCGGCAGCCGAAGGTCACGGGCCGGTCAACGCACTCGACTCGGCAATCCGCCAAGTATTGCTGCCGTTCTACCCTGCGTTACGGGAAATGCACTTGGTCGATTACAAAGTACGAATTTTCAATAATGGTAGCGGCACCGCTGCCGGAACCCGCGTCATCATCGAAAGCGCCGACCACAACGAGTCGTGGAACACCATCGGCGTCAGCGACAACATTATCGAAGCCAGCTTTCAAGCGTTGATCGATTCGGTCGAATACAAATTGCACAAAGACAACATCACTCCGGCGACATGAACGAAAACACCATCCCGATTCGGTTCGATCACTCAACCGCAGCCGACGAGATTGCGCAGCGATGGGACAAGGCCGGTTGCAGCCACGCGGAAGTTAATCCGAACAAGAAGCCTTACTCAATCGTTATCCCGCCGCCAAACGTGACCGGTGCGTTGCACTTGGGGCACGGTTTGAATAACACGCTACAAGACATTTTGATCCGTACCAAACGGATGCAAGGTTTCGAAGCGCTGTGGATGCCGGGAACAGACCACGCCGGGATCGCAACTCAAGCGGTCGTCGAGCGACGCTTGAAGGAACAGGAAAACCTGTCGCGTCACGACATCGGCCGCGAAGGTTTGGTGGAGCGTATCTGGAGCTGGAAAGACCAATACGAAAAACGCATCATCGGCCAATTGCAGCGGATGGGCTGCAGTTGTGACTGGCGTCGTACGCGGTTCACGCTGGACCCAACCTGTGCGGCCGCCGTTCGGGCCACGTTCTTTGATCTGTTCCAAAAACAACTGATCTATCGCGGCAAACGCTTGGTCAACTGGGACACGTTTTTGCAAACGGCGGTCAGCAACGACGAAGTCGAGAACGTCACCAAGAAAGGTCACTTCTATCACTTCCGTTACCCGGTGATCGATCCCAAACCCGGTGAGCCCGAGTTCGTCGAAATCGCGACGACTCGTCCAGAAACGATGCTTGGTGATACTGCGGTCGCCGTACACCCTGACCCATCCGCCGCGCTGGATCGTGTCGCCAACGAACTGCAAGAGAAGCTGGTTGCGGCAAGTGCCAAAGAAAAGACTGACGTCCAGGCCCAAATCGATGCGCTCGCGAAACGACGTGAGTCGATGCTTCCGAAGCTGATCCAGCTTCGTGACATGGCCGCCGACGGTCGTCAGCTGATGCTGCCTTTGGTCAATCGCGAGATCCCGCTGGTGACCGATGAGTGGGCGAAACCTGAACTGGGTTCAGGCTGCGTCAAGATCACGCCGGCGCACGATCCCAATGACTATGAGGTCGGACAGCGACAAGAGCTGCCGATGATCAACATTTTGAATCCTGACGGGACAATCAACTCGGTCGCGCCAGCGTATGAAGGATTGACGATCCCGCAGGCGCGTAAACAAGTTGTCGCCGATTTGGACGAAGCAGGATTGCTCGGCGATATCGAAGACCGCGATATCGAAATGCCGCTGTCAGATCGCAGTAAGACCGCGATCGAGCCGTACTTGGCTGACCAGTGGTTCGTCAAAATGGATGAACTCGCCCAATCGGCGATGGATGCGGTCAGCGACGAACGCGTCAAGATTTTCCCGACACGCTATCGCAAAGGCTATCTCGATTGGCTCGGCGAAAAACGCGACTGGCCCGTCAGCCGCCAACTTTGGTGGGGACACCGAATTCCGATTTGGTCGGCAACGTTTGAGACCGAAGCGGAAGCCAATGCGATCGTCGACAAAGCAAAATCGCTTGCCGGCGACGATCAAATTTCCGCGGCCGTTCAGCCGAACGCGGATGGCGAGTCCTTTAACGTGTTCGTCTGCTTGCGGAACGAAGACTCGCCGCTGGAACCCAAACTCGAAGCGTTGCGTCTAGTTCGTGATGCCGACGTACTCGACACCTGGTTCTCATCCGCTCTATGGCCACACAGCACCTTGGGTTGGCCGCAAAAATCCGCAGAGCTCGACTACTTCTATCCGACATCGACCCTGTGCACCTCGCGCGACATCATCACGTTGTGGGTGGCTCGCATGGTGTTGATGGGTCTGAACAACCTGGGCGAGATTCCCTTCGACCAAGTTTACATCCACCCGACCATCTTGGATGGACACGGCGAACGGATGAGCAAGAGCAAAGGCAACGGTGTTGACCCGATCGACGTGATCGAGAAGTTCGGCCCCGATGCACTGCGGTTCGGATTGACCGAGATCGCGACCGAAACGCAAGACGTTCGTATGCCCGTCCAGTACGAATGCCCGCACTGCGAAAAACTGGTCGACCAAACAAAGAAGAACCGCACCGCAACAACGATCGATTGTCCCGAGTGCAAGAAGACGTTCTCAACACAGTGGGCCGAATCCGAAGCAGACAAGCAACATCCGAAGGCCGCTGTTGTTAGTGAAAAGTTCGAGAACAGCCGCAACTTCGTGAACAAGTTCTGGAACGCGTCACGATTTGTTCTGATGAACCTCGAAGGCTTCACGCCGCAAGCGATCGATGTTGCGAAACTGCCGGTGGAAGACCGCTGGCTGCTCAGCCGATTGGCGACCGTTACACGCCAAGTGACTGACGCGATCGAACACTTCCGATTTGCCGAAGCTCGCAGCGTGATCTACGACTTTGCATGGAACGAGTTCTGCAGTTTCTACGTCGAAATTGCGAAGCCTCGCCTGGCTGACGAAAAAGAACGCAGTCTCAGCCAAAACGTGATCGTGCACGGTTTGGACACACTACTGAAACTGCTGCATCCGATCACACCGTTTGTGACCGAATCGATCTGGGGCTTCCTCAATGAGATCGCGCCGACACGTGGCTTGGATCGCAAACCCGCGAGCGAATTGTTGATGGTCGCGCCGTGGCCAGAATCCGATTCAAGTCACAATGACGCGGCAATCGAGCGTCAGTTCTCGGAGTTCCAACAAGTGGTCGTCGCGATCCGCCAGATCCGCGCCAGCCAATCGATCAAGCCACAAGAAACGGTACCGGTTTCGCTAACGTGCAGTGAATCCAGCCAAGCCTTGCTCGCGCCGATGTCGACTTATTTCGCCGGACTTGCTGGCGCCGACGTCCTGGCGATCGGCCCCGAGGTTGAAGCGTTCGAAACCGACGCACCACTAACGATTCCCGGGATCGGTATCGAAGTCCACGTCGACTTGGAAAAGTTCATCGATGTCGAAGCCGAGCTATCGCGTTTGGAAAAGCTGCTTGGTCAAATCATCAAACAGGTCGCTGGCAAAGAATCCAAACTTGCCAACGAAAACTTCGTCTCTCGCGCACCGGCCGACGTTGTCGAGAAAGAACGTTCGTCATTGACAGACTTGATTGCCCGACGGGAATCCGTAGAAGCGGACATCAAGAAACTGCGGGAGAAAGCATCATCCGACTGAATCACGATCCCCAATTCGACAAAGGGCAGCCCGAACGCACCGAGTTCGTGCGTCATGCCATCCGGGTTGCCCTCAAAGATCGAAAGTTAGCAAAGCGTGGTCATGTGGCCGCCGAAGGCGTTTGTCGTGTTCTGCTGGAACTTGCCGTCGATCACTTTGCCGAATCCGGCAAAGAAGAATTGATCGCCTGGGAATTCGCCAACAGCCACGACCTCGGTAAGTTCATTTTCGCGTCGGCAGACGCCGGTGCGATTGAGCTGTCCGAATCGGATCAGCTTGCCGACTTCGACGGCTGGTTTGACCTGAACCAGGATCCCAGCCGATGGGGGCTGCAGTGGTAGCGAGCTACCTCGCGGCTTCCACGCTACCGCCACGCCGCCAATCCGAAACGCCCGTTGCCGTTCCGGTTTCTGGATCGATTGCGATCGCATGGACGGAACCTTGGCGGCGGCCAGACGGACGGCTGCATTGGTGCCCCATCGCCTGAAGCGCCGGTGTGATCGCGTCGAAATGCTCGTCGTCTTCTAAGGAAACTTGATCCGGGAACCATTGATGGTGAAACCGTGGCGCTTCGACCGCTTCGAGCAGTGGTCTGTCAAAGCCGATTGATTGCACGATCACTTCGGCGACCGTGTTGATGATCGTGCGACCGCCGGGACTGCCGACAACCAAAACCGGCTGTCCGTTCTTAGCAATGATTGTTGGCGACATCGAACTGAGCATTCTTTTGCCTGGGCCAACCAAGTTCGCCTTCGTGCCGATCTGGCCGGTCTTGGTTGTCATACCAGGAACCCAATTGAAATCGCCCATCTCGTTGTTGAGCAACACCCCGGCATCCTTGACCATGATCCAACTGCCGAAAGACCGCTCGAGTGTCGTGGTCGTACTCACTGCCCAGCCATTACCATCCACAACAGAATAGTGCGTGGTTTGTTCGCTTTCGTACGGTCCAGCGGTTAAGGGAATGTGTCCGGCAATGTCCGCACTCGAAGTGGCTTGGCGAGGCGAGATCGTTCGGGCCATTGCTTCGACATGGGCATCGTCATACGCGTCGCCAACTTCCGTTGTCGCGGGGTCACCCAGCAATGCGGCACGAAGACGAAACGATCGCCGCATCACTTCGATCATCAAATGCATTTGTGGCGTCGTCCAAACCGCGTCCGATGACGGAGTCAAATTCAATCGCTCGAGCATTCGAAGCTGTAGCCCGACGGTCAGGCCGCCCGAACTTGGCGGCGGTGCCCCATAGACGTCGTGCCCTTGATACGCCGATTGTGTCGCGGTGCGAGCAACAGCGTTGTAGCCAGCCAAGTCATCACGCGAAATCAACCCATCGCCACGTTTCATCTCGGCGACGATTTTGTCCGCCGTTTGACCTTGGTAAAAACCATCCGCGCCTTGATCAGCGATCCGTTGAAGCGTGGCCGCGAGATCTGGCTGGACCAAACGATCACCGGGCTTCCAAAGTCGTTGATCGGGATGCCCAAGCACGCGGCGAAATTCGTCATAGCGTGCGTCTTTGATCGCGGGATCCGTCAACGCGGAATTCAACGAATACGCCAAGTAGTCATCAACGACAAATCCCTCTTTGGCAAGCTTGATAGCCGGGGCAACGAGCTCCTTCCAAGCCAAGGAACCATATTTTTGGTGGGCGAGTGCCATGCCTGCGACCGAGCCGGGTGTGCCAGCCATTTTTGCATGCCGCGACTGTGACCAATTGACGAACGACCTTTCAGTCGCTGCCTGTGGTGCGGTTTCGCGAAAGTCAATGCAGACAACGTCACTTGGCGATGCAATATTCGGAGGGCTGATCAGCATGAAACCGCCGCCGCCGATGTTGCCGGCTTCTGGCCAAGTGACCGCCAACGCAAAGCCAGTCGCGACTGCGCTATCGACGGCGTTGCCGCCAGCTTCCAGGCACTCGCGTCCGATGATCGACGCGAGCGGACTGGTCGTTGCTACAACGCCATGATTTCCAGCACCAACATCTGAGGGGGTTTGCTTGGGTATCGCGACCTGAGGATTCGCACGGACATCGACCAACCAACTGATCGCGAAAACAACACACAACGAAATACGGAGCGGCATCAATCAACCCTACGTGAGAATCAGACGGTTTTTCTTGAGCGAGCGTCCTTGATTGTCGTGCGCCGCCAAGCGTTGTGAAGTTGGTGTCCTCCGCCTCGCTACTTGGCGGGTTTGTTCTTCCACCAAGTTTCCCATTGCTGACGAAATTGATTCACGAGTTCCGGTTCGCGTTTGGCGAGGTCGTCTAGCTCACAAGGATCTTCGACAAGGTTGTAGAGTTCCCAGTCTCCTTTGTCATATTGCACCAATTTGTGCGTCTCGTTGCGGATCGCTTTCGCCTTGCCAAATTGCCAATAGATTGGCCAAGGTCGTTCAACGGTTTCGCCCCGCAGAGCTGGCACCAACGAATGGCCCGGTAGTTCGTCCGTGATGTCGGCCTGCGCCAGATCCAACATCGTGGGCATAAAATCGGTCAGGTGTCCGACGTGGTCCGTGGTTGTTCCGGCAGCAATCTTGCCGGGCCAATAGGCGATCAGCGGCGTCCGCGTTCCGCCTTCATAATCAGTCGTTTTGTACTTTCGAAACGGAGTGTTGGAGGCGTTTGCCCAATGACGCCCTTGTGTCAGGAAGCTGGTGACCTCCCAAGGCATCGAACCTTTGACCGTCGATCGGTCGGCGGAGTCTTCGCAGGCGCCATTGTCCGAGAGAAAAAAGACCAAGGTGTTGTCGCTCTCACCGATGTCATCAATCGTCCCAAGTAGCTTGCCGATATTGCGATCCAATCGATCAACCATCGCGGCATAGGTCGCCATCCTCAGGTCCCACCAATCGCGATCGTCAGACTTGATGTCGTCCCAAGCTGGCAAGCGAGCATCGCGGGGCGACAGCACAGCGTTATCGGGCAGAATGCCCAATTGTTGCTGACGAGCGAATCGCTGCTCGCGGAGTTTGTCCCATCCGATCGCGCCGTACTTGCCGCGGTATTTCGCGACGTCCTCTTCGGACGCATGCATTGGGTAATGTGGTGCGGTGTACGCCACATACAACAAGAACGGCTGCTCTTCGTCGCGATACTGATGCAGGTACTCGACCGCTTTGTTTGTAAATGCGTCGGTGGTGTAAAACTCGCTGCTCTCTGGCGTGTAGGGCAAATACTCCTGTTCGTCATCGGCCCAACGCCGCACCATCTTCTTGGCTGGCTCAGGTTCGCCCGGCCGCGCGTGCCCGGGGTTCCAAAAGTTACAGCAACCGTCAGTCAACCCGAAGTGTCTGTCAAAGCCACGCTGATAGGGCGTTTGTCCGGCGTGCCACTTACCAGTCATCAACGTACGGTAGCCAGCGTCGCGCATTCGCTCGCCAAAAGTCGGCGCGGCATAGTGCACCGAAGCGGACGCACCGACATGGTGCCACCAACGGCCGGTCAACAGCGACGCTCGCGTGTGCTCACACTTGGCGTTGTTGTAGAACGTTCGAAATCGCACGCCGCCTTGCGCTAAACGATCCAAATTCGGCGTTTCGATCTCACCTCCATAACATCCGATATCGCTCCAACCCATGTCATCGCACATGATCAAAACGATATTGGGACGGCTGTCACGAACTTCCTCATCAGCCGAACAACACTGGGCTCCGGCGCCAAATAGGATCGGGACGACACAAGCAAAAATGGACGAAGCGGCAATTCGAGGAAACCGCAGGCTGTTCGCGATCATCGGCTGATGTCTCGGAAAAGGAGGAGAAGGCGGGGCAGCGGGCAAGGCCTGACGAAACCTGATTATAAAGGATGCGACACTGCCGGAATGGACCAGCCGTCGCTCGCCACGCCCTAATTAATAGACAACGCGTCTTCAGTGTGTTAGCCTGATTCCCTGGCGTTGCAGCGTAGAGCGCCGAGAACAGGGAAACGCGATCGCGTGGAGCACGAAAGATGTTGGTTGAAAAGTTTGATCGAAACTTTGGCGGACTCATCATGCTTGTGGCGTTCCTCGTCGCGTCGGTTGCATCGCAAGCGACCGCCCAGGACTCTGACAAGAACGAAACTGCAAAGACGCAACGCAGTGAGACACTCTTCAAACACTTTGACCAAACAGGCAAAGAGCTGACGCTGCAAGCGGACTCTGGCGAGGCATATCACTGGAACCCGAAGCCCTTGTTCCGCTTTTCAACCGAAGGTCAATTCTTTGGCAGTGTTTATGTTTGGACCGACAAGTCAGACCGCTTGGCCGTGGTTGGAACGATCGGCTCGATTCCGATCAACGGCCGCGACACGGAATTCGTCGAACTTCATTTGCTGAAGCCACAGCCAATTACACCGCTTCGAATTGGCAATCCGCCCAACAAGACTTGGCGCCCAGAAGTTGACAAGCTGGCGCTGAAAGACATCGAAAAGGCGCCAGAGGTTAGCACCAATGATGCGGTTCGATTACGACAAATGCGAACGCTGGCTAGGCGTTTCAGCGCGGAAATGATTCACGACGGACAGACCAATCATCTCCGGCTACTTCCCCAGCCGATCTTTCGCTACGAGAAGTCGACGCCAGATCGTGACGGCGCCCTGTTCGCATTTGTGTGGGATAACGGTACCGATCCGGAGGTGCTGCTGAGGATCGAAGCTGACAGTTCCGGCGAAACCACAGGTTGGCGCTACCAACCAGTTCGCTTCACTTGGCGAAGTGTCAATCTGTCTTTGGACGACACTCAGGTGTGGACCATGCCCGAAATGCTGAACCGTAATTTGCCAATGCAAACGACTCCGTATCTCACCGGACTCACTCAGGCAATCCCCTAGCACTCTGCCAACGACCGACTTGGGGGGTGAAGGTTTGACGGATGGGGAAACTTTCGCTACGCTAATCGACCCTAAGGGAAAATGTGTTCAGTGGATCCGCCGAAAAATTGAACCCTCGGCCGGGATCACAAGCATTCGAGCCAGATCGACTCGTGCAGAAACGTTGGACCTAGATAAAAATCCACTATGCTTGATTTTATCAGGTTCATCGGAACAAATTAAACGTTGGAGTGTTGGCAGGGCGACCGGGCTCTGCAGATCTCCACCGGCGTGACGGACCGATTCGAACTCAGCCCTACCCACCCCAATCCCACCTCCCAGCATGTTTGACGCTGCCCCAGGCCGACGACATGTTCCCGCCCAACGATGATCTCGTCGCAGCTGTTTTGTTGGCTGCGTCGCCGTCTTGATCGCCGAGGAAGTCCTCCGCGACAAGGTTTGTTTGATAGATCTCAAGCACTTCAACATTGACTACGGAGTCGTTCGATGCGTTGTGAAGGAAGTCCATTCAGTCGGCGCGGTTTCTTGACAGTCGGAGCTCTCGGAGGGCTAGGGCTGTCGCTGCCAGAGCTGCTGATGCGAGAAGCAATGGCGGAGCAAAAGCAATACGACTTCGTCGAAGCCAAGGCGAAAAGCGTCATTCACGTTTACTTGCCCGGGGGGATCGCTCACCAGGAATCGTTCGACCCCAAACCGTACAGCCCGCTGGAATATCGGGGCGAGATGCGGACGATCAAAACCAACACCGGCGAGGTATTCGCCGAAACGGTTCCGCAACTGGCTCAGCGTGCCGACAAGTTCAGCATTATTCGTTCGATGACGCACGGCGAAGCCGCTCACGAGCGTGGCACGCACAACATGTTCACGGGGTACAAGCCAAGCCCAGCGCTGCAGTACCCCTGCTTCGGTTCGGTGGTCAGCCACGAATACGGGCCACGAAACAACCTGCCACCGTATATCTGTATCCCGAACGTCCCCAACGAATTCGCCGGGACGGGGTATCTTCCCAGCAGCTATGGCGGGTTTGCGTTGGGCTCCGATCCGGCGCAAAACGGTTTCAAGGTTCGCGACCTGGACTTGGCAGGTGGCGTTGATGGCGAGCGATTTGTACGCCGTAAACAAGCCCTCGAAATGGTGAATAACCAATTCGCCTCGGCCACTGCTGCGGACAACGTCAATGCAATGAACACGTTCTACGAACGGGCCTATAGCTTGCTTGACACTCCCGCTGCGAAGGAAGCCTTCGATATCGATAAAGAAGACGCCGGTCTTCGCGATCGCTACGGGCGAAACCAGGCCGGGCAGCGTTTGTTGATGGCGCGACGCCTGGTCGAAGCCGGCACGCGATTGGTGACCCTGACATACGGCGGCTGGGACATGCACCAGAACATCACCCAGGGATTCCGCAACCAGATGCCGTCGCTTGACACAGGCTTGGCGGTGCTGCTTGATGACCTCAGCGATCGCGGTCTATTGGACGAGACGTTGGTGATGGTCAGCAGTGAATTCGGTCGCACACCGAAAATCAACCCCGATGCGGGACGCGATCACTGGCCCAAGGTGTTCAGCGTGATGCTAGCTGGTGGCGGGATCAAAGGCGGCATGATTTACGGGTCTTCCGATTCGACCGCTGCCGAACCGGAAGACAATCCCGTTTCGCCCGCCGACTTGGCAACGACCATGTATCGCTTGATGGGAATCGTTGCAGACAAAGAATTGATGGCACCGGGGGATCGGCCCATCGAGATCGTTGATGGCGGAAAGCTAATCACGCCATTGATGGTTTGATCGTAGGGTTCAACCAAACGACCGCCTGCTTCGGTGGGCGGTTTTGACTATCACGACCGTTCCTCAATCGTTAACGAATCGACGATGTTGATAAGAAACGCGGGCCGCATTTGCCGAGCCCTGACCTTAGCGACCCTAGTCGCGTCCGTCGCCTCCACGGCGAATGCGACCATCCCCGAAGTCACGTTGCTGGAACCTCGTGGTGTGGTGCGAGGGGAAGAATCGGTCGTGAAGTTCCGCGGCAATCGACTGAGTGACGCTTCGCAAGTGCTCTGCGATTTACCAGGAATCGAAATCCTGGAAGTCAAGCCGATCAACAACTCTGAAGTCGAAGTCAAAATCAAAGCAGCCGCCGACTTGACGCCGGGCCTTTACCCACTTCGTCTGGTCACAAAAAGCGGGATCGCAAACCTTCGTCTACTCGGTGTTGGCTCGATGCCAATCGTGACGGAAGCCGAACCGAATGACGAGTTCGACGCCCCGCAAGCGATCGAATTGAATTCGACCGTCGAAGGAATCGTCAAACGTGAAGACGTCGACCACTATCAGGTCAAGCTTGCCAAAGGGCAAACACTGAATGTCGAAATCGAAGGCCTTCGGCTTGCATTCTCGCTGCAAAATCGTGACATCCTGGATCCCTACATCGCGATCCTTGATTCAGGTCGCTTCGAAGTCGCATCAAGCGATGATAGTGATCTGTTGCAACAGGACGGCATGTGCTCCTACACCGCGCCAGAAGACGGCACCTACACGATCTTGGTTCGTGAGAGTTCTTTCCAGGGCAGCGACTCGGGTACCTACCGGTTGCATGTTGGAACGTTCCCACGCCCTGTCACCGTGATTCCCGCGGGCGGTCAGCCGGCAAGTGAATTGAATGCCCAATTGATCATGTCGGACGGCACGGAGCGTTCGGCAATGATCCCGTTGCCGAGCGAATCGCAAGAACAATGGGGCGTGGTCACCCAAGACGACACCGGCGTGACGCCATCGCCGAACTGGGTCCGCGTCAACAATCTGCCGGTGGTGATGGAACAAGAGCCGAACGACGATCGTGCGAAAGCGCCCCTGTCAGAAGTCCCCGCCGCATATTGTGGCGTGATTGGCCAAGCCGATGATTTTGATTGTTTCGCGTTCGAAGCCAAAAAGGGAACACGCTACCGCGTCGAAGTCTTCGCTCGCAATGTGCTTCGTTCGCCGTTGGACGCGGTGATCAACGTCTTTGCCCCCGACAACTCGACGATCGTTTCGAACGATGATAGCCGCGGTCGAATTGACCCGTTCTTGGAGTTCGATGCCAAGGACGATGGGCCACACAAGGTTCGCATTTATGATCACCTCCGTTCCGGCGGACCGACCTACAACTATCGAATCGAAGTCAGCACACCGCCACCATCGGTCAGTTTGACGCTGAAAGAGCTCCGCCGCGACGAAGCGCAGGTTGTCGCGGTTCCAATCGGAGGACGCAGCGCGATGATGGTGTCCGTCAACCGCGACCGTTACGGCGGTCCGGTGGAGCTTAGCCTGGACGGATTGCCTGCTGGTGTGACCGCGACGGCGTTTCCAATCCCCAATGGACGTCCAGAGGCTCCGGTGGTTTTCACCGCCGCAGCTGATGCAGGCTACAACGCTTCGCTTTACACCGTTTTCGGTAAAGGCGACGAGAACAATCCGCTCGTCGGCGGCAAACTTTCCCAGACGCACAACATGGTGCTTGGGCAGAACCGTCGCCCGATGTGGACTTACGATACGACACGCGCCGCGATGGCGGTAACCGATCCAGTCCCCTTCGAAATCGAGTTGGTCCAGCCACAAACTCCAATCGTTCGTGACGGCAGCAAGAATCTGCTCGTTCGCATCAAGCGTAACGAAGGCTTCGAAGAAAACGTTGCCCTTCGCACGCTCTACAACCCGCCCGGGATTGGAATCAACAACGGACGCTCGATTCCAAAAGGACAATCCGAAGTCGAGATTCCGATTACGGCAAACGGCGGTGCGGGTGTTGGCGAATGGCCGATCATTTTCATGGCTTATTACAACACGCCTAACGGCCAAGCCGTAACCGCGACACCACCGATCAACTTGGTCGTCGAAAGCCAACTGTTTAAGTACGACTTTCCTAAATCGGCTGGGGAACTTGGTGCCGATGTCGCCTATGCGTTGCCCGTCGAGACGCTTCGTGAATTTGAAGGTGAGGCAGAAGTCCAACTGGTCGGCCTGCCCGCGGGTGTAACCTGCGAAGCACCGACCCAGCCCATCCCGGCTGGTGCCGAATCGGTCACGTTCCAACTTAAGATCACCAACGAAGCGAAAGTCGGTTTGCACAAAACGTTGAACGCTCAAAGCCGGGTAACGGTCAACGGCGAAGTCATCGTGCAAACCAATGGGACCGGTGAACTGCGGATCGACCAGCCATTGCCGCCAAAGGTTGACGAACCTGCGAAGCCAGAGCCACCAAAAGCGGAAGCGCCCAAGCCTGCCGCCCCCAAACCGCTCAGTCGTCTTGAGCAGTTGCGACAAGAAAAAAACCAGTAGCATTCACAACGAAATTCAATCTAACCGAGCGCAAGTCCTCATGATGATCCGAACGGTAAGCCCATTGCTGATTGCTGCGTTGCTCGCTGGCATCTCATTGGCCGTCACACCGGCTGAAGAGACGCCCGCAGAAGAGGCTTCGAGTCAGCCGAGCGGCACTGCCCGCCAAGTCGACTTGGCGATCTATCCTCCTGAAATCAAATTGAACTCGACCCGTGATTTCCAATCCTTTGTCGCCGTCATTCGCCGTGACGACGGGATCACCGAAGACGCCAGTGATCGAGTGATCTGGAACATCGCTGACGAATCCAAAGTTCGGCGTGACGGTTTCAAATTGTTCCCAGTCGCCGACGGGCAAACTGAACTGGTTGGCGAATACCTCGGGACCACGATTAAAATTCCGGTGACGGTCTCCAACGCGACCGCCACACCACCGATCAGTTTTACCAATGACGTGATGCCGGTCCTCACGCGAGCCGGTTGCAACACCGGATCGTGCCACGGTGCGGCGCGAGGCAAAGACGGTTTTCGCTTGAGCCTGTTTGGGTTTGACCCTGTCGGCGATTACACACGAATCACACGCGAGATCGGTTTTCGCCGAATCAATTTGGCGATCCCGGCCGAAAGCCTGTTCGTCAAAAAAGCGATCGGCACTGTTCCACACACCGGCGGCAAACTGTTCGGCACCGATTCGGAATACTACGCCACGATTCTGGAATGGCTGGCCGCGGGCGCGCACAACGATCCCCAAGACAACCAACCGCCGACGGTCGATGCCGTTGCCATCTATCCACCACAAGCGGTGATCGAAGGCGAAGGTGCCAAACAACGATTCGTCGCGGTCGCCACCTATAGTGACGGCACGACACGTGATGTCACCACCTTAGCCGCGTTTACATCAAACAATTCCGGCACCGCTGACATCGACAACCTCGGCATGGTCACGGCAGGCCGTCGTGGCGAAGCATTCGTCATGGCACGTTTTGATACGCACACCGTTGGCAGCCAAGTGTTGGCATTGCCCGTCGGCCTGCAATACGAGCCACCTCAGGTCACGGGCAACTACATCGACCAATTGGTAGGCAAAAAGCTGCAACAACTGCGGATCTTGCCAAGCGGATTGTGCTCAGACGAGGAGTTTCTACGCCGGGTGACGATCGACATCACTGGCTTGCTGCCGACCGAAGAAGAATACGGTCGTTTTATCAGTGACACTGCCGACGACAAACGCGCACGTTTGATCGATCAATTGCTCGAACGCAAAGAGTTCAGCGAAATCTGGGCGATGAAATTCGCACAACTGCTGATGGTCAAAAGCACGAATGATGTCAGCTACAAATCAGCTTACCTTTACGCCAATTGGTTGACCGACAAGTTTGCTCGCAACGTTCCAATCGACCAAATGGTTCGCGAGTTGTTGACCAGCACGGGCGGAACGTTTTCGTCACCGGCCACGAACTTCTATGAAATCGAACGCGACACGCTAAAAACTGCCGAGAACGTCGCGCAAGTTTTCATGGGGATTCGCACGCAGTGCGCCCAGTGCCACAACCACCCGTTCGATCGCTGGACGATGAACGACTACTACGGCTTCGCCTCGTTCTTTTCACAGATCGGACGAAAAGGTGCGGAAGATTACCGCGAGCGAATCGTATTTAACCGTGGCGGCGGTGAGGTCAACCACCTGGTCACCAACCAACCGGTCCCGCCAAAGTTCCTTGGGGGCGAATCGCCTGACACTCGTGGCAAAGATCGCCGAGAGGTTTTGGCCAACTGGCTGACCGAGCCAACGAATCCGTTCTTTGCAACATCGATTGCCAACCGTGTGTGGGCACACTACATGGGCGTCGGATTGGTCGACCAAGTGGACGACATTCGCGTCAGCAACCCGGCCAGCAACCCTGAACTGTTTGACACGCTCGGCGACAAGTTAGTCGAGTACAAATTCGACTTCCGTCAACTTGTCCGTGACATTTGCAACAGCCAAGCGTACCAGCGCAGCAGTGAAACGAATCCGACCAACGCCCATGACACCCGGAACTACGCCTACGCGCTAACCCGACGTATCCCATCGGAAAGCTTGTTGGATTGCATCTGCCAAGCAACTGATTCGCCCGATAAATTCCGCGGTTTGCCGCTGGGTGCTCGAGCAGTTCAAATCGCCGACGGCCAAACGTCGAATTACTTTCTGACAACATTCGGACGATCGCCTCGTGCAACCGTCTGCGATTGCGAGGCATCGACGGATCCGTCGCTCTCGCAAGCGTTGCATTTGCTTAACGGCAGCAGCGTCAGCCAAAAGGTCGCTCGTGAAGGCAAGGTGCGAAAATGGCTTGACGAAGAGAAATTGACCAACGAACAAGTCCTCGAGCGGATCTATGTACGTTGTCTGACACGTAGGCCGACCGCGGAAGAATCGGCGCAGCTCACGGGGATGCTGGAACAAACCGACAACAAAGTCGCTGCACTCGAAGACGTCTACTGGGCAGTTCTGAATAGTCGCGAATTTGTGTTCAATCACTGAGGCTGACCTTCGAGATGTTTTCCAAAGTTAATCAACCGATGTTAAAACGATTCGCACTCATCGCGGCCGGCCTCGCTTCATCAGCTTCTCCAAGCGTGATGGCGGCTGACGCCAAGGACGTCCCTGAAAAAGTCACTTTCGAAGAACACGTCAAGCCGATCTTTCGGCAACACTGCTTGAACTGCCACCACCAGGGTGACAAGAAAGGTGGGTTGGCGCTCGACACCTTCGGCTCGGTCGTCGAAGGCGGCGGTAGCGGCGAGGTGGTGTACGACGATGGTGATTTGGGCGGAAGTCGTTTGTGGCAACTGGTCAGCCACCAAGACACCCCGGTGATGCCACCGAATCAGGACAAGCTTCCTGAACCGCAGTTGGCGATCATCAAGGCTTGGATCGAAGGCGGCATCCTTGAAAACTCCGGGTCGAAAGTCAAAAAGAAAAAGGCGAACGCGCTCGCCTTCGTCGCGTCGACCGGCGGAAAACCAGATGGCCCGGCGGCGATGCCCGAAACCACGCCCTTGGCAACGCCACTGGTGACCGAACGGGCAAGCGCCATCACCGCAATCGCGAGCAGCCCTTGGGCGCCATTGGTGGCGATCGCTGGGCAACAACAAATTGTGCTCTATCACAGCGACACCGGCGAATTGTTGGGAATCCTGCCATTTGAGGAAGGCATCGCCCAAGATTTAAAATTCAGTCGTGATGGGGCGTTCTTGATCGCTGGCGGTGGAGAGCATTCGGTCCAAGGGATCGTCGCGATCTTCAATGTCACCACCGGAGAACGTGTCGCGACCGTCGGTGATGAATTGGACACCGTGTTCGGTGCCGACGCGAATGACGCAATGAACCGGGTCGCCCTCGGTGGTCCGCAAAAGATGTTGCGGATCTTTGACGCGACCGACGGCGAGAAACTGTTCGACATCAAAAAACACACGGACTGGATCTATGCCGTTGCGTACAGCCCCGATGGAATCCTCGTCGCCTCGGGCGATCGGTCTGGCGGTCTTTGTGTTTGGGAAGCCGAAACAGGACGTTTGTACTTAGACTTGACCGGGCATAAAGGTGCAATTCATTCGCTCGCATGGCGTGACGATTCAAACGTGCTTGCCAGTGCGAGTGCCGATGGAACGGTCAAACTATGGGAAATGGAAGGCGGGAAAAACTTGAGAACCATCAATGCCCATGGCGGTGGCGTAACAAGTGTCAAGTTTGATCATCAGGGTCAAATCGCAACGTCTGGCGCCGACGCTCGCGCAAAGCTTTGGGGTGGTGACGGAAACGAGATCAAGAACTTTCCCCAAGGCGGCGAAGCGATGCTGGAAGTCGCAATCAGCCATGACGGAAAACGCCTGATCTATGGCAACTGGAACGGAGAGGTGTTCAACACGCCGATTGACGACGCGAACGCCACGTCGAAACTCGCCGCCAATCCGCCGGCAACAGCGTCTCGACTGGAAAATGCGAAGACGAGTTTGGTCTCCGTCCAGCAACGTCTGGAACCCGTCAAGGCACAGTTGGACCAAGCACTCGCGGGGCTCGAAGCCGCAAAGAAACCCCTCGCGGAACTGGACCAAAAGATCGCAGAGTTACAGCGTCAATCTGCCGAAAGCGAAACGGCGGCAACGACTGCCGAACAGTCCGTTGCAAAGATTGATCAACAGCTGCCGGCGCTCTCAGGCGAAACGCGTGACATGCAAGACCAGGTGACAGCACTCCGCGTGAGCTTGGCGTCAGACGCAACGAAGATGGTTCCGTTGGCTGAATCGGAAGAACGCTTCGCGGGCAAATTGTTGGAGCTGGCCAAGCTCCGTCGCCAACGAACGACAGAATTTGATTCCATCGCGGCACATCGTGATCAAGCTGCGAAACAGAAAGCGGAAGCAGATCAACTCGCGACCACGCGAGCGCCTTTGCAGGAACAAATTCAAAAGGCACAACAAGTCGTCGATGCCGCGAAACAGTCACACGATGAAATCGCCAGCGAAGCTGCCAAGGTTGAATCGAAAATCGAACGGCTAATGGCGAATCTCAATTAGAGTTTTTCCAAAACAACATGTTCATTCGGCGTCCGTCCGACAGTTCTCGATGCGTGCATCAATTGGGGGCGTCGGACGCACACATGCGGTCATATTTTTCTATACTGCATTGCGTTCCGATTATGCCAGCTCTGTGGACCTTAACCGCATTTTTACCCCTCTGTGGTGCTTTGAGTGCGATGGGCCCCTTGGGATAAACGAGACGTCTCATCTAAACTAGGGCTTTATCTGGGCTTCCGGCACCAGGTCTCCCAACTCTCGATTCGTCGAATTTCTGATGGAACTGATCATTCTCCGTTGCGTATTCTTGCTGTGCGCCGGCGGGGTCTCCTGGATTATTAACACGGCGTTGCCGAGCGATGCGGACATCAATCCGTATCTGGTGTTCGTTGGCATCATGGGAATCGCTGTTGCGGCGATCATGGGAGATATCTTTATCTCCAGCAAACGGATCGACTCGATCTCCGCCGTCTACTTCGGAGTCCTGATCGGGTTCTTGTTGACCTATGTGTTGTGGATCGCCCTCGCCCCGTTGTTTGCTCAGTCGTTGCTGCTTGGCAATGCGGTGAAGCTGATCATGGGGATGCTGTTGTGCTATATCTGCACCAGTGTTTTGATCCAAACGAAAGACGATTTCAGATTCCTGATTCCCTATGTGGAATTTGTCCGTGAAGTCAAAGGTTTCAAACCGTTGATCTTGGATACCAGTGTGGTGATTGACGGCCGGATCGCAGACTTGGTCAACACAGGCGTATTTGACAACCAGTTGATCATGCCGCGTTTCGCACTCAGCGAGCTACAGGCGATTGCCGACAGCAGTGACAAATTGCGCCGTGTACGTGGCCGCCGCGGTTTGGACGTTTTGAACCGTATGCGTGCGGACGACAATGTCGACCTGATGATCTTTGATCGCGACCTCCCTGAGCTGGCTGGACAAACGGTCGACCTGAAACTGGTACTGCTGGCCAAACACCTCGAAGGCAAAGTCGTCACCGGCGACTACAACCTCAACAAGGTTGCCAAGCTGCACAATGTCCCTGTGATCAACCTGAACGAGATCAGCAACTCGCTGCGTCCGGTTTATCTGCCGGACGAAACCTTCATCGTCAAAATCATCAAACCGGGCGAAGGTGCCGAACAAGGCGTCGGATACCTCGATGACGGCACCATGGTGGTCGTCGAAGGCGGACGCAACCGTATCGGCCAGGAACTTGACGTGCGGGTAACCAGCACGCTGCAAACGAATGCGGGCAAGATGATTTTCGCTAAATACGAAACCGCCTAACTCGTTTGCGGTCGAGTTCGAAAGGCAGCCCTAGCGGCGAAAGTCGAATCGTCGTCGATCAAAGATTTCTTTCTTGATCCGTGACGGCGATTGCAGATCCAACGTATCCCGATCTTCGCCAAATCGGCTGTCTTTGTCGTAGTCGAGGTAGCGTTCGAGCACCGTCGAATCGTCGTGGTTTCGAAGTTCCGCGATGTGGCGACGCACCGACTCCTGAGCCCAGGTTCGAAGCGTTGCATTCACAGCCGTTTCACCGGCAAACTGGGTAGAGTAGCTGGTCAACGCATCGAGCGTCATCAAAGCGTCTTTGTCCAGCATGCTGCGTAGTACGCTGTATTCATCTTCGGTGACACGCCGCAGTCGTACAGGGCCGGGTGGACGTCCTGAGGGGCCATCTCGGTTCGCATCCGCATCGCCATCAGGCGGTGGAGGCCCGTCTTGTGGAGGCTCGGGACGCCCCCCTGAAAACGGAAAGCGGTTGAACCCAAAACGGCGACGGCCATGCTGATCTGGATCGTCCAACATTTGGTACATCATCACCAGCTTAAAGATCTCGGTGTTGCCGTTGGGCTGCTTTACTCCCGATCGGAAACGCTCCGCCATCTCCGGTGGCAGCTCATCAATGCGGTCCCACAAAATTGCATCGAGCCAGGCGAAGATTCGTTCGGAAGTCGATTCGCTGATCAATTTGCCTGAATCAAACGACAGGTCGGCCATCTTGTATTGAATCGCTTCTTCGATGGCATCAGCCCGTACATTCGCGTTGTCACTTCGGATCGCGTCTCGCATTTCATCGGGCAGGTCTTCGATCCATATCGATGCGACCTTCATCGTCGTCAGCAACGAATCGCGTTCTTCTCGCTCGTTAACTTTGGCAGCCGTGTCTCGCAAACTCGCTTTGGTGGAATCGTCGAATGACTCGAATCGGTTCCATTTGACGAGCAGCTTATCGCGTTGATCGCTTGGCAACGATTTCACCGCGGTTGCGATGTCGTCCGCTGGCAAAGACTCAACCAAACGCTGCGGTTCCATGGACCGTTCGTTGATCTGTTGCATTGCGAAAGCCATCGCTTGCCAACGCGGATTGGTTGCCAATTCATTGAAGAATTTGAAGTCTGGCCCCAAGCTGTACGCATCGATCTCCTCGGCAACCGCCAAATCATCGAATTGTTTTTGCAGCGACAAGCGGCGAGCGTAGGTGGTGCTAATGACACCGACACCGAACGCAAATCCGATCGCGGCAATGGTGAATACCGCGCGACGGTTCTCAAACAACCAACTGGCCTTTTCGGGCTTTGCGGGCGCGATATCGGAGACGACCATTTCGATCGTCGACTCGACCAGCTTTTCGTCGATCGCTTCGCCGGGGATTTCATCGAGCCAATCCCAACCGGTTTGCAACATTTGCAATCGGTGGCGAAACTCGGGCTCGGCAACCAAGCGGCGTTCAACCGATTGACGCTCGTTGTCTTCAAGTTCGTTGTCCAAGTAGGCGACCAACAATTCGTCATCCGGATCGACAGGATGGTCGTCCGTCAGCAACACACTTTCACTCATCATCGCCCCCAGTCTTCGGAACCAGCCCTGCTTCGATGTAAGGCTGGAGCAGTTCTTTAAGGTTGACGCGGGCGCGGCTGAGCAACGACTTGACCGCTTTCGTGGTCAACCCCATCGTTTCGGCGATTTCGGCGTAACTCAGATTTTCAAAACGCGACAGCATCAGCGCTGTCCGTTGACGTTCGCCCAGGGTCTTAACCGCGTGCAAGACGATGTCGCCTCGCTCGACGCCTTCGACCACTCGACTAGGCATCAGGCTACTGGCTTCAAGTGCAGTTGCTGTCACGATTCCCACCGCCTGCGAACCGTCGCCACCGCCAGGTGCGTCAACCTCGTTGACTTCTTGACGTCGTCCTTGGCTCCTCGTGGCATTGCGTGCGACGTTGGCAGCAATCGTGAACAGCCAAGTCGAAAACTTTGCCCCCGGTTCGTAGCGTGTTCTCGCTCGCCAGACCCGCATGAAGGTCTCTTGGGCGAGGTCTTCTGCCATATCGGCTCGAGGCCCCATTGCACGTAGCAAGCGGACCAAGCGTGGGTGATACTTGCGGAGTAACTCTTCATACGCTGCCGCGTCGTCGTTTTTGACACGCAACATCAGTCGGACATCGGGGTCCGATTGGCGATAACGCAGCGCGGTGGATTCGCTGACAGACAACCGAGGCGCACAAGCTAGAGGAAAATCGTAGTGACCGTGTGATCGCCGTTTCGACAGCATGAGCCACACAAAGGCGGCTCAAAAGCACAAGGAAACGGTGACACTGCATAGGGGTTCACAATCATTATTGGGCGCGTTTGCGGCCCAGTACCTGAATTCTAATCTATCAGGTTCAAACCCGAACAATGAGCCAGGTTTCGCAGTTTTGATTTAGCGATGGATTTTGCTGTGCCCCTGCTGATTCAGGCCCGGCTGATTCAGGCCCCCACCGATTCGGACACGTTGGGCTGACGCTTGGACGCGGCACGTAGCCGGGGCATGCCCCCAAACCGATCGCCAAACCCACATCAACGACAATAAAAAGGATTCGAGCGACAATCGCGGCAAATAACGCCACGGACGTCCCAACCACCGGTGATAAAACGACTGTCAACGCCAACTCTCTGGCCCCGGCGCCACCCGGCAATAGGGAAGCGAACCCAACCACCATTGCGAGCGCCATCGCGGCAATCGATGCGACCACTAAAGTCACCCGCGAGGCGTCCTCTGGCAGACCGGGCAAACTGATCAGCACCATTCCGAATGAGCCCCCGATCAAGATCCATCCCAACAAATGCCATAGCCATGCGGCGGTAAAAAATCGCCAACCGCCTGGTGGGGCGACGGAACGTTGACTCGAACTGGGTTCCTGTGCCACCCGTCGAATCCCCAACCGATCGATGATTCGATACAGAATCGGAGGCAGGCTTAACGTGGTCGCGGCCAATCCGGCAAACAACGCACACGCACCCATCCAGCGTGGAACCGGCAACCACAATAGCATCGCCCCTGACAAAGCGGCACCGACCGCCATCATCATGATCGTTTCCATGAAGACCGCGGTAGAACCGGCCAGCCACGGGATGCCTAACTCTTTTAAACGACCGGCTCGAATCACGACCACCATCGCTTTACCGGGCACGTATTTGCCGACGTGCCCAATCGTTTGACTGATGATCGCGTCTTTCACGCCAATCACCAAACCAAACGTCCCGACAGCTTCCAACAAGACCATCCCGCCGGGGATCATGCCGACGCTATAAGTCAATGCCGCGATCGCCAACCACGCCCAAGAGACATTCGACAACTCAGGCAAACTTGCCGCAGCCAGCTCGCGTTCGCGCCGCAAACCTTCACGCGCCACCTGGGACGTTGCCGACTGGATCTGCTGGTCGAGTTGACTGATCGTTTGCAGGGTCGCGTCTCGCTGCTGTGC
The DNA here is from genome assembly GCF_002251265.1 of Rhodopirellula sp. MGV. Lineage (NCBI taxonomy): Bacteria > Pseudomonadati > Planctomycetota > Planctomycetia > Pirellulales > Pirellulaceae > Rhodopirellula > Rhodopirellula sp. MGV. The sequence continues at coordinate 105,133 of NZ_NPDI01000042.1, read as the reverse complement.
GAGCGCGTCGAATGACTTTTTGACCGTGAGGCCGAGTCCGATAAGCACCACCAACGCGATCACAATCTTTGCGATCGTCTTGGCGTTTGGACTCATTCGCCCTCCCCGTAGCGAATGGATTCTTTCTTCAGCCGGACCTTCCATTTTTTGACGACATCTTCGCGACGTGATTCGACTTCTTCCTCAGGTCGGAAAAACAAGGTGGTACCGCTGATGTCGCGAAGATTTTCCGATGCCAACACGCGAACCGGAATCGAAGCGGATTCAAGATCGTTGACAAGTTCTTCATCACCGCCCTGTTTCAATTGTTCCTGGGAGTACCCGACTAACAATTTAAACAGGGTGTCACCATCAGCATTGTCGATTGCCGCATTTTCACCTGCGATCGCTGTCCGCACGGCCCTGGCATCGGCGACACTACGGTCAAGCATTTCACGCACCGCGTCAAGGTGCGATGACCAATACAGCCGCTGCTTACCAACACTGAACAGCCCGTCGACGCCAAAGTAGGCCGAGGCATCTCCCAAGGCCAACATCGACTTCCCAGCAAGCGCCGCAACTTCGTTGCGACGGAACCCCAGTGCGACGCGCAGTGCCAATGTCAATGAATCCGCTTTGTCGCTACGAACCAGTTCCAACAAGTCTGACGCCGCTTGGGCTTCGAGCGATCCGGTATCGATTTCCGCGTTCACCCATGGCGGTAGCATCCCGATGTCTTGAACCGTTGGGATCGCGGAACTTTCCTCACCAAGCAGCAACTCGATTGACTGGTTGCTCGACAAAGTAAAATCTCCCGGGGCTCGCAAATCATCGCGTGACGGTGCGACGACGATTTCGCCCACGAAAGACGTGTCTCCTTCGAGTCCGACCAACTGCAATTCGGCTTGATGGTTTTCGGGAAGCATCGGATCTGCTCCCATTCCACGTCGGTGCTGCAACGAATACGCAAACGAGGTCGCCCCAGATTCTGCGGTTGCCACAATCGCAATATCGCGTGTTCGGAGGACCACACTGTCGCCGGCATCGGCAAGTTGCACGACGCCTTTGCCAAAGCTTGTCTCCAACACGGTTTGCTCCCCGTCCCTTTGCAGGGCAACTTGCGATGCCCCGATCATGACCAACGATTTTTCTTCGCGTTCACCGATTTGGAACGTGGCACGGAACTCGGGTCCACAGGCAACCGTTTGTCCTTGCAAAATTTGATCATTGGGTGCAAGCAACTTCCAGTCGTCTTGAACTCGAATGCCCACCAGTGCGTTGTCCGATTTGAACGTCGCGATCGCCTCGCCATCACCGATGGCACCTGCGTCGGGAGCTTCAGCCGGGACCAGGTCGCTTTCTGTTGGCAGCGTTGCCGGATCGACGCTTGCGACATCGGCCATGTCTGGCTCCGCCTCAGTTGCCATACTCGCATCTGCGATGACAGCGTCTGGTGCCGTCGCAGGTACAGCCGGCGTAGACATCACGGGGTCGGCGGTTTCGGCAACGTCCATCTCCTCCGTTGCGGCATCGGCGATAGGGTCACTCGGAGGAACGGGTGGAGCCGAAAAATCGACTTCGACCTCGGATTCAATCACTTCCATTTCAGGCGTCGACTCGGCCACGTCATCGACGACCGTGGCATCCCCGACGGGTTCGGCGGGTAGTTCACTCGTTTCGTTTTCAGCCTCTGAATCGGGAGTTTTAACAGGCTGACTCTCGTCGGATGGGTTTGTCGATTCAGGATCGTCAGCGACAACTGCCGTGTCGTCCGCAGATGGCACAGTCTGGTCGTCATCCAGCAGATCCGACATTTTTGCGTCGGTATCTTGTTTGGAAGCCTGGGGCCCAATCAATGGCGCGAACACTTGGCTGATCGCGAACAACAAGACTGCGGCAAGTCCGAGTGAGACCAACCAAGGTGTAATGCGGGATGGTCGCACATCACCCTCGTAAAAATCAGAACGCTCCAGTTCGCGAAGCGGGCGTGCACCGGCGAGCGGAATGCCGTCATCGAGGTAGTTGCCAATCTCGGCGAATTGGGCCGACTGTTCACGCAGCTTTGTCCCTGCCTTGAATACGCCACTGTCGTCGACTCCGACCGGCTTTACCTCCGGCAGCATCGTTGTCTGGTTTGGCAAGATGGCAGGAGGCGGGCTTACGGGCGAACCGCTGACCTGCGTCACCGAGTTGGGAAGTGGCAGGTTGGTGTCTTCAAACGATGCAGGTGGGACATCTTCGATTTCAGCATCGGTTCCGGTCGAACCTTCGGTTTCGCCCATCTCGATGCTTGAATAACCAGGACCGATCTCGCCCGCGATGATCGCACGACCTGCCCCACCATCGGCAAACAATTGACTCTCCGTCGCCCGGACGTTTCCGTCGACATCGACCATCGAAAAAATTCGATTGCGAAGCTGGTCAGTCGTTTTTGCGGGGCGACCGAGAACCATCGTCAAGATCTGATGGCAGGCGCCCGCTTCGGCCAAACTGGAAAGCGAATCCATGCACGCTTTCTCGATTTCCGCTGTCTGCTCTGGAGACAACGTGCTGTCCAGATAGTCGCTCATCATGTTCGCGTCTTCTGTCGGATGAACCGAATCAGGAGCGGGTGCGGACAGATCTGGTTTCGTGATGCTTGCACGGATCGCCTGCACCAATTGGCTTGCCTGCCCACTACGTTCCAGCTTTTCACGCAAGTCTTCTCGATCCCTTGGCTCCAAGGTGTCATCGAGATATGCGAGTAGTGTGCGAAGCGTCAGTCTCATGATTCAGCTCGAGTTCGTACGGAGAAATGCCCTGCTAGTGGTTAGTGGGCGCGAAGGCGCGGATCCGTGCAACGAATTCGAAAAATCAATGAATTAGTCCGAGGGCGACACATTTGGTGCCCCAAGTGGCCCTCTGGAATCAAGGGGGATCAGCCCAAGATGCTGGTCACGGGGATTTTCATGGCAACGGCAGCGATGATGACCAGTGTCACGATCACCGTCCATGCGATCGCGGCGATCGAACCGATCTGCCAAAACTGGGTCAGCGACTTGGCCGCTACGATCGCGGCGATGGGGGATGACGCCTGATCCGCCGCCTTTAACTTCGTTGCCAATTGAATCGCTAAACCACCAACCAGAATGCCAACCGCAGCTGAGATTAAATGGACGACCGTCGAAAACGTGTCGGATTTAGGTTTCTGTCCGCCTTCGCTGAGTTTCAAAACGTGCACGACGAAGAAAACCAGGCACCCCAAAACCAGACCAATTCCGAAGGCGAGCACCCAAGCGTGATTTTGACAAAGTTCGTTTGCCAAAGTGCCGTTGACGGTTCCGCCAACATCATCGGAGTCCTCGGCGGAATCACCTGAGGCACCACTTCCGGATGCCGGCTTGCCACCGAAAAGTTCCGGGATCGCTTCGCTAGCCGGTTCCCATCCCTGCATTCCGTTCTTCCAAACGAGCGAATCCTTTTTCAAGATCTTCGCTTCGACGTACAGACGCATTTGGTCCAGCGAAACAGGACCTTGCTTTTCGTTTTGGACGTGCGCGTACCATTGTGCCGCGGCGTTTTCGTTGGGAGCGATCACTGCTTGACCGCTACTGCCCGGCGGGACCGTGTTTCCGTCAGAGGCCAAATCGCCCGCAGCGGATCCCGCGGGGGCGACTCGTGGAAAGAATCCACCAAACTCTTCAGCCTTCGTCCAACTCAACCCGTCCGCAGACAGTTCATGCATGCGCGTTACCTGTCCCCGACGGACCATCTCTTTGACTTTGTCGGGTGTCAGTGGACCGATCGTGCGGCCACGAAATCGAATGAAGACGCGATCGATTTGTGTCATGCGTGTCAGTTCGGGAACAAGAACAGAGGACGTCCGGCAATGAGGTCGACCGGATTAGAGGTCAGTTGAATATGACCTTGCGTAAGAGTGCCAATTTTGACCAACGAGGTTTCCGCGTCGCCTTCGCGAGACGGAATCGCAACATAAAGTGCGCCATCGTTTTCTGGCAAACGAGAGCGTAGATGATACTCGATTTGGTTGTTGTCGTTTCTGGTGAGAAAACCGATCCACTCCAATTTAGAAGTCGCGATCTTGGTCATGTCACTCAACGGATCCGCGAAGCGGGGATAGACGGTTCGCAGTTCTGACTTGATGATCGTATCGACGTCTTCAGGAAGCTCGCTACTAAACGCGTGTGGCTCATACCAACGTTCAAACGTGCTTGTCCGCCGTTGTAGCGTGGCCATGGACTGAGGAATGGCCTTTGCCAAGCGATCACTTCCGCGCGTCGCACCGCTCAAGAGCTGAAAGATCAACCACTCTTTGATTCTCGCATCAAGTTCTGGTCGCTTGGTCATCAATTCGCTGACCAGCCGGATATAAGTTTGTTCCCACAGCGACGCGAAATCAATTTTTCGTGAAGCCTGCTCACGGCGCAGCCAAGCAAATGTCTCCATTGGCTCGTTCTTCAAATCGGTCAGCGGCCCATCAAAGCCACGGTTACGTACCGCGCCGGTCGGGCTGACGACGACCATCACACCTTGATTGCCCGCGTTTTTCATCCGGGCCGTGTTGTCTTCGACGAAGGTCTTGGTGAGCAAGTATTGCTGACCGTCCACTGTCAAGGTCACCAATTGCGAAAGCGGATGGTTGCTGATGCTGTTGAACGTGTCGTCTAGGATCTGATTGCGGCGACGAATCTCTTGCATCGACTCGGTAAAATTCGGCATCGCATCAAAAACTGGATTTGGCGAAACGTCTTCGCCAAGCAACTGTGCCGATTCCATCAATTCAGTCGCTTCGCCGCTGGTGACACCGTTGTTCAACCGCTCGGCAAACCGCTTCAACCAGTCATTGGTCCGGTCAACGTCCAACCAATAATCTTGTTCGTCGATCACCCTGGCGAAATCAATGAAACCAGTGTTGGCAATCGAACGTCGAGACAATTCACGTAGACGTTTCCCATAGACTTCCAGCGAACCTGCGTTAACCAACATATCGATCGCTTCGCTGCGTTGTGCGTCCGACTGCATTTTGCGTTTCATCTGGTCGATGGTGGACGAGATCGCGCTGCGAAGCTGTTCCTGTTTATTCGTTGCCACATCGGATCGCCGGGGATACAGCGCCGACAAACGAACGACCAATGTTCGCAACTGTTCCAAAGCGGTCAGGTTGGTGGCAGAGTTGCCGCGAGATTGCAATTCGCCGAATGTCGTCCAGTACTCGCCGACTTGCGCGATCATGTCATCGCTCTGTTTCGTCATGACCTTCTGGTTGTACGCATCCTTGCGCTGACGCAGGTCATCGATTCGTGCCCGTTCGCCTTCGCTGGTGGCGAGCTCTTCAAGCTGCGGAATCAGTGCCCCATCGATCAATTCCGGATTATCGCTATTGGCTTGACGGAGAAGCTCCTCAAAACGATCACTCCGCTGTTGATCCTTTTCAACTGCTTTGACGGCTTGAGACTGCATCGCGACCATTCGTGGAAGGGCCGCTACGTCGGGGGCACTTGACTGGATTGTCCCGAAAAAGGCGAGGGCTTCGTCGTTGCGTTCTTCGCTGACGAAGGTCTCCATTTGGCGAAGATAGTCTTCACGTTGCTGTGCGCGACGCGATGCCGAATAAACCATGAACGCCGCGATCGAACCGGTGATAAAAACGGCCCCGGCGGCGATACCAATCGCCATCCATTTGCGTTTGGCTTGTTTGGCAGGCTCGGCGGCCAGTTCGTCGATACGTTCGGCGACCTCTTGTGGCAGCGGCTCTCCGAACTTGGTTGCCTGTTCTTGTGCCGCTTGGATCTCGTCTGCCGAATGGGTCCCGTCCAGGCATTCTTCGAGTCTTGAGATCGCGATCTGTCGCTCGCTTTCCATGACCGCTTGGCGATCGAGATCTTCCAACCACCGGAGCGTCGGCGAGACCCGTGATTGCAACTTCGGTGACACTTCAATTTTGTAGTGCGCTCGACTGGCTTGCCATTGCGAGCGAAGCGACCGGGCACTGGACTCGTCACGATCGGCAAACGCACGCTCGAGTGCAGGCACGAACTGCCCTAGTTCGCGGTCCATGTTTTCACGTACATGAGCTTCGGCGGCGAATTGACTTTGCTCGATCAGCCGCGGACTCGGTTTGACTCGCCATTGATTCGACGTCAGTTCTTCGTTGATCAGAAACAGTTGGCGTGAATCTTCGCGTTCAAGTGATTGCTGAAGCTCGGTTTCGATTTGGCCAAGGCGAATCTTTTCCCATGTTTCGACGTCGTCGCCCCAAACCGGATTGCCCGAATCGACGTGAGCGATTTGCCGCAGCGTTCGCAAACGAATCGAAAGTGGCGCCTTGGCGATCGCCAATCGTCGGTGACGGCGCAACAACGCTTCGAGCGGCAAACTTTCGATGATCGCTTCGTTGACCTGCGCCACGTAGTCGACGTTCAATTTCGGTGGCAACGGAATCCCCAGGAACTGCAGAATCTCGTTCCATTCGTCCCACTCGGGGAATTCCAACTCGGCCGCCAAATCGAGCGTGTTGGGGGTCATCTCAATCCGCTGGATCGCCTCGCTGCGCAGGCCTTTGCGCAGCAGCATCACGGCTTCGTCGAGACGCTGATTGACGGCTTGAACTTCGACCTTGTAAGCCTCGGCGAGCGGACGCATTTCTCCCTCGGCGATTCCGTCCCGCTTTTCCAGGGCGCGTCGAATTTTGTCAACGGTCGTCGGCATGAATCTACTACCAAGAAAAATAAATGCTAAGCGGAACACGCCGAATGACGGCGCGGTCGGCATCGAAAAAGATTAATTCAGGAACCTCGACTTCATGCCCCGTTTTCAAGACTTCCTGTGCCTTTCGCATGTCGTTGGCCAACAGCGGAATTTCGCCACAAATCGCGACAATATTCAACACCGCCGACTGCTCGATGCGGGAAAGGGGCTGAGGCAATTGCAAGACTTTGTTTTGCAGACGTTGACGCAGTTCGCCAGCGTCATCTTCGAAGTCTTCGCTGAAGGGGATCGTTCGAAACAGATAACTCGCAAGCGACTCTTGCGATCGTCCCAGACGTACCAGGAACGGCGCGACCAAGTTCTGTAGCAACGGCGGCAATGTCTCGCTCTGTTCTTTGATTGCCTTGACCGAGTCCAACAGTTTTGTCAGCGACATCGCGAATTCGCGGTAGGCACCAGATTGACCAGACCAAGTCGAGTCGGCCGCATTGAAGTCCAGTTTAACATCACCGATTAGATAACCCGTCTCGGGATGCCAAAAGAACTGTGCACGAGGCAGCGTCATCGGAACCTGACGCAGTTGACGCACAGCCAACGAGCGTTTGCCATCGACCAATTCAGTTGGAACGACATCATAGTTTTTTGGGTCTGCCAAGCTAAACGGATCCGCACCCCAAGCCGCGAAGACGACTTGGCGTTCTTCGGTGGGCTTTTGAAAGGACTCTTGAGCGGGTGTTTCGTTTTCCGAATCAGATTTCGGAGCCAATTGGGCAGTCGACAGGTCCGCAAGCTTCAATCCTCCACGCACTTCGATCTCTCGAGGGAACGGCGTCTTCTCACTTAGCCCTTCGCCCGCGTTTCGACCAAGCACCCAACCCATCAATTGCTTTTTGTCATAGCGAAGTCGAAATTCGATTGTCTCTGTTGCCGGACTTGATGGCGTTTGCGTTTCGGAAGGTTCCGACGAATCGGCAATTGTCTCTGGCGCCTCGGAAGGCTCCTCCGCCACCGGCGTCTTGATTCGCTGGGGGATTGGTGGATCTGAAAACTGCGAAGCGGCAAACCAAACGATCGCTGCGAGCGCGGCGAACAGGAAGATCCCGGTTGTCGTCCACCAAGCCGGTGACTTGCGTTTTTTGCGATTCAGTCCACCCGGCAAATCTGGCGGTCCGGTTGGCGGAGGCGAGTTTTCGGCTTCCTCAACACTGCTGCCCTCATCCCAATAGGACGCCAAATCGCTTTGCGTGTCAGCGACAGCTTCGGAGGAGGTCTCGATTGAACGTGTCGGAATGACGCTCGCAACTGGCCTTTGCATTCCTCGTGCCCTCTCGATCCAGCGCGTCGTCCGGGCGACGGGGGCAGGTTTTGTCAAATTGATGCAACGTTTCCCCGAGAGCGCCTGCTTGGCCTCGTCGGTGCCTTCGGGCACGAAACGAATTCGACAATTCCCGTCCGGAGGAATTTTGACGGCGAATGTATTGAACGTTGCTTGCCAGCGTTGTGCGACGGGTAACAACGCGATGACTTCATCCATCATCGCCAGCAATCGATCTCGCTGGGCGAGAGAATACACAATCCAAAGTGGCGTTTCGTCGGATTGCGTGATCGTCTCGGCAACGACTCCCGCCCAGCCGGCGTCTCCGGCGACGTTTTTCCACTCGGTGCAGATACGTTCGTCCTGGTTCCGCATCGGAATACTTGGGCCAGTCGAAGGCGTTTCACAATGGCCGTGCCATTCCGACCGGATGACGGATTGTTGCAGCAGCCAAGCCGGTCCGGCAGGTGACATCTCGTGCGGTTCGACAACCAAATGATGTGCAATCTTGTTGCTCGCGCGGCCGGTGTAGTCGATCCCATAAGGTCCGATTCGCGACAAGATCGAAGTTGGTCGGCCACCTAGATGAAAGATCTGGTGCGAGTACGCGATGGGGTTTTCGGCGTATCGTGGATGGTCAGCCATAAAGAACTGACGATACCCAGAGATCGATTCCAGTTTGCTGATCAGGTTGATCGGCATTCCAGACGTCGACAACACTGTGCAGAAACCTTTCGCACCGTGTCGAAGCCCCTGGGGCGCGGACGTGTAAAGCAGCTCATTACTCATTCATCAGGACCGCGTCGCGTCGTCCAAATTCACTTCGTCTGAAATCACTAAGGTAGAAAAGGCGATGCCTAGAGTTTCTCTTGCATCCAGCGTCCGTCTTCCATGCCTGATCCGGGCGCCGATGCACCAACCAGCCCTCCCGCCCAGTTGTGCAGCGCCATCAACATCGGGACTTCGACCCAGAAAGGATTCATATCGCGAGGTCGAATGCCGAGCGCACCGGTGGCCGGATCGAGCGTCGGATGCGTGCCGCTGGCACTGACAGGAATGAACGTCAAACTGGTTGAAAATCCTTCTGCCGCCGCGACGATCTCGGGGCAGATTTCACTCATCAGTTCGCCAACTCGCTCGCTTGTCGATTTGATCCGCTGGCTATCGAGCGAACAGAGCTTTGAACCGGCGATCGGCAAATAGGGTTCGTCGGTCGACACATCGGGAAGCAGATTGCGCCATGCATCCCACTTGGTCACGATAATCACCAAAGGACGCTGGTGCAGTTCGTCGTCGCGCAAGCCGGCATGCCGACGCACCCGTTGGATCGCTTCCAGCAAAATCGTGTCCTGGCGGATCGTTGTCTCGCGCGCCAATCGCGTCGTTCGCGAAGCCATCTGCGGGTCGTTCGACTTCCCTTCACAGGCCCGACGAAAACGCGTGTCTTGCGTCGGATCGAAACAGAAAAACAAACACTTCGACCGCGCGAGGTGACGAGTCACTGGGCTGATCGTTTTGTCAGCACCAGGAAAGAAACTTTCGCCCGCGTTATCGTACAAACACACCAGCTTCGAAATCTCACGATTGCGTTGGTACCGCGGATGGCTGGAAAGCGGTTGCAGATTGAACATGAACGGACGCGGGAACGTTACCGTGTGATCGCCCATGTTGACCGTGTCATACATGTCGCCTTGCTCTTCCGTTTTTGCAAGTGCGACGGGGGTGTCCAAATCGGGGTTCATGAACTGCTGTTCTTCGTATTCATGAATCCGCGAATTCGTTTCGGCGTCCACGTCGCTTAGCGAAACGGCAAAGCGTTTGGGCAGTGTCTGCCGCAGCTTCCAAGACAACGAGGTCAGGAAATAACTTTTGCCGCATGCGGGTGCCCCGAAGATGCTGAAGAACAAACTTGGCACTTGATACATCGAACGTGGCACGTGCAGGTGACACTTGGGACAAGCCATTCGTGTCGCGTACTGGCCCATCTCGTCGATCGCGTCACCTTGAGGCGTGAAACGACTCGGCAAAAAACGCTTGGGATGCTGAAATCCAAGCTTCGCGTCCCCGAGCAGATCCGGGTGCTCCGAAATCCAAAGTGATTCCTCCGGGGCATAGTGGCTCCAACAATGCGGGCACGTCACTTTGGTGAGTAACGTCGCGGCACGGGAATGTACAAGACTCGCCATAGACTCAGTTAATCACGTTCGTTGAATGCGGGAATCAGTCTGCCGGCTCTTGAGTAGCGTAATAACAGGCAAAAGTTCTGAAAGGGTGTTCAGTCTATCCGTAGGCGGGGTTTCAGTCCACTAAAACTCACCATTGAGTGCCGATTCAGGCGGTGGGGGATGGGTATGCTTTTCGGGCAGCTTCGCTTACCGTACCTTTCACGATCCAAGACGATTTAGCACGCGATTGAGCACTTGCCCCCACCGGTGGCGTTTTGAATCGCTCCTTTATCGACCTGACGACGCCACTGTGTCGGAATTTGACCGTCGCAGGACCTGTTTTCAGTTTCAAAGATGGTGTTTATGACTTCCGAGATCGCTGACGCGCAACACGACGCACGCACGCATGGCCTCCCCAGCGGCCCAAAATCACCGATGAATTCACCTGACCCGACGTTCGATAAGAGCAACGAACGTGTTCGCGAGATGTTTCGGCAAATCGCTCCCAAGTACGATTTGATGAACCATCTACTGTCGATGAACATCGATAAGTACTGGCGGCGGTGCGCGGTCAAACGCCTGGAGTTAGTCTCCGGCATCCCTGTCCTGGATACCTGCACTGGCACCGGGGACTTGGCAATGGCTATCGCCCAGTCGGCCCCCGCAGATGTCGAGGTGATTGGCAGCGATTTCTGTGGCGCAATGCTGGACATCGCCCGGACCAAACGCGTCGTCGGTACACCGACCGAATCGATCGACTACGTCGAAGCCGATTCCCAACAATTGCCATTCGGGTCGGACATGTTTCAAGCCGTAACGGTTGCCTTCGGACTGCGCAACGTTGCCGATACCGATCGAGGGTTATGCGAGCTCACGCGTGTTTGTCGGCCCGGCGGTAAAGTCATGGTGCTGGAATTTTCGCGACCAACCGCATTCGGACTGCGACAGATCTACAACAGTTACTTCAAGTACATTTTGCCCAAAGTCGGCCAGTGGTTTGCCAAGAACGACAAGTCAGCCTATAGCTACCTGCCTGATTCGGTCAGCCGCTTCCCCGACGGTGAAGCTCTGGCCAGCCGCATGCGACATGCGGGACTGCAAGACGTCAAATTCACTCCTCTGACATTTGGTGTCTGCACGATTTATGAAGGCACCAAGCCGGGCGAGCTGCATACGAAAGTCCAACACACGCACGTTCAGCCTACTACCGATCGCCCCGCAAACGCATGAGCTCCACGCGATTTCCTGTCGTGATCGCAATCACCGGTGCTAGCGGAGCGATCTATGCGATTCGATTACTGCAGTCGCTTTGTCAATCCGATCAGAGCGTCCACCTGACAATCAGCCCAAGTGGTGCTGCCGTTATCGCGCAGGAAACGGGATTGAAAGTCGATTTAAAGCATCCCGATTTGTCGGCGCTAATCAGCTATGTGCCTGACTGGACAAGCGATGATCGCCGCGCGGCAACATTGGCTGTTGATTGGGGAACGGCGATCGATCAGAAACTGCACTACCATCACTACGAAGACTATTTCACGCCGATCGCGAGTGGATCATTTCAAACCTCGGCGATGGTCGTCTGCCCGTGCAGTGGCAGCACGCTGAGCAGTATCGCGCATGCCGCATCCAACAACTTGATTTCGCGGGCCGCCGAAGTTCACTTGAAAGAACAGCGGAAATTGGTCCTCGTCCCACGGGAGACGCCGCTCAGCGTGCTGCAGCTGGAAAACATGCAGCGTGCCGCAGCAGCCGGCGCGACAATCTTGCCGGCAATGCCTGGATGGTATCACGGTGTTGACTCAATCGACTCGCTCGTCGATTTCGTCGTCGGAAGAATTCTGGATCAACTACAGATCGACAATCAGATGATTCATCGATGGAAGGACACAACATGAGCCAGTCGGCGGAGCATCCCCAGCACCGCCCGAGCATCGCGGATTGGCTGGGATTGATTCGATTTTCACACACGTTGTTCGCGTTGCCCTTTGCGACGCTGGCAACAGTGATGGCGTTCGCCGCGCCGCTTCCCGATGGGCAAACGCCGACGCTGCGCTGGACCGACCTTGTTGCGATCTTGGTTTGCATGGTCACCGCCCGAAGTGCCGCGATGGCTTTCAATCGGTTGGTGGATCGCAAGATTGATGCCGCCAATCCACGCACGGAAAACCGCCACCTTCCGGCGGGGCGACTATCAGCACCTGCTGTCCACGCATTCGTTTGGATCAACAGCATTGTCTTTGTGGGCGCGACGGCGGCATTCTTGCCGAACTGGGTCCCACTCGCCGCAGCGCTTCCTGTGCTGGCGGTGGTGATGGGATATAGCCTGGCCAAACGGTTCACCAGCGCCGCGCACCTCTGGCTGGGAATCGCACTGAGCCTGTCACCAATGTGCGCGTGGGTGGCGATCCGCGGACCACAATCGGTGCTTCACCCGAGTGACTTGATCGCACCATTACTTTTGGCAGCCGCCGTCGCGGCGTGGGTTACGGGATTCGACATCATCTATGCATGCCAAGATGCGGACTACGATCGCAGTGTGAAATTGCATAGCGTCCCCGCTCGCTTCGGAATCGCCGGGGCACTGCGGATCGCCGCGGCGACCCACGTATTGATGCTCGGCTTTCTTGTCACGCTGCCGCTATTGGCACCCGGAGTCGGATTTGGTTGGCTGTACTGGGCGGCGTTGGTGGTCATCTTCGCGTTGGTGATTCGCCAACACACCTTGGTCAGCGCGGACGACCTCGGGCGCGTCGGGCAAGCGTTCTTTCACACCAACGTTGCGATCAGCGTCCTGCTGATGGTTGCCGGTTCGATCGATTGCCTGTGGATCTAGCGAGGCCTAGCACCAATCGCAATCGAGCCCAATTTCGCCACGTTCCCAAGCGATCAAGAACGGCGGCAAACTGGGCAGCAAATCGCTCGCATGACGAACTTCGTCGCGACTCATCCAAAAGACGTCTGCGACTTCGGCCGGATTCGCGGTCGGAAATTGCGCATCGCTCAAATCAGCGTGCCACCAAGCGAGATTCGTCCCCCAGCTCGTGACACTGCGATAACACAATTGCATCGGCGTCACGTCGATGGCGAGCTCTTCGTCCATTTCGCGAACCAACGCTTGTTCTTCGGTCTCACCTTTTTCGATCCCGCCACCGGGGAGGCACAGCTTGCCCGGGGCAGTCACCCTCAGCGCACGACGAATCACCAACAGCTTGGCGTCGCGAAAGATCACGGCCACCACACCGCGTTTGCGTCGAGTGCTGGGTTTGACGGGGGGACAATCCATAAGTCAGCTTGTAGCGGAAATCATGCCGATCGACAATCGCGATCAAACACACTCTTCCCGATAGAACTCCAAAGTTAAGACTCCGTTGACAAACATTGGTCCACTATTCGACGCCGGAAAGATCCTCTCGCCGCAAGTCCGGGATTCCCTGACCGAGGCGGTTCGTATCTGCCGGGTGTTACACGCGTCGGGGCACCTTGCTTATTTCGCCGGCGGCTGTGTGCGTGACGCCTTGCTCGGACGCCCGCCAAAAGACTTTGACGTCGCCACCGACGCAACCCCAGACCGTGTTCGCGAAATCTTTGGCCGCGGAAATACGCTAGCATTCGGCGCTTCGTTTGGCGTCATCGGCGTCTTGCCACCCAAAGCCACACGCAAAAAACGCGGATCGCTGCAACCAACCGAAGTCGCGACGTTTCGCAGTGATGGCGAGTATTCAGACGGCAGACGCCCCGATTCCGTTCGCTTCGGCGACCCCGAAAACGATGCGCTTCGCCGAGACTTTACCGTCAACGGGCTCTTCTATGATCCCGACAGCGAGCGGGTGATCGATTTCGTAAATGGCCAGGCGGACTTGTCCATTCGACGCTTGCGCACAATCGGCGCACCTCAAGATCGTTTTGAAGAAGACAAACTTCGCATGCTCCGCGCGGTCCGGTTTGCAACCACTCTCGAATTCGACCTCGAAGAAGCAACCAAGGACGAACTGATTCGACGTGCCGACGAAATCGAAATCGTAAGTGGTGAACGGATTGGCGCAGAGATGCGACGCGTCGTCTCCTGTTCCACCGCGGCAGACGGATTGCAAATGATACTGGGGACGGGGCTGTCTCGCAAAGTATTCCCGGAACTCGCCGCGGCCAACACGCAGCAACTTCGCCAACGCCTTGACCGACGGGTTTCACAGGACTTCGTTTCGTCGCTCGCTTTGGTCCTGCTGTCACTCGGAAACGACCAGCCCGCCCCTGCCAAAGCGGTTCGCAACTTGGCCGATCGCTGGAAACTTTCCGGTGAAGAAATCCGCCAAGTCACCGCAGCGATGAAACACTATCGATCAATCATCGACGCCGACTCATTCGCGTGGTCACGTTTGCAACCCTTGCTGATCGATCGCGATATCGAAGTCACCATTCGTGTTGCACAGGCAATTGCTCAAGCCGATGGTGATGACGGAGCCGGGATCGAACGCTGTAAAGAAGCTTTGCAGTGGCCCCAGGAACGCCTCGATCCAGTGCCATTGGTCACTGGAAATCAATTGATTCAGCTTGGCATGCAACCGGGACCGACTTTTCGAAGTTGGTTGGCGCAAGTGCGATCAATGCAACTTGACGGGGAACTTGCCGATACAGACGCCGCGATCGAATTCGTTCGCGAGTTGGCTTCGCGGAAGTAAAAAATGCGATGCCGATTTGTCAGACGAAGACATCGGCATCACATCGGTGGCGTTTAATTGGTCTGTGTGTCGCGTTTATTCGACGACAGAGACTCGGTTGTCGATTTGACTGACTCCCGGTTCCAAACGGATCAGCAATTCGCTCATCCGGCGGTCTTTTTCCGATCCGACCGTGCCCGTCAAAATTGCGGTTCGCCCGTCCATCGTCACATTGACGTTTCGGACGCCGCTGGTGACTGGCACGCGGTTGAACACACTGGTTGCCGCAGCTTGGACGCGATCGCTGCTCATCGGTGCGACCTCGACAGCGGACCGCAAACGGACGCGAATAGTGGGCTTGGTAGCGGATCCACTTTGCGCTCCGAAAGCATTCCCCAAGGCACCAAACAATCCGCCCAGGCCACCCAGTCCTCCTGCACCACCGGCACGACCGCCGGTGGCGCCACCGAGGCCTGAACCACCGGTACTTTCGGCGGCCGCTCCAAAACCCTGAACGTTTGTGCTGCCAATCGATGCCCCGCGTTCGACACCACCGAAATCGCCGCTGGACGACGACATCGACGAACCAGTCCCACTACTGGTGCCTGTTCCACTGGTCCCTGAACTAGTGGTTCCACTGCCGAACGAGCTTCCCCCCGTATCAGAACCCGATGTGGATCCCGTGCCACCGGACGAGAACTGCGCGCTAGCGACACAGGCGATTGTCAGATTGGCCGCCATCACGATGAAGGCGAAACGAAGACTACGGTGTTTCAGCAAACTCAACATGGAAAGCGGCCATCCTCAATGAAAACGAATCGTTTGAATTTGTTACCCTACTTTAACGTTTGGCGCCTCCAAACGTTTCGGTTTTTGCCTGCCTAGTTCGAACCAAAGTCCCAAGATCGGGGTGGCAAAACCGAATCAAGCGGCAAGTTCCGAACGCCTCCTCCAGCTTCTTTACCGAATGGAAGACCCATGCGCATGCTTTCTCCCCCCGGCGGTCCGTCGCGACCGTTGGGTGCAATAAAACACCTTTTTGCGGCTGCATTGATCGCGCCGCTCACGGTTTGCTCGCTGGCCGGCCCGCTGCGTGCGGCCGATCCCAAAAAAGCTAGCGATCTACCAGGCGCGCCGCGTCTGTTACCCAATGACACGCTGGCCTATGTCCGGTTGGACAACGTCAACGACGTCCGCAAGGACCTCAAGTCGTCTTCCTTGGGCAAAATGATCAACGATCCAAAGTTCCGCCCGTTCGCGGACGACCTGTACGCCACGCTCGAAGAACTGTTTCAGGAGATCAGCAAAGAGATCGGTCTCGAATTAGACGAATTGCTCGCGATTCCCCAAGGTCAAGTTGCCTTCGCCGTCCATCCGGCTAAACCGATGGAAACGGACGAGAAACCCGAGTTGAAATTCGATGACGACGCCAGCGACGACGAAATCGAACGGCGAAAAAAACGCCAGGAATTGCGCGAACAATATGCGTTTGGTCTGACGTTCATCGTCGATGCCGGTGACAACATCGACAGCGTGATGAAAATCGTCGACCGGTTCGAGACCGAGATGAAAAAACAGCGCGTGCGTCGTGTCGTCAAAATCGATGGCACCGAAGTCACACGTCTGCTGCCCAATCGTGCTGGCCGGTTACCAGTCGAATTCTTTGAACGCGACGGCACCTTCGTCATCGGCGTCGGAAACTCCGCCGCCCAAGACGTCCTCAAGCATTGGCTGGGTGAAAGCGACGAACCGACGCTTGCCGACAACGCGAACTTTGGGACGATCATTTCTCGTTGCTTGGGCGCCGAAGAAACCCGTCCTCAACTGACGTTCTACTTGGATCCACACGCAATTGCCGATCGCATCATCAAGCGATCCGATTCGATCGCGATCGCGTTGATGTGGCCTTCGATCGAACAGATGGGCGTCGCACGCATTGCCGGTATCGGTGGCAGTTCTTTCCGAGGCGGCGAAGTCTTCGAAGGCATCGCGCATTATCACATCAAAATTGATCCGCCACGCGATGGCGTACTCGGCGTCCTGCGTCCAGAGACCGGCGAAACCGCACCTCCCGATTGGGTTCCCGAACAGGTCCTGCAATACTCGTCGCTGAATTGGGATTTCGCCAAAGCCTACGAAAACTTCGGCAAAGTCTTGGACCGCTTCCAAGGCGAAGACTCGCTCAAACGCTTGGCCGAGACTCCGCTCAAAACGCGTCTAGGACTGGACTTGCAAGAAGACTTGCTATCCAACCTGACCGGCCGTTTTGTGCGTGCGTCATGGGTCGAACCGCCAGCGCGCATCAATAGCGGTGTAAACGTGTTTGCTTTTGAACTGATCGATCCGACCAAAGCCAAGTCGACTTTGGCAGAAGTTCGCGACCGACTTCAACAACGCATGAAAGTCGAAACCATCGCCGGCCAAACGACCTATCGGTTGCCCGGCCCCGGTGACCGCTTTCCAAACAACTTGCGTAAGCCAGAACCTAGTTTCATGGTCCTCGACAAATGGTTGCTCTATTGCGATAGCACTCAGTTCTTGGAAAAAGCAGTGCTGACCCATGCGGGCAAATTGCCACGTTTGATCGATCTTCCCGACTATCAACTGGTCTCCAGCGAATTGGGCGGAAAGCTGGACGGTGAAGCTCCTTTCTTGCTGTCCTTTATCGATGGCGCCGAAAGCATGCGAATGATCTATGACTTGGCCAAGGCGCCAAACTCGCGAAACTTCCTACGCAACGCGGGTGAGAACAATCCTGGTCTGCGAAAGATCTCCGAGTTAATGGATCGCAATCAATTGCCAGCGTTCTCGGAATTCGAGCAGTACTTCGCCCCGACAGGAAGCTTCGGTTACAACGAACCCGACGGAATCCACTTCGGTTTCTTTACCCTCCGAGCGGATACCAACGAGTAGCGCTGGCGGCCATTTCACCGATGCAGTTTCCAATGCTCTGCGAGAACAAAAACTCTCGCAGAGCGACGAGGACGTGGGCTTTTTAGAAGCCGCCCGGGGTGGTGAATTCGGCATAGTCGCTGAATTCGTCGTGGTGCTCGGGGGCTCGGTTACCGAATCGCGTGAAGTCGGATTCCCAAGTCAACTGGACATCTCCGACCGGGCCGTTCCGCTGCTTCGCGA
Organism: Rhodopirellula sp. MGV; assembly: GCF_002251265.1. Taxonomy (NCBI): domain Bacteria; kingdom Pseudomonadati; phylum Planctomycetota; class Planctomycetia; order Pirellulales; family Pirellulaceae; genus Rhodopirellula; species Rhodopirellula sp. MGV. The sequence continues at coordinate 87,176 of NZ_NPDI01000042.1, read as the reverse complement.
TGATGATTTCGGCTTGCCCGGCGTACTGGGCGCGTTCTTCGCCGCGGTGATAGTACTCCTCACGGTGCACAAACATCACCACGTCGGCATCCTGCTCGATCGCACCTGATTCTCGAAGGTGACTGAGCTTCGGTTTGTGGTCTTTGCTGTCTTCCGCTTGCCGGTTTAGCTGCGACAGACACAACAACGGCACGCCCAATTCCCGCGCCATCCCTTTCAAACGACGCGCGATCTTTGCGACCTGTTCCTGACGTGGGTCACGAGAGTTGTCGGGTTCGATCAGCTGCAAGTAGTCGATCACGACCAGACCGAGTCCGTTTTCGCGTCGTTTAATTCGACGTGCCGCAGCCGCAATTTCACTGACGGTTCGACTGGGCGAATCGTCCACGTAAAACGGCGCCGTACTGATCTCGTTCGCTTTGTTGATCAGGCGGGTCTGGTCATCCGCACTGATTGTTCCGTTACGCAGCTTGTGACCATTGACGCGGGCCAAGCTGCACAACATCCGGTCGGCCAATTCGATCCCCGACATTTCCAAACTGATGAACAGCGACGGTTGCCGCAATTCGATCGCGCAGTGTTCGGCAATGTTCATCGCCAAAGCGGTTTTACCCATCGAAGGACGGGCGGCCAGAATGATCAATTCGCCTTGGTGCAAACCACCGGTCATCGTGTCATAGTCCAGCAACCCGGTTTCGACGGTGCCCTCGGTGACTTCACCACGGAGCCTCGCTTCCATCCGGTCCATCGCGGCATGCAACACGTCGTTCATCGAGTGCAACGAGTTCGCCGAGCGACCGTCCATGATCGAGAACACTTTCGATTCCGCCTGAGCACACAGCTCGCGAGCTTCACTCGATTGCTCGTAGGCGTCGCGCAGGATATCGGTACCGGCGTGAATCAGTTTTCGGTAAACCGCTTTTTCGGAAACGATCTCGGCGTAGTAAACGGCGTGTGCCGCATTGGGAACGGACGAAGACAACCGCCCCAGGTACGCCGCACCACCGATCTTTTCGAACTCGTCAGCCTTCTTTAGTCGCGCGACCAACAGCGTGACGTCGATCTTTTCACCATTGTCGTACATCTCGCGAAGCTGGTGATAGATCGCTTGATTTGCATCGTCATAGAAATCCTCGGCGCGGAGGGACGCCAAGTCGTCGCAGACCTCTGGCAAAATCAGAATACTGCCCAAGACCCCCATCTCGGCTTCGAGGTCGAAGGGGGGCTGGCGCTGGAGATCTCCGCGGCCGATTGGGGGCGTTTCTTCTTGCCGTTTTTCTTGTCGCCTGAACGATCAAAGTCGCCGTTGCTCAAGGATCCGATCCGTGGTTGTCAGACAGAATTGCAGTGTGATTGGAGAACAGCAGTTTCCCGTTTCCCCGGGCGTCGATCAAGTCGAACTGAAATGCGGGGGGAACCAACCAGACGGGCGGGGCACTAGCCAGTTTTCAACATCGCTTCGATGCGGCGAATGGCTTCGTCGGTGGCAATCGCCGTCTGTCCCCGGCCGATCTTCTTGTTGCCGTCGATCCACTGGCGAACTCGCTGTGACGCCAGGATCGCGGTGCTGTGGCTTCGACCGCCGTAGTGGCCGCCGATTTCGGAAAATGGGCTGCCAGTCATTTCGCGGGACAGATACATGGCCAGCATCCGCGGGCCGGTCAGACTCTTGGCTTGCGAACCCGACTGCAGCGAACGACCTTCGAGCTGGAATACTTTCTCGACGGCTTGTTCGATCGTTTGCAAGGTGATCGGTACGCCCGAACTTCGCAGCAGGTGTGAACCGTGCTGGCGGATCTGCTCCATCGTCGGCATCGCACCGTACATTCGATGCAACAGCGAAACCAGATTGGCGACACCGATTAACAATCGCCCGTCCCCATCGACCGATTCGGCGATCTCTTCGAGTACGGCTTGTGGCCAAGGATCGGGGGAACTGGTATCGGCGTATCGTTTCAACAGCTCAACGCGTGTTTCGAAATCCAAACTGTTGACCTGGCAGACCAGCCCGGATGCCAGGCGACCGCTCAATTCACCGCCCAGTCCTTTGATCTCTGTCGGTGCTTTCGTCCCGGCGAACACCAGTGGCTTGCCCGCTTCGGCAAACATCTCGATCGTGTGTTGCAGCTCGCGGATCGTCGCTTTTTTGTCAACAAAGAACTGAATGTCATCGATCAACAAAGCACTCGCGTCGCGGAATCGCGAACGGAATGCGGGAAGGCTGTTGCCGTGCAGGGCTTTGATGAAATCGTTGGTAAAGTCTTCGGCCGACATGATGATCACTTGGCGAAGACGGTGCACCGCACGGAGCTTCTTTGCAACGGCGCCCAGCAAGTGCGACTTACCAGAACCCGGCGGTCCCCACAAAACCAAAGGCGATGCGGTGCGTGGCGACTCGATTGTCATCTCGCATGCTGTCACGGCCAGCTTGTTGCAAGCTCCGGTGACGAAGTTGTCCCAGCGGTGGTCCATCGCTTGACGCATGTTTTGACGCGTCGAAGCTGGCATCCCCGGGGCTGTAGCAGGAGCAGCCGTCGGTGCCGGTGCGGCAGCGGATTGCGTTTCGCGGCGGCGAGGTGCCGGAACCGTTGGCGACGGTTGGGCAGCCGTTTTGCGGCTATCGATTCCGTCGGCCAAGATCGCTGCGATCGATTGTGTTTGGGGACGGCGATTGGCGGGTTTGCGTTTGTTTGCCGAACCCGTGTTCGTCAAACCCGACGATTTTGCAGACGCTTGCGCCGACGCGTCGCGTGCAACGGTGTCCTGTGCCGCAGGTTGAATCACCCCGTCAGCGGTCGCCGAGTCATTTGGATGTACGGAATTGGTATCCGCCGCGTCGTCAAACGGCAGCCCGACTTGCTGGACCGGTGTGCTGGCGACATCGATTCGGACGTTGGTCAACGAACCGCATGCTGCCGAGGCTGCCGCACGCAGCGACGACATAAAGTTCTTGCTCAACCGGTCGGCGGCGAATTGGCCGCGGGCGGTGGCGATGATGCAGCCTTGTTTGTTGCCTTCGTCAGCCGCTGGGGTCTCGATGTCGAACTCGATACCAGAGAACCAAATCTGATAACGCTCCGCGCCCACACGCTGTTTCAAAGCCTCCTTGAATGTGACGATGACATCCGAGTCATCGTTGCAGCCTTGCGTTGTGGACATACCGGGAGCGCAGTCCTCCATCATGGATCTATGCGAAACGTTCAATTCCAGATCGTCGATCGCGCCGTCACGGCCACGTGGGGAATCGAGACCGAACAACCTGGTGTAAATCGGCTTGACGAGCTGATTCAGGAAAGCAGCCAAAGCGTTGGCAAGAAAAGCAGCCAACCTAGCTCCGCTGGGTGGCATTTCAGCCTCCCGAATCAATCATCCGACTCAACCGAACGTCCCGTGAAGAGACGACTAAGAGTTGCTAGCAATCTCGTTGGCGTTCGGTGAGTGGGCGAGATTCTAAGTTTGCTAGCTTTGAAGTCAAATCGAATTGTCGAGCGGCCGCCTCGGATTCAAACGGCGGGCTGAACTTCGTTCGCATGAGGCAAGAATTCACGGTTAGAGACGTCTTCCGGCTCACGGGAGATGCCCCGAATCGTCGTGCTGTGAAGAAATTCGGGGGGGTGGAAAAAGTGTCGACGCTGCAGGAAATCCGCCCTGCGCCAGGACAGAACACAAACGTAAAGCTTTACCCCCAAACACGTTACGGCAACGCCACGCAACTGCCAACCATTTGCCTTCATGAAATCTGCATGGCCTCTCGGGGTGACAATGAAATGTTTTGATCCGACACCGCGTCGGTCCCCCGGGACTGTTGCCGATTAACACTTCGATATTGGACAGATGTGATCCATGTCACGAAATGCCAGGCGGTAATGGATTTGTAGTGGTGGATTGGGTATACTACCTTTAGGTTGTCGGCTCGGCGACGTCTCTCCTTTCAGCGAGTAAACAAATGGCAACGAAGCAACTCACAGAACGGCAGCGCCGCGTGTATGAGTTGATCCGTGATTTGATTGTCAATCGCGGGTACGGGCCAACGGTTCGCGAAATCGGCGAAGCCTTTGGCATCAAAAGCCCGAATGGTGTCATGTGTCACCTTCGCGCGTTGGAACGAAAAGGGCTCATCCGCCGTAGCCCAAATAAGTCACGTGCGATCGAATTGACCGAGACGGTCGATCGTGGTCACAGCTTACCGATGGCGGGAATGGTGGCAGCAGGAACGACCGCGTTGGCTTTCGAGCAAAGTGACCGTGTCGATTTCAGCGGAATGTTCTGCAAGAACGATCGTTTCATCCTGCAGGTGTCGGGCGACTCAATGATCGATGCCCATATCCAAGACGGCGACTTTGTCGTCATCCAGAAACAGGAATCGGCTGAACCCGGCCAGATGGTCGTTGCTGAACTGGCAACGGGCGATTCGACATTGAAGTTTTGGTTCCCCGAAGAAGGTCGCATTCGGCTGCAACCAGCCAACCGCGAAATGGCGCCGCTCTACGTCAGCGACGCCCGAATCGTCGGCGTTGCTGTCGGCGTCGTACGAAACGGCATTTAATCATTTCCGTCTCGTTACCGATCAATTTCACGCGGCTTTCATCGCGAAAGCCGCGTTTTTTGATGCGCTCGCAGCACTGACCTGCGACGTATCCCCCGGGCGTCACGGCCCAAAAATCGGGGTGGCGTCGCTTAAACCTGTCAGTAACTCTGGGCGGTGAATTACTCGTCTGCCGCTCGCAAGAACGGAGTCAAAACGGGTTCGTAGTGACAGATTTCTGAATCTTCGAAGTACAGCGTCAATTCACGCTGAGCCGCTTCGGGTCCGTCGCTGGCGTGAACCAAGTTCATTTGACGGCTGCTGCTGAAATCGCCGCGGATCGTTCCGGCAGCGGCACTCAAACCGTTGGTCGCGCCAAGCATGTCACGAACGACTTTGATCACATCCAATCCTTCGATTGCCAGGGCGACGATGGGTGCCGAGGTGATGAAAGATTCCAGGCTGGGGTAGAACGGCTTTTCAACGTGTTCGGCGTAATGCTGCTTGGACAATTCGGGGGTCACTTGCAACATTTTCATCGCGATGATGTTCAGCCCTTTGGCTTCAAAACGTGCGATCAGTTGACCCATTAGGCGGCGCTGGACGGCGTCGGGCTTCAGCAGGACGAGGGTACGTTGCATCAAATCACTCATCAAAAACGGCTCCGAGAAAGTTAAATTCTGTTGGTTGGCCCGAGATTATTGGTTTTGCATCAATCGGCGCGAAGCGGGGCGAATGGAGCGAACAGCCCGGATTCAGGCGATTTGGCGCCCGCGAGCGGAGCTGATGGTGCCACGAAGGATGACGCAGGATAGACTTTGGGCCGATTGGAAGTCCGACGAGAGTCAGGATTGCTGTTTAGGAAACGATCAGGTCAGGAACCAGGAACGAGCAACCATGAGTGCAGGTGAGCAGCCGACAAGTGAAACCGCCAACGGATCCACCGCCACGGCGGCTTCAGGTGGCGCCGAGAAGACACGCACTTCCGGAGGCCATTCGAAAAAGCGAATCCTGTTGGTGCCCTATCCTAAATTCGTTTTCATGTACCCCACATTGATCGTCTCGTTCATCGCGTCGTTGGTGCTGTGGTTCACCGGCGACACAACGATCAATCCCGCCGAAGATCAAACCGCAGTCATGGTGACCGGGATGTTCCTGGCCGTTTTAATGGCGAACATGTTCGTCATTGTGTTCGACTTCCCGCGGGCCACGTCACTGACGTTGATGTTTGTTGTGACATCGATCGCGATGGGATTGTGGCTGCTGTTCCTATCACGCCCCGGATTGCTGCCTGCGATCGAAGGCTGGGTCCGAGGCATCCGGCCGGTTGCGAACGCCACGTTCTTTATGTGCATGACGATCGGAATGGGACTGATGTACGCCGCGGTGTTTGTCAGCACCCGATTCAATTATTGGGAACTGTCCAATAACGAACTGCTGCACCACCACGGAATGCTCAGCGACCTGAAGCGGTACCCGGCGCCGAATCTGCGCGTTGACAAAGAAATCAATGACGTCTTTGAGTACGCCTTACTTGGTGCCGGTCGCTTGATCCTGCACCCGGCCACGGAAAAACGGGCGATCGTGCTGGACAACATTTTGTTCGTGGGAACCAAAGAAGCTGAGATGACCAAGATGCTCGGCTCGATCAAAGTTCAAATCGGCAACGATAGCAACAGTTAGGCGAGCTGCTTAAACAGAATCTGCTGCGGCATAAGCCCAGCAAATTTACTGCAGCCGACTTGCTTTCCGACGTTCTGCAAGCGGCTGCATCGATTCGGCCAGAGCTTTCAGCGAAACGGGCATTGCGACGTCACGATCGCCCCATTGCTCCCACCATCGCTCGACAGCTGCCGCGCTCTCGTCATCGCCTAGTCGCCATAGCTTGATCGCTTTTGCGACCGGCAGCGTTTGCTGTGAGAAAAGTCCCAAATTACGTGCCGCTCGCAGCACGATTGGAACGGTGCCTAAATCCCAGGGCAGCAGCGAATGTCGACTTGTCCCCGAGCCGAATCCCTCTGGCAAATCAATTGCGGGACGCGGTCCGAGTGTTTGTTCTAAGTGTCGGCCAATGGCGACCTGAGTCGCCAAGTATGCAAGTCGCACCACTTCGGTGACGATCGGGTCGGGGTCGGTCAACATCGCTTCGATCCAGATCCGTCGGCTGCCGGAATCAAACCCGCCGTCGCCACCACGAAACGGCTGGACCAACAAACAGTCGATCGATTCGGGCCACCATCCGTCTGGCGGCGCCGAATGCCAAATCAATTTGGCGGTTTCGATCAGCAATCCTGGTCCATAGGTTTGCCAACGGTCACGTAATGGACCGGCGCGAAGTTTCAGTTGCTCTTGAAGCTTCGGAAAGCGCTGGCCGAGCGCGATCCGGCTGTCTTCTAGTTGGCTTCGAAGTGCCGCAGCGGTCGCTTCGATTTGAAGTTCGCTGCAGCCGGACGTTGCCAGAGCCGCTTCACAGGCCTCTCGCAAGCTTTCACCTGCGGCGACTTCGGCGAACAAGGCTGACCAAAATCGCGACACATCGCCCATCGATGATGCCAAACGCGTATTGATTTGGCTGGTCGGAGCGGCGAGCTTTTCTTCAGTCGCTTTGTCCGTGCATGGCGCTCCGGTGCCAACCACATAGGACGCGTGGATGACGCTTAGCTCGACGGCCGTTTGAAACAGCAGGTTGGACTTTTTCGCCAAAACAAACCCTAGGACTTAGCTCGCGGTGTTGGACGAGATTTGCGACTGGATCCATTGTTCCAGCTCGTCAAAGTCGACGGGGGGTAAATCTGACAAATCGGGGCGCAATTTGACAGCACCGTGCAAATAGACGTGGCGGATGTCAGCCTGCGGTTTCGCCGTGTTCCAGTGCAGCAACACGCGAATGCAGCGTGGCAGGGACCGTTCGACCGAGATCTCGTATCCGCACAACAGTGGGACGCCATCCCAGCCAAGTTGCCGAGCAGCGAGAGCAGGAAATTCGGCCTTGAGGTCTTTGGTGACAGTGAAGATGGCACTGGCGAGATCAGCGGTCTCGATCTCGTTTTGCCGAATCATCAGAGCCAGCAATTGCCGTGTTTTGAGCAGGATTTCGTCTCGGTCGTCGACATCAACTGTGGTCGCCCCGCGAACGCCTCGGCATGCGGTCGTCATTTGGTTTTCCTTTCACTCTCAAGAAGAATGCACATAGTTGGCGATCGTTATTCGCTTTAGCCGTACAAAGCGTTGCCCGAATTGCCTACTATAGCGCAATTAGGCCCCAGCCGATAACCGTGGAGACACGAATGGATTGTTTCTCCGCGTGATTCCCGAACCTGAATCGTTTCTAGCAGTTATGAACGCAAATCGTACGCCCCACCAAGAACGGATTATCAAGAATTACTACCGCAATCGCGACGCGATTGGGATTCAGAAAGCCCAAGAAGCGGTCACGGAGCTGTATTTGAGCGAGGGCACGAAACGTGTGACCGTTTGGAAACGCCTGTGTAGCCACCTGGAAAAGGCTGGCATGACGCCCGAACAGATCGAGCACTTGCGTGAAAAAGACGACCCAGCGTTGGTCGCAGAAGCGCTCTCAAAGATGGCGTAGCGGCAGCGAAACGTAGCGGATCAACCGTCGCAGTGAAGCGACGGGCATCCTGCATCGACAGCGGGACATCGTGTATGTCCGCGCACGCGATGGCATACGCCGTGCGTTCTGAACAAACGCCCAGCGTAGTGGACAAGGCGACAAATCCTTCTTCAGGATCCATCGCCTCGTCCACTCACGTTGTTATCAGCTGATCAGCGAGACTGCTTTTCTTGGGCAGTGGCGGCTTTCAATGCTGCTGCTTCACGCGGCAATTTGAACTCCGGTCCGGCCGGGAAGTATTGCACGTCGTCTTGCAAGTAATACGGGCTAGGTAGTGTTTGACCGTTCATCGTGACTTGGCAACCAGTGGCGCCAACCAAGCAGGTGCCGGTGACGATTGCGATTGCGGCGACTCGAGTGATGCGTCCAGAAGTCTGTTTTCGGCTCATGGCTTCCGTGCCTAAGATGGATCTATTCATGTCGGGTCCGCGGTGCGGCTTCGAATCCCGTCAGAACCGGTATCGGATGAATAACCCGCAAAGCTTAACCGGCGCGGTCGATTTTCCCGAAAAGGCCTTGTAATCGGCCCGTTTTGCAAGGCACCGAAGGCCAATCGGGTTCCTCAATCGCGTGGAACCGCGTCCGTGAAACCCGCTCTTGCGCCTTGCGACTGCTCTTTTATTCAAGCGTTGTCGTCGTTTGCAGAATGATTTGGCGAGACGAATCCGGCCATTGAACAAAGAGGTCGAATTCGAGTTTCACTTTCGATTCGATGGTGTTCGCCAATGCATTCAAAACGCGTAGACGATTAAGGTTGGCTTCCAATCGCTTGAACTGGTCGTCAAGCTCATCGATTTTTGCACGAGCCCGCCGCTGCTCACTCGAGTTCTTGTGCTGGAGGTTGTACTCAAGGTTCATTTTCGCGGATTCGGCGGTTCGCATCGCATGATGGGTGGAGGTCATCACTTGCAGCAATCCCGCCCTGGTCAGGCCCTGGAACTCATATTCACGATCAAGCCGGCCTCCGAACACAAATTGCAATTTCAATTCGTTGTCACAGTCGACCTTAATCATCATTTTGATTGCCACGCCTTCGGCTTCTTCTTCTTTCGCCGCAAAGGTCGCGATTGCCAATTGGTCCGTGCCGTTGGTTGGATCAAACGGCTGGTCCCACGACCACTGAATCGTGTCCGGCGCACTAATCCGCAGGTCGAGCTGGGTGTTGGATTTCTGCGTCGGTCCGCCCAAATCCCAACTCGATTTCCACTCAAGAGGATCAAGTGAAAGTGCGAAGGGTGGCGTCTGGATTGACGGTCTGAAGTACGTCGAGGTGCCTTCGGAATCGATCAGACGTCCGTGGAGCATTTGGCGTGAATTGGGATCAGCGGACGCCTTCTCGTCCCAGACGAAGTAGTTCTTCGCATCGTGTTTGATCCAGGCAATCGCTTTCCCAGACTCGGAATCAACGATCATCCGCACCTGTTCGTTGTTTGAATACGGAAGCAGTTCCAACGGCAAAGGCTGGATGAATTCGATCGTTTGATAGGGTGCCGCACTGGATTCGAAAGAGATGGGCGAGAGATCTGTCACCTTCGGTAGATCGAGGAAGCTCTCTTTGCCCGCGACCGTCGGCTGTTGCTGGGAATCGATCGCGGCGGAATCGCGATCGGACATCATCGCCTCCAGCGTTTCCTCGCCTGCAGCAGACCGATCCGACGCAGCTGCCGGATCGAGCGAAATGTCCCCCGGTTTGATCCGCAGTTCATCGAGAGAGATGCCACTGGGTATGATTGACTTGACGTCGATAAGTTGCTCTTCAACGGTCTGAGCCAATCCCAAGATTTCGTCGTCGGTCGTATTTCGCGTCGTATTTCGCGTCGTTTTCGCTGGCGCGTGATTGGCAAAGACGCGGCTCTCGGAGCTGCGAGTGTTGTGACGTTGACGATCGTCGACCTGAACTGCCGCTTGCGGTGTGCCGCTTGACCGGTCCAGCGTTTGCTTGGTTTGTGCGGCAGCATTGTTGCCGAGGTTTGGTGCCGGTCGGGCTTCCGTTTGGCGGACCGGAGTTGACTGAGCCACTGCGGACTGGACTACTTCAGGCTGTGGTTGTCGCTCCGCAACGTTGTTCAACGTGCGACGCGGGGCGTTGGCGAGACGTTCGTGACGCTGAGCCACGATTTGATACCCTGCGAAAATCATAGCGAGGATCACGACGGTCGATCCGACACCAAGAACAAGGTTCCAGTTGAAACGTCGGTCTCGTTCAATCGGCTGCAGCTTGATGGTCTTGGAAGAGTGTGGCTTTGAATCAACGACTTGGACTTTTTCGGGTCCGAAACGCTGCACCAAGGCTTGGGTGAATTGATCCGAGATGACTTTTCGCCGGTCCTTTTCATCGGCCGTCATCAAAGACGTTTCGGTTTCTTCCACCTCATGGCTGACCAAGCGTTTTTGCAAGGTGCCGGCAGACGACGCGACTGGGCGTCGATTGGATTCGAGCGCCCGTGGCGTAACGAGTTCAGCTCGAAACGCGGTGACAAGTGCGGACCGATCACCGGCAGTCAGGTCGCCTGGATCGCCAAGCGGCATTTCCGTGCCGGACGATTCACGCCCTTCCAGATACACCAATTCGCCGTGCTTGGTAAGAAACCAGCTGGAAAGGTCCAGCCGAGGCAAGCGATTGCCATTCGATTGCAGCGTTCGGCAGGCTTCATCGAATCGCGTGCTGATCAGCTCGGCGAGATCATCGGGCGGAACGCCCAGTCGGTTGCGAAGCGACTGAAGTGACTCCAGGAGTTCGCGGTCTTGCGGCGCGAAATCGTCACCCGTTGTCAAGCGAGACGTCACCACCTTGGCGTCGCCAAGCTCGGGGGACGAATTCGTCGAACGGGTATCCATCGCAACTCAACAGGGATCGCTTAATCGGGACCAAATTTCAGTGCATTTCAAGGCCTGCTCAATTGTGCGCCATTGTCAGTGCTGTGTGTCGGGTAATCAAACCCTACAGGCCTCGGGTCCCCCAACGGATCGCAAAAAAAGCGGATGATCAAGGAAAATCTCGTGATCACTACAGATTTCCTAGCTCGTTCTAGTGGAATTTGCCAAACCCCTGGGCCCGGTCGTGCCGATAACTCCAGCTGAAGCGATTGTCTGCATGATGCCGGACGTGACGAACGCAGGGACGCGTTCAAACGCTTGTCATCGTACAGGTCACTTCAAAAACAATGTCCAGGGGGGGAAACCGGGACTGTCAGCGCCGAGTGATCGAAAACTCGATGTCGAGGCGTCCGGTGTATTCGCGCGGGGTGTCATCACACACCAAGCTCGCCCTCCCACCAATTTATCGTGGCTCGGGAGAAACTGACGCAAGTTGCGTTAAATGTGGCTCGGGCAAACGAGCCCAATTAAAGAGGCGGCTGCGACCGCGGAGACGTTTGCGATGCACCGAATGATTCGAAACATGCTTTACAGACCATCTTCAAAACTTCTTTCGCCCCGTGTCGGGACGACGTCGCAAGTCTGCGGAACTGCATGTGCAGTCATGCTGGCGTTGGCGTCCGTGATGACCGCGAGTGCCCAAGGAGTCTCCCAAGCCGGCTACGACTTTGAAGGTAGCGGCTACGTTGTCCCAGCAGGGATGCCACCACTCGGCATGCCTGTCGGCCCAGGCGGAATCGCCCAAGTCGGCTATTGCGACATGGGTTGCGAATCGACAGGAATGATGCCCGCGATGGACCGAATGGTCTGCGGCGCATGTGGCGGTGGCGGCGGATGCGATTGCAACAGCGTCCTCGGCGGCGGTGGCTTGCTCGGCAAACTGCGTGCTGGCGGTGGCCCGGCTTGCTTGTTCTGCCGTGGTGCCGGATGCACCGCTTGCCGCGAGTTGCCCTTCGGCTATGCCGGATCGGTACTTGCTGGTGCCGTGTCGATGCTTCGTCCTTACCAAGAGGCAGGACTTTGTAACCAACGCTGGTACGACATGAGTCTGGAAGGATTGTTCCTGACCCGCACCATCGATGGTGGTGTACCGAACCAAATCACCTCGCAAGGCATCGACGGCCCATCGGTCCTGACTCTTGACGATGTCGGTGAAGACGATCTGGAAGCTGGCGTCCGCGCTTCAGTCGCAATCCTGTGGGGCCCCGGTGGCAACTTCGAAGGAACCTACATGGGCGGCAATGAGTGGAGCGGCACCGCATCGGTGAACGACGCCGGCGGATCGCTATACTCTTTCATCAGCGAGTTCGGTACCGCCCCGTCCGGCGGCTTCGATGACACCGACGAATCGACCACCCAAAGCTTGGTCAGCAAGAGTACTTTTCACTCGGCGGAACTGAACTATCGTCGTCGCACGATGTTCCCCTACTGCCGCTTCCAAAGCTCTTGGCTGGTCGGTCTGCGATACGTTCGCTACGACGACTCGCTGCTTTATTCGGCGACCAATGCCAACGACGCCAACCGATACTTCTACAGTGAAACGAGTGCCAAAAACCACTTGTTCGGTCCTCAAGCCGGTTTCGACTTCTGGTGGAACGTTGTTCCCGGAGTTTCGCTGGGCGTCGGATCAAAAGCGGCTTGGGTTCAAAATGACATCGACCGTCACACGAACATCACCGCCAATTCGCTTGGCATCAACGGCGGATCGGGAACGCTGTCGGACTTCGACCAAGACACCACCGTCATGGCAGACTTCGAACTGAAGATGATCTACCGACTGACCTACGGCTTGACCGTCCGCGGTTCGTACTATGTCCTCGCGATAGACGACATGGTCTACGGCGGACTTGATCGTGAATCGGTCACGAACATCTTCACGACGACCACCGTCGACCGGCCATTCATGTACGACGACCTTGTCCTGCAAGGTTTCACCGTCGGTGCCGAATACACCTGGTAGGCACTTCGCAACGCATCGCGAACAACTAAAAACCCCGGTCGAGTCTCGGCCGGGGTTTTTTCGTTTTGATGGCGTCGTTTATTCCGGCGATTGTTATTTCGCAGTCAGGTCAACCGCAACGATCTCTTTATCATTTCGGATAAACGCGGCGTGGTTCGCATAAGCCGGATGACTCCAAACGACAGGACGTCCGAACGCTTCGCCGGTGGGCTCAACCACCTTCATGCGACCGAGTTCTTCGTAGCCTTTGGCAGTCAGTTTCGCGACCAACAAATCCCCCGTTTCGCTCATCAAGTAGTAGCGATCGGAATCACCGATTTGGGTGATAAACGCTGTTCCATGTTTGATGAACCGTTTTTCATCCGGCTTGGTCGCTTGAAAGGTTGACCACAGTCGATCGCCGTTTTTAGCATCCACCGCAATCAAGTCACCTTGGTTGCAATCGGTGCCATAAACCACGCCGTCGTCAAATGCCGCGGGGGCGTTGCTGCAATGCACGGCGTTTTTTGCTTCGCCACGCCAAAGTTCCTTTGCCGTTGGTGTCGACGAGTCCAATTCGATCATGACCGCTTCTGTATGAATCGAGCTCACATACATTAGATTGCCATCGAAGGCGGGCACTGCTACAGCCATTTCATACGACGGACTCACCGCGATCTCCCAAAACGGCTTCCCCGTTTCAGGATCAAAACTGGTCACGCCTTCTGGATGAAACGAGATCAACTGAGTCGTACCGCCCGCCTGTACCAAAGTTGGCGCACAGTATCCCGCGGGAGTATCTAGGGCTTTCCAACGAACCTCGCCCGTTTTCTTGTCAAACGCGACAAGTCCTTGCCCTTCGCCACCAACCATCGTGTAGACCAATTCGCCATGCACGAGCGGATGACCGGAGAAGCCCCAGATCGGAACATCGGCAGCGAAGTCAGCAACCAAGTTACGTTTCCAGATCACGCTGCCGTCGCTGGTATCCAAGCATGCGAAGTCGCCTTCGGCACCGAGGAAATAGACGCGATCACCATCAATCGTTGGGGTTGCTCTTGGGCCGGAGGGATAGCTGATGTCGTAGGGCCGATCATATGCGTACTCCCAGATCACTTCACCGGTCTGTTCATCGAGTGCCAGCAATCGTTCGCGGCCTTTGAGTTTCGCACGCTGCCCCGGATCGTTGAACAACTGACCGCTGCTGGTCAAATAGTCCGTCACAAATACTTTGCCACCAGCGACCGCCGGTCCGGAGTACCCGGCCCCAACAGGATGTCGCCATTTCACGGGCAGGCCCTCACTGGGGATCTCGGTGACGACACCCGATTCGCGATAAACGTCGTCTCGCTGCGCCCCCATCCAACCTGGCCAGTCATCAGCCGAAGCGGTGTTGGCGACCGACAGCACTGCGGCGCCCAACAACAGGCGAGCACAACTGCGTTTCAAGCGAGCGCTTTTCGCGGTGATTCCATTTCGATTGCGATTCAATCTCATCAGACGCATTTTGGATTGTGGGGGGATGATTGATGCCGTTTCACCAGCATAGGTGACCCTGCGGGGTCGTGATATCAAAAGATGATACCCGCCAAGCCAAGTCGCCTTTCAGCCACGGGTGGATCGCCGGACGGGAAAAGCTGGCGGGCCACCTTCGAAATTGACCTTTAATCCGCTGGGGGGCGTTTCTAGAATCGCGTTTGCCGCAGCTATGGACGATTCCCGTCGGCGGAAATTTTTACGGAAACAACACACCACAAGGATGAGTGATGGTTCGTAGCTTAGTGATCTTGGGAGCACTCGCGTTTTGCGCGTTCCTGGCCGGATGGTTCACCATCGACCGCAACGAAAAAGAAACAACGATCCGTTTCGATCGCGACGAGATCCGGTCTGACACTGCCAAGGCAATCGAAAAGGGTAAGGAATTCCTGGAAAACCATCGCCAGATGAATGCCGAAGGCGGGCTGGAAAACCCGGCTGGCGAATACCCCCAAGAGTCCTTCCCCAACAACGCCTACCCGGGAACGTCATTCCCCACCGAGTCGCCGTATCCACAGATTGGCGACCAGCAAGCGACCCGTCCGATCCCGCCGTGGGAATTGCCCCCCGGCGGTACCACCACACAGTATTGATTGCTGCGGAACCGATTGCTGCGGATTCACTCCGGCAGCAGCGATCTTGTCAGCGGCGTGACATTGAACAGATGTCACAGATCTATTTGGGACGTTGCGGTTTGGTTTGGTCCACCGCGGCGATCCCTTTTTTCTTTTTTGAAAGAATCGTTTTGACGGTGCAAGCGAGCAGAATGGCGATCATCGCTGATCCTATTGATTGGCGGTAGCGATCCAACGGGGAGGGAAAAAGATCCGCTCGTTCTCGCACGCGAGGGAGGGCAACCCGTTTGAGAACGAGCGGATCTGGCAGTGTGTTCGAATCAAAGTGCGCGCCGGCAGGATGGACGAGACCGGCTTGATTCGTCGTGTTGGCTGAAAGCGTCTTCGAAGCCTTACCTATCGCACCTGCGATTCGTCTTGAGTTCCACGAATTCGGGCAATCTCAATCACGTCATCGACACGATGGTTTAGGTCATCGATCACACTTTGGGCCACGTCGACCCACTGCAACAAAGTGGCACGTGCTTGGGCGAGCTGTGCCTCGTCGAAGGGCTCCGCATTCCCTTCGGTTTGGGCTACCTCGGCAACGCCGGGAATCTGCTCGGCGGCCTCAGCCCGTGCCAACAATTTCACTCCGCTGCCCACAATTGGGTTCACCGGTGCAGGTGCCGCTGGCCAAACTTGTGCCAACTGCACGGCAAACTCAGAAGCCGCTTCGTCACCGCTCACCACGAGCGATGCGAGATGACTTCCCATGCGATGGGGGCGAAGACTTTGGCTGACGCGTTGCTGCAATCGGGCAGCCTGGTCAGCTTTGCCAATCAATTCGTCCAACCAGCATTCTGGCGACCCGATCAATGCGACGGGTTCGGTGGTCGGAACGGTGGTGCTTTCAGCGACGGCTTCGATAGGTGCCGTCATCGTTTCCGATTTGACGATTTGCGTCAGGGTGTCTTCGACCGGGGCAGGCAAAAGTCGACGTTGCCACGATGGGACGGCTTGATCGGCTTTCGGACTCCAGCCGGCTTCACACTGTTCCGCAAATGATCTGAAGCATAAGGGTTGCCGGTTCGGAGACAGCATCGTGTCCATCCAAACCAACTTGGGCGCGTCGGTCACCACATCGATTTCGATGTCTGCTTCGTTGGTAACGACGTGCTCAGCTTGTTCGGCCTTATCCGCTTGTTCGTTTTTCGGCAACACGTCGGCCTGTGACGTATCGGCCAGCGAAGCGACGATCAATTCCGGGTGCTCATCGATCGGTGCGACAAACACCTCGGCGACCAAATCTTCTTCCGCCATATCGTAGGAAGCGAAGGCCTCTTCGATCGTGAAGATCAATGGCGCGGTGCCGAGATGCGCCACGACCGCTGCGTTTGGCTCTTCTTGAATGGGCGTTGTTTCAACAATCGCCAACACGCCTTCGCTCGCGAGGACGTTTTCTTCGGCTGCGACAGCAAGGCTTGCCTGCTGCTCGGCAACGAACGCCGCAAAGTCATCCAGGTCGAGTTGTCCGATGAAGGACTGTGTTTGTGTCAGCCATTGTTTGAACGCCAGCACTTCAGCCGTTGGAGTTGCGACATCTGATGCTTCGACAACTGCGAAGTCGGTGGTGACATCACCGCAAGCCGGTTCAACTTCACAGGTGCTGTAGGTTGGGCCGACCATCGCGAAGGGTTCAGTCCAGTGCGTGAACGGCACCGGTGTTCCGGAAGACGCCGCCGCGACAATCGCTGCGACAGCGGCGTTGAAGTCACTTGCCGTGCGGGAGCTTTGAGTGCTCTTGGTGGGAGCCGGCGTGAAATCGGCCGATTGTGGAGCAACCTTTGCGGCTGCGATTGAGGGGAGGTCTTTGAGCGTACCCTGCAGCCATTTCTCATAGTTACAGGTATCGATAATCAGTTCCTTTCCGACCGTGATGGTCAAGAAGTGTGGGACGAGTGCTTTGGAACTTTTGGTGATCGAAGAGGGAGGTTGAACGGGATTGGCTTCGACTGTCTTAGTAAGGTCGTCGACCCAGCCACACAGTTCGCTGTCATCATGCAGTGTGTCATTCACTTGCATCGCGATACTGTCGTGAGTGTCTTCGGCCTGTAATTGGCTCGGCCGATAGACGGCGGAAGTCGACGCTGCGACTAAACAGAAGAGTGCGAAACGGCGCAGCTTTTTGCGGATACTGTTTTTTATGGTCATCGTGACGTTACTCCTTCCAGGACTAAACCGCAGCGATACTCCTGCAAAGACTTCTTTGTCTTTGAAGATTGGCGTCGGAGGGATGGCAATCAATGGCGAACGGGGCGGCCGATTCAGAGACACGGCCGCAGCCGAGTTCCATCACTCTGAGTCGATTTCCGTTACCGAGATTGCAGACGCTAATGATCGCGTTTGCGGAGTCCTTTCCTTTGTAAACGTGTGGTTGGCGAGTTGGCGGGGCGGTCCACTAGGAAAGAATCTCTAGGGGACCAGTATGTGGTCTCGCAACAACGTGAAATAAAAAGACGGCTCACGCTGGCGTTTGGCAAGACGCCTGATTGCGGGACAGAAGCAGGTATCGGAAACTTTGACGGCTAGGCTCTCCGGTCCGGTCAGTAAAAAAATGACATTGTGCGAAATGGCATACGGTTGCGCCGACCGTCCGTGTCGAATCATCTGGACCCGTTGTCACTGTGAATAAACATCAGTGTTCAAGTGAATCGTTAAAGGAGAGCTCGAATCGGTGACACCCAAGTTGTTTCCGAGCGCTCGGTTGATCGCGAGCTGGACAGTGCCTATTAATGAGTGTGCCGCCAACAGTGCGGCTAAAGGATTCTGAGGCCATGGCAGCAACGTTGTTGCTTTCTGCGTAAGGAGCGCAAGACGGGCCAGCGGGATCGCACCCATCCATGAGGGTGTTTGTTCCGCAAGACGCAATCGACTGATGCAACCGTAATGGCATGCATCAAGACATAGCGATCACAGCATTTAATGTGATTTCCCGTCGGACGGTTTTTTGACCGGGCATCTTTTGTGACCTATATTCGCTTGACCGCTCGTTCTGGGTGTCGAGCGCGGTCCACTTTCGGAAGCGGTTTTGCTTTGCTTTCGATCGTATGTTCCCTCCCTCCAGACACCAGCACGAGCCCCTTCAGCATGCCACTATTCGCACGGGTCGGTTTGTCACGTTTGGCTTGTAAACCATTCGTATCATCTGAAGACGAACATCGCGCAGCCTCGGCCAGAACGTCCCTTCGAACGAAGTTGTTCTTGACCGGTGCTGTCTTGTTCGGCGGCATCGCAACCACCGTTGATGCTCAAGAACCTTCGATGCAGCCACTACCGGCGGCCGTCGAATCGGCAACCGACATCGAAGCGGACCCGTTGAATATCGTGCTCGAAGAAGGCGCGTCGCTTGAGATCGGACGCCGCTGGGCCGAAGCGATTCGCCACTACGAAAAAGCGTTTCGTGACTTCCCCAACTCGCGTCAAGTCTATCAGCGACTGATCATCTGCCGATTGCACGCGGACGTGAACCGCCGCTATCGAGATCGCAGTTTTGTCGATTCAGTCCATCAGATGACCGCGGCGCAGGCATTGGATCTGTATAGCGAAATCCTTGCCAACCTAGAAACACACTACGTCGAACAAGTCGATTGGTCTCGTGTGTTCCTGCATGGTACGGCAGCACTCGAGATCGCGCTCACCGAAAATCGTTACCTCGGTGACGTGCTGCCGAGCGCCAACATGGAAGCGGTTCATCAGTTTCAACAGACCATCCACCGACGCATTTCCAACCGTCCAACCGACGGGCGTCACGACCTGCGAGCTTCGGTTGCGACCGTCGCCGAACTGGCACGCAACGAAATCGGATTGAACCCAACCGCTGTGGTGTTGGAATACGTCAGTGGCGCAGTCTCGACGCTTGACCCCTACACACGCTTGCTGTCCGGCGACCAACTCGATGACATGTTCTCGAACATCGAAGGCAACTTTGTCGGACTTGGCGTCGAGCTACGTCCTAGCACCGATGCCCTCGAAATCCTTTCCGTCATCCCCAACGGCCCGGCCGAAGAAGCTGGCTTGAAAGCAGGCGACCGAATCGTTCGCGTCGAACAAGCCGATACACGCACCGGCAAGCCCGAAATCGCCGCAGACCTGTTGCGTGGCCCTGAAAACACGTTCGTTTCGATCTCGGTCGAATCCGTCGACGGGCTACAAAACGACCATCGGATTGCTCGCCGCCGCGTTGAAGTGCCTTGTGTTGAAAACGCCCACATTTGTGATCCGATCAACGGCGTCGGTTACCTGCGTCTGACCAACTTTCAGAAAACGACCCCACGTGATGTCGAACGGGCAATCTGGGATCTGCAGCAACAAGGTATGCGTTCGCTGGTCATGGATCTTCGCGGCAACCCAGGCGGGCTTTTGTCAGCCGCAGTCGACATTGCCGACCGCTTCTTGAGCCAAGGCCGGATTGTGACCACTCGCGGCCGCAACTCACGCGAAAACTTTGACTATGTCGCCCACCGTACCAAGACACTCAGTTTTCCTCTGGCTGTCTTGATTGATGGCGACAGCGCAAGTGCCAGCGAAATTTTCGCCGGTGCGATGTCCGACTCCGACCGGGGTGTCATCGTTGGCCAGCGAAGCTACGGCAAAGGAAGCGTGCAAGGAATCTTCCGCATGCAGGCAGCCAAGTTCGGCCTGTGCCTGACAACGGCGAAGTTCTATTCGCCCAGCGGAACCGCAATCAGCCAACGCGGCGTGTTCCCAGATTTGGTGGTCGACTCGAACTACATTGCCGCTCGCCCGAACGACAACGGCGAAATCGTCAGCGATCTGGACGACCTAGTCTTGCAAGAAGCGATCGGTCACCTCGCCAACCAAAAACAGCTGATCAGTCAGCGAACTCGATAAACCTTCTCGGCCCTTCGCGTGCGGCTTCTGTCAGGGAAGCTTTGCCGCCGCGATCTCTTGGCCTGGTTCGCATCTTTGGCGGACTGTCTTCCGTTGTAAGCTCGCCTAGCTTCAACATTCTTCCGGCCGGGGACCAACCCCACCATCTCTAATCGATCCGTTGCCCCCGATTGCAACGAGCCGTTCGCCGATTCGCTACAATCGATACCAAGCAAATTTCGCGAGTCATTCGCGTGATGCCGGGGTTAGAACGTCTAGAAACGGTCTGATGATATCGAGATGAGGTTGGATTGATTAGTTCATCGAAACACCATTCGGCAAGGCGATCTCGATGCGCACCATCACGCCATTTGACTTGGATGATCGGGGCCGCCGTTTTTGTCGGTTTGTCTGCGTTGCCGCCATCGATGTCGATTGCCACGCTAAAGGCCGCAAATTTTTCGGAAGTTGAAACGCTCTTTCGAACCGGCAAAATCGATGAAGCCCAGGAACTTGCTGCCGCCGAAGTTGAAAGAGGCGTTTGGAATCGACGCTGGAGTGAATTGCTGATCGAGTGCCAATTGGGCAAGGGTGAATACGCCGACGCGTTGACCACCTATCAAGATGCGATCAAGCGGTACCCCACCAGCTTGCCATTGCGAACCCTGGGTATTCGTGTCGCCCAGTACAACGACCTGCCAGATCAGGTGGCAATCGAAAAAGCGTTCATTGAACGGTATCTCGAAACAGGTCAACTGCGGTATGCGACCGCCGACACCCTGATCGCCGCCGGTCGTTTTTTCTCCCGCAACGGCATCGATGCCCGGATCATCTTAAAATCGTTTTACGATCGTGTGCTGGAATCCGATCACGACAACTTGGACGCGCACATCGCAACCGCCGAGCTTGCGATCGACAAAGGTGACTTCAAAGTCGCAGCCGATTCGGTGATGAAAGCCAAGCGGCTGGAAATCAGCGACGCCCGTCTGGAATACCTGCTCGCACTCGCACTCGCGCCGACCGACTCAACGGCATCGGCATTGGCGCTCGCGCAAGCTCTCGAACTGAATCCCAGCTACGCTCCAGCATTGACGCTGAAAGCGGAGAAAGAGATCGATCGCGAGCTTTATGACGATGCGAGGAAAACGATCGACGCTTTGTTTCGATTGAATCGTCACGATGAAAACGCTTTTGCCCTATCTGCCGTGATCGCCCACGTCGATGGCGACTACGAGAAAGAGCAAAAGCTGCGTGACAAGGCACTTGCTCATTGGACGACCAACCCCAATGTGGACTACCTGATCGGACGAAAACTCTCCGATAAATATCGCTTCAAAGAAGGCGCCGAGTATCAGCGCAATGCACTGACGTTTGACCCAGATTTTATCCCGGCAACGTTTCAACTTGCCCAGGATTTGCTGCGTCTTGGCGACGATGACATCGGCTGGCAACTAGCCAACGAAGTCAACAAACAAGATCCGTACAACGTCGTCGCGTACAACTTGATGACGTTAAAAGATCGCACGGATGGATTCGAAACAATCGCGGCAAGTTCTGCCAAACAAGTGACGCGGGACTTTTCCGAGCCCGGCGAAATCCTGTTGCGAATGGATCCCGAAGAGCGAAGGGTCTATGGCGATGCCGCAGCCGAAATATTGGCCGAAGCCAAACGGGTACTGTGCGAGAAGTACTCGATGGAGCTTCGACGGCCCGTGATCGTCGAGATTTTCCCCAAGCAAAGCGACTTCGCAATTCGCACCTTCGGCTTGCCAGGGGGCGAAGGCTTTCTAGGCGTTTGCTTTGGCCACGTGATCACGGCCAACAGCCCGGCGTCCGGTGGTGAGCGTCCATCGAACTGGAAATCGGTGCTGTGGCACGAATTCTGTCACGTGGTCACACTGACCAAAACCAACAACCGAATGCCGCGTTGGCTAAGCGAAGGCATTTCCGTCTACGAAGAATTGCAACGTGACTCTCGCTGGGGTCAATCGATGACAGCTCGCTATCGCGAAATGATCATGGGCGATGACTTCACTCCAATTTCAGAACTCAGCAGTGCTTTTCTGTCGCCGCCGTCGGGTGAACACCTGCAATTCGCGTATTTCGAATCTTGCTTGGCGGTCGAGTTTATTGTCGGCCGTTACGGCGCAGACGCGCTGAACGCAATCCTGGACACGCTGGGCGAAGGCGTTCCGATCAACACCGCGTTGGCCAAGCACACCGATCCGATCGAGCGCCTTGAATTGGCCTTTGCCGAATTCGCACAAAACAAAGCGACTGCGTTCGGTGAGGGTTTGGAATTTGATCGTCCCGAATTTACCGGGGCAACGCCTCGCGAAGAAATGAATCAGTGGGCCGAGGACCACCTCGATAACTACTGGGCCCGAATGTCATTGGCGCGTCGCGAGATTGGTCAACGACAATTTGAGGCGGCAATAGAACACTTGAAATTCCTGGCGGATCACGGTGCCGCGACCGGCGAGCGCGACGGCGTGTTGGAACTGCTTGCGGAGTGCTACCGCGAACTTGACGATGCCGACCAAGAACAACAAGCGATCGCAAACTGGTTGGAGCAGTCCGCCGATGCGTTGCCCGCTTTGATAAGAAAGATGGATTACTCCGCCGAACAGCGTGACTGGGACGCGGTCTTGAAAGCAGGTGACCAAGCCCTAGAAGTGCAGCCGTTTTTAGCTGCGGTCCACCGAGGAATTATCAAAGCGAGTCAGCAAGCGGAACGTCCCGAAGAATCGATCCCATCGCTGAAAGCACTCCAAGAGCTCGATCCGGTGGATGTGGCGGGGCTGAACTATCAACTTGCGGTTGCCTATCAAAGTCAAGGCGACCGCGACGCCGCGGTTACTCACGTGGTCGACGCACTGCTTTTAGCCCCACGCTATCGCGACGCCCTCAAACTGCTCGCCGAACTTCAATCGCCAGTGAACTCTGAAGCCGACAATGCGACGGCGGAAGATCAAGTCTCATCGGAAGAAACCGATTCTTCGCCAGAGACTGACTTGCCCCCCGAGCCTGACCTTGAGGACTCGCCCGAGGAAACCCAAGCGACCGGCGAATCAGACACAGAAAATCAATCCAGCGAGGAGGAATCGAGCCCATGAGCCGTCGACGCTTTCTCATCACCAGTATCGCACTGGCAGTCGTCGTGTTGCCCGCGATTGTTGTCGCCCAGCGTTTTCGTCGTGGCGGGTTTCGCGATATCCAGTACAACCGCAATGGTGTCCCGGTCTGGGAAGTAGACAAGAACTTTCCCGGCGATTTATTTACGTTCGCACGCGTGCGTTATGACTCGTACTCAGGCCGCGGCGGCGGGGGCGGTTGGGCAACCGACTATCCCGATAGCGATTTGAATTTCTCGCTACGTTTGCAACAGCTGACAACGATCAAGGTGAATCCGAATCCGGTTATCGTTAACTTGACCGATGACAATCTTCGTGATTACCCCTTTCTGTACATGATCGAACCAGGCGGACTGTCATTCAGTGAAGCGGAAGTCGTCGCCCTGCGTGACTATTGCTATAGCGGTGGTTTCTTGATGGTGGATGACTTTTGGGGTGACACCCAGTACGAAAACTTGGAATGGGAACTCGGCCGAGTCTTTCCTGATCGCCGGCCTCAAGAGGTCCCTTTGTCGCACCAAATTTTTCACAATGTGTATGACATGAAAGAAAAACCGCAAGTGCCATCGATTCACTCGGCACGCTACGGCGTTTCCTGGGAAAGCTCTCGTGATGGCAGCGACACCTCTGTCCCACACTACAAGGCGATCTACGACGACAAAGATCGCATCATGGTTTTCATTTGCCACAACACCGACCTCGGCGATGGGTGGGAACGTGAAGGTGAAAACCGCGACTACTTCACCGAGTACTCGGTCAAAAAAGCCTATCCGATGGGCATCAACATCGTCACCTATGCGATGTCCCACTAGCGAATCGCACCCTTTCCGTTTTGCGTCTTTCAGTCCCACGCCTTCGAGTCGTTGCCGATGACTTTAACCGAACCGAATCTAGCTTCACAAATCCAAGACGCACGCGACCGGATTGTCGGCGAATTATCGAAAGCGATCGTTGGCCAACAAGAAGTCATCGAACAGCTTTTGATCAGCCTGTTTGCCGGTGGCCACTGCTTGATCACCGGGCCGCCCGGCTTGGCGAAAACGTTGCTCGTCCGCAGTGTCGCACAGATCTTTCACTTGGATTTCAGCCGGATTCAGTTCACACCGGACCTGATGCCTGTCGACATCGTCGGCACTGAAATCTTGGAAGAAACCGACCATGGACATCGGGCCTTGTCGTTTGTCAAAGGGCCGGTCTTTGCCAACGTCATTCTGGCCGACGAAATCAACCGTACACCGCCGAAAACGCAAGCCGCGATGTTGGAGGCGATGCAGGAACATCAGGTCACCGCGGCTGGCACGCGCTACGAGCTTCCGCAACCGTTCTTTGTGCTGGCGACACAAAACCCGATCGAAATGGAAGGCACTTACCCGCTGCCGGAAGCACAGCTTGATCGATTCTTGTTCAACGTCCGGATCGATTACCTGCCCGCCGAAGACGAACTGTCGGTGGTCATGCGAACGACCTCAACAAAGCCCGAACCGATTCAACCGCTCTTTAGCGGCGAAGACGTTTTGCGATTTCAGTCGATCGTCCGCGATGTACCAATCGCAACAGCGATCGCCGAATACGCGGTGCGTCTGGTCCAGGCAACTCGCCCTGGTCGAACCGGAACGCCTGAATTTGTCAACGAATGGGTGGGCTGGGGTGCGGGTACCCGAGCGAGCCAAACGTTGGTGCTCGGCGCGAAAGCACGCGCACTGCTGCTTGGGCGAGCACACGTTCAAACCGAAGACATCGTCGCGCTCGCACACCCAACCCTTCGGCACCGTGTACTGCCAACCTACAAGGCCGAAGCCGAAGGTGTCACGATCGAACAAATCATCGACAAGCTGCTCGAGACGGTTTCTAAACCATGACATCTGATCCAGCCGCTTCTGGTAACACTTCGCCAGGGCGTCCGAGCGCGGGCGTCGACCCCGATACCTTGATGCGAATCAAGAGTCTGAAGCTGCGCGCGAAGACCGTCGTCGAAGGGTTCTTTTCGGGACTACACCGCAGTCCGACACATGGCAGTTCGATCGAATTCAGTGAATACCGCGCGTATGTACCAGGCGACGATTTGCGGAGCTTGGATTGGAAACTGTATGCACGCAGTGACCGTTACTTCGTGAAGAAATTCGAAGACGAAACCAATCGGCGATGTTACCTGATCGTCGATCAAAGTCGCTCAATGAGCTTCGGTTCGCTCGAGTACAGCAAAATTGACTATGCGCGAACCGTTGCCGCGACGCTGGCCTATTTCCTGACGACCCAACATGACGCCGTCGGTGTGTTGACGTTTGATGTCGAAATCGGCGACTTCGTTCCGGCCAAGATTGGCGCAAAGCATTTCCATCAAATCCTTGTCGAACTTTCGCGGCCAGCGGAAGGACGCGGGACCGATATTGATGCGCCGCTGCGTCAAGTCGCTTCCTTGGTCCCACGCCGGGGACTCGTGATCCTGATCAGCGATTTATTGGCGCATCCTGATACGCTGCAAACACAACTGGCGTCCCTGCGTGCACGTGGACACGAGGTGGTGCTGCTGCGTGTACTAGACCCATCGGAACTGGACCTGCAACTTCAATCGCCGTCGATGGTCCAGGATATCGAAACGGGCAAACAGATCTACGTCGATCCGGAGTCGGCAAAAAAACGGTACCAGGAACAATTTGAGCAACACCGTCAGCAGGTGCAAACGATCTGCAGCAACACCGGTGTCGGATATTACGAAATGTCGACCGACCAGCCACTCGATCGAGCATTGTCAAGTTTGATCGATGCCAGAAATCGATTGGGCGGTGGTGGGAACCGGGCGATGAACGGGGGACGGCGCCGATGAGCTTCCTGACCCCTCTGTATTTTCTTGGCGCCCTCGCGGTTGTCGGGCCGATCTTGTTTCACTTGATCCGCCGCCAACCCAAAGGCGAGATCCAGTTCAGCTCCTTGATGTTTTTGGAGTCCAGCCCGCCGCGACTGACACGGCGAAGTCGCCTGGAGAATCTGCCGCTGCTGCTGATCCGCTGTCTGGCGATCGGAATGCTGGCGTTCGCGTTCGCGCGCCCGTTCCTTCCGTCGACCGAATCGGAAACGCTTGATGGCGTTCAAGAGGCGACGGTCGTTTTGGTCGATCGCAGCGCCAGTATGCGGCGTGAAGGTATCGCTGACGCGGTACGTCAAACCGCAGACGAAATCATCGATCAATGCGACGATGACACGCTGATTGCCGTCATCGCATTTGATCGGCAAACCGATGCAATCTTGTCGCTACAGGAATCGGCGGGCCTACAATCGGCGATGCGAAAAAACGCAGCCAAGGATGCGGTTCGTCGAATCGAACCGACTTGGTTAACAACCGATATCGGACAAGCATTGCGTTACTGCGCCGATTCGGCAGCGCTGTTGGACATGGATGATAAAACAGCTCCGTCGGGTTCCGAAAGCGACAACATCGTATCGGGTGGACGCGCAGCGATTCGTACCCGCGTCGTTTTAATCAGTGACATGCAAAGCGGCGCGAACATTGATTCATTGCAAGGCTACGATTGGCCAGAGGACGTTTGGCTAGAATCGAAATCAATCAATCTGTCCACTTCGGGAAATGCATCACTCCGGATGATTCCACGGAGCCTGGAACGTGGAATCACAGAATCCAATGACGACTCAGGCAACACCGTCCGTGTCGAGGTTCGGCATGATGACGGGCCAAGTCAATCATCGACTTTCCGCCTTCGTTACGAAGGTCAAGACGCGGATGCCGCGGTCGTTCAAGTCGGTCCCGGTCAAACGCGTTACTTTAACGTTCCACTTCCCCCTGCCGGACAGAGCAATGCCGGACAGGGCAACGCTAACGGTACCGCTGTTTTGAAATTGGTCGGCGACAACGATCCCTTTGACAATACCCATTACTTTATTCGTCCTCAAAAAGCGACACAGCGTGTGCTTTTCCTCGCGGGCACGGATTCAAATCCGGACCAACGAGAACGTCTGTCGTTTTATCTCAGCCAATTGCCGTTCAGCGATACCTCGCGTGAGATAACGTTTGATGTCGTTGATGCGGCGGAATTCCGTGACAGGCTGAATGCTGATGCGATCCCCTTTGCCGTTGTTCCTGCAGCGAGTCTTGACGAATTGGATAGCGTGGCGGTTTCGGGCTATCTGAAATCCGGTGGGCATCTGCTCGTGGTCCTCGATCGCCCGGTCAGCGAGGTCGCCGTGAAGTCGCTCGCAGCACTGTTTGAAAGCCCCGAGATGACCTTAGAATCATCCGAGAAAGACGGCTTCCGACTAATAGCGTCGGTTGATTTCGATGCCCCGCTGATCCGACCGCTCGCTGATCCTGGTGTCAACGATTTTTCATCGATCAAGGTTTGGCAACACCAAGTCATAGGCGGACTGAGCGACAGCACGAATGTCACATTGCGTTTGGATGACCAATCACCCTGGCTCATCCACCGTGATTTCGTCTCTCAAGACACCGCGTCCGGACAACTATGGTTGCTGACATCAGGTTGGCAGCCTTCGCAAAGTCAATTTGCTTTATCGACCAAGTTCGTTCCGATGATCCTCGGCATGATCGCCCCCAACCGAACGTTGGTCCCACAATCCTTGTTGGTTGGAAGCCAACTTGGCGACGAAACCGATTCCGATGGTGCCCCCGTTCTCACAACCAAACCTGGATTCGTGTCTTCCGCCGATGGCGTTCCGTTCGCAGTGAATTTGGACGCGGCAGAAAGCGAACTGACACCGATCGATTTGAATCGGTTCAGCAGTCTGGGCGTGACCGTTTCGTCACCCGAATTGCTGGAACAGGATCGGCAAGCCGAGCGTGCATTGCGTGACGTCGAACTGGAAGCAAGGCAGGGTTGGTGGCAGTGGTTGATTGTGGCGACGATGGGGCTGGTCGCTATCGAAACACTCCTTTCCGCAAAGGGAACGACGAGCCATGAGTGAAGGATCGATGAACGAAGGGCGATTCGAGATCAACGACTCGACGCGGTTTGACAATCGGGCCGGGATCGCGGAACGTCAACTCGCCCGAATCCGGCGCGAGGTCAGACACGTCACAACGCGGCTTTGGTCGCGAAGCTTTTGGTCGTTTTTGACCGTGTTTCTGATCGTCTGCTTGTGCTTGCTATGGATGACCGTGCAGGTCGAACGCGCCGGTCAAGTTCCCTCACAATCACTGTGGATCGTCATGGTGATCGGCAGCGTCATGTCGGTTGTGGTCGCTTGGGCGTATGCCAGCCGGATGACCAAAGATACCGCGGGGATTGCTTCAAAGATTGAATCTAAGTTTCCTTCACTCGGCGAGCGTCTGATCACGACGTCTGAACTCGAAGACAACACCGTGGATCGACCGCTTGCTCAGTTGTTGATCGATCAAACACACGACCACTTCCGGTCTCACGACTGGCAAAGTGTTGTGTCCTCAGGGTCGTTGTGGACCGCAAGGCTGATCGGACTCGCCGCATTCGCTGGTGTCTTGTCGTTTTCGGCATTTCGAAATCGCGTCGACGATCGGGCGACCATGATTTTATCTGCTGAAAAAGAAGCTCTCGCAAAACAGCAAGTCATCGTTGTTCCGGGCAATACCGAAGTCGAGCGGGGGACCAGCTTGGTCGTCAGTGCCGAATTCAGCAGGAACCTGCCGGAACAGACCTACTGGGTGATGTATGAGCCCGGCCAAGAAGTCTCGCCGGATACTCAGATCTCTCGTCTTCCGATGAAGCAAACGATGAGCGACCCGATCGTTGCGGCGTTTCTGCCATCGGTCGAACAAAAGATGCTCTACCGAATCGAGAGCGATGGCTGGACAAGCGAGACGTATTCGATCGACGTGTTCGAATTTCCCCAGCTTCGACGTAGCGATGCCCTCCTCCGCTATCCAGCCTATACGGAATTGCCTGACCGCGACGTGGAAGACACCTTGAAAGTCACCGTGGTCGAAGGCACCAATGTCACTTGGCGACTGATTCTGAATAAGCCTGTCGCGAGCTGCAGGTTAGACGCGGCCAAGGCGGGAGCATCAATCGAATGCAACCTTGCCGACCAGCCTGCCGAATCGTCGGTCTCGCTGATGGGCGACTATGTGATCTATGAAGCAAAACTGCACGCAACCGAATCTGCTGACTTTGTTTTGAACCTGACCGACAGCGAAGGACGTCAAAACAAATTCCCGCCGAAGATCTCTGTCAAAGTCCAACCCAATAAACCGCCATCGATGGATTTGGACCAGGCTCGCGACGTCACCGTGTCGGCGCTCCAGGAGTTGGAACTGTCGGCAAGTGTGCGTGACGATTTCGGCGTCACACGCACCGGCCTTTCTTACTTGCGTGAATCCGATGACGAAGTTGAAGTCGTGCTCGCAAGCGAGGTTGCACGCAATACGAAACAAAAGGTCCAGCATCTGTTGGACTTCGAAGCGATGCAGGCCGAGGTTGACGATTTAGTGTCGTTCTACTTTTGGGCCGAAGATTTGGATGCGGACGGCAATCCCCGTCGGACTGAAAGCGACTTGTTCTTTGCCGAGGTCAGACCGTTTGAAGAGATCTACCGTCAAGGCGATCCGCAAAGCGGCAACCAAAGTGATCCATCCCAACAGCAAGGGCAGCAAGGTGGTGCTGGGCAACAAGCCGAAGAACTGATCAAGGTTCAGAAGCAAATCGTTGCCGCAATCTGGAATCAAATCCGCGACCACTTGAGTGGAAAGATTGTTGCCGAGGAAGACATCGATGTGATTGGGGAGTCACAGGCATCCGCGCTCGAGCAATTCAACGAGGTCGCATCAGAAGTTTCCGACGACAAATCAAAAGCCTTTGCCGCTGAAGTGATCGAGAAGATGAAGGCGACGATCGACACGCTTGCATCGGAAACAGAACTTGAAGATCGCCTTCCGGCTGCGAGACGTTCGGCACAAGGTGCACTCTCTGGGCTAATGAAATTGCGTGCCCGCGAGTTCGAAATCACACGGGGGCAGCAACAGCAAAGCCAAAGCAGTTCGAGCAGCAGCAACTCGTCTCGACAACAACAAATCAACGAATTGGAACTTGACCAAGACGAAAGTCGATACGAAACCCAGCAACAAGCACAAGCGGAAACCGAACAGCAACAACAAGCTGCCGAAGATCGGCAAGTTCTGAGCCGGTTGCGGGAACTCGCCCGACGTACCGAAGACTTGATGGAAGAGCTTGCCAAACTGCAATCGGCGCTCGAACAAGCGGACGACGAGCAGGAGAAAGAAGAGATCGAACGACAGCTGAAACGACTGCGTGAGCAACAGCAAGAATTGTTGCGAATGTCAGACGACTTGGAATCACGAATGCGTTCGGAAGAGAACAGCGAGCGAATGGCCGAGCAAGCTGACCAGTTACAACAGTCGCGTGAAAATTTGCAGCAGGCGAGCGAGGCGACAGAGCAAAATGACGCTTCAAGCGCATTGGCATCCGGCCGTCGCGCCGAACAGCAACTCGAAGAGCTGACCGAAGATTTCCGCCAGCGGACCGCGAACGCGTTCGATCAACAAATGCGCGACATGCGTGACGAAGTCAGCGAACTAGAAACGGAGCAAGAACGCATCGGACAATCGATGCGTGAACAAGTTGATGAAGCGACACCGGGGCTTCGCGGTGACGAAACAACGGATGCGTCCCCCGAACGTCTCGAACGCCAAGCCGAACGCTTGACCGAATTGTTAGAGCAAATGCAACAGACGGTCGAACAGGCGAGTGAGTCAGAACCGCTGCTCGCAGAAAAGCTTTACGACGGATTTCGCGAAGCCCGACAATCGCAAGCGGAACGCCAACTTGAGAATGCCGCTGAATTGGTGCGGCGGGGCTTCATGCCACAGGCACAACAGTTTGAACAAGAAGCTTCCAAGGGGATCGAAAGCCTTCGAGAAACGATTGACGAAGCGGCGGATGCAGTTCTCGGTGACTCCACCGAAGGGCTTCGACGTGCCGCACAACAACTCGAACAACTTCGCGAAGGCGTCCAGGAAGAATTAGAACGAGAGGCCGGTATCCAAAACCCCGACCAAAACGATACGTCCCAACAACAGGGCCAACAACAGGGCCAACAACAGGGCCAACAACTACCGCCCGAGCATGAGCAAAACTCTAAGTCAGTACGCCTGAAGCGCGTTTCCAACGTCCGGAAGAAAAAATCGCCTAAAGGCTAGACTCCAACATCTTTTCGCCGAAAAACGATCGAGTCGGTTGCCCCAATCACCATCACCCGCCCCACGCACAAACACACTCTCGCTACCGCTCCAAACTCCCACGAAAAAAGGCCCGGCTGGAATCAATCCTGCCGGGCCTTTCTTACTTATTAAATCGATCGTTTCGAACGAACTACTTCACCGTCGAGAACTTGAAAATCGTCGTGGTTTCGTACTCATCACCAGGCTGCAAAATCGTTGACGGAAAGCTCGGTTGGTTGGGGCTATCGGGATAGTGCTGGGTTTCCAAACAGAACCCGCCGCGATAGACGTACTTCTTACCCGCTTTGCCGGTCAAACGGCCATCCAAGAAGTTACCGCAGTAGAACTGAATGCCTGGCTCGGTCGTCGAGATTTCCAGAACACGGCCGGTCGTTGGCTCAACAACACGTGCGGCCAAGGTCAACTCGCCAGTCTGCCCGGCTTTGTCCAAGATCCAGTTGTGGTCATAGCCACCACCGAAGGTCAGCTGCTCGTTCTCTTCTTTGATGTCGCGACCGATCGCTTTGGCTGTCGTGAAATCGAACGGAGTGCCTTGAACCGCCGGAGTCTTACCAGTCGGAATCAAGGTCTCGTCAACTGGCGTGTAACGGTTCGCGTTCAGCATCAGCTCGTGATCCAGAATCGTACCTTCGCCTTCGCCCTTCAAGTTGAAGTACGTGTGCTGAGTCAAGTTGACGGGAGTCGCTTTGTCAGTCTTCGCGGCGTAGTCGATTTTGATTTCGTTGTCGTCGGTCAAGGTGTACGTGACCGAGCAATCGAGGTTACCTGGATAACCTTCTTCACCGTCTTTGGCGTGGTAAGTCAACCCGACAGCGTTGCTGTCTTGGTCCACATCCAGGTCCCAAATCACCTTGTCAAAACCGATGATTCCGCCGTGCAGACTGTTGGGTCCGTTGTTGATCGGCAGGCTGTATTCGGTGCCGTCGATCGTAAACTTGCCTTTCGCAATGCGGTTGCCATAACGTCCGACAACAGCACCGAAGTACGGCTTATCAACTGCGTTCGTGTAGCTGCGGATGTTGTCGTAACCGAGAACGACGTCACCCATTTTGCCGTCTTGATCAGGAACGACGATCGACATGATGATCGCACCGTAATTGGTGACTTTGACCGTCATGCCATTTTTGTTTTTCAACGTGACGATCTTGATGTCGTCAGCCGTTTCGACTTCGGCGGCGAATGTGATGGCCGGGGTGACCAACAGTGCGGCCAATGCGGCGCACGCAAAAAGAGGTTTCAAGGAAAGCATCGCGGGGTATGACCAAGGAGGAAGAGACGGTGAAGGCCTGCCGATCCGAATTGGATCAGCAGGATTTTCCAGAGCACCAAAGCAATCGGAGGCGCTCTCATCAAACCAGAATTATTCTAGCCAGAATCAATCGCGTTACGCGGAAACGGTCGGCTGGATGATGACTTTCATGGCACCTTTTTCGCCAGCGTAAAGACGTTTGAACCATTCAGGGCCTTCGTCCAACGTCGCTTTGGCGGTGATCAACGGCTCGACCTTGATCGCACCCGAATTCATCAGGTCGATGCAGGCGGGGTATTCACCCGACGAAGCACACGTGCCAAACACGTTCAATTCGCGAGTCACGATCGCTTGCAGCGGCATTTCAACGCGTGGCGACAGGTTGCCGACCAACGTGACCGAGCCGCCTTTGCGAACCGACTCGACCGCCGTGTTGATCGTCGCGGTCGCACCAACGACTTCCAACGCCACATCGGCTCCGCGACCATTGGTCAGCTTTTTGACTTCGGCGACCACATCGACTTCTTTGGCGTTCAGTCCGTAATCCGCCCCCAGCTCCAACGCCGCGTCCAAACGGTCTTGATCCAAGTCGACCGCGATCACTTTCGAGCAGCCAGCCAATTTGATCGCCTGAATCGTCAACAAGCCAATCATCCCGCTACCAACGACGACAGCGGTGTCGCCCAACACAACGGGGGTTCGATTGGCAGCGTGCACCGCGACCGAAACCGCTTCGATCATCGCCGCATGTTCGAACGGCATCTCTTCTGGCAAGCGATAGCAGATGTGCTGCGGCACGGCGACTTTTTCGGCGAAAGCGCCGTGACGTCGGTACTCGCCGCACGAAACGCCCAACACCATGCGATTGTCGCACAAGTTGATTTCGCCACGTCGGCAGTGGAAGCACTCGCCGCACGAAACGGTCGAATCGAACGTGACGTGATCACCCACCTTGAAATCGGTCACTTCGCTGCCGACTTCCGTGACAACGCCTGCCGCTTCGTGGCCCATCACCAATGGCGGAATGCGACGACCGGTGCTGCCGTCATAACCGTGGATGTCACTGCCACAGATACCGCAAGCACGAACTTGGATCAGCAGATCTTTTGGCCCTACGGTGGGGTCGTCGAACTCGGTGACCTCGAGATTTTTGTATTCCGTCAGCAGCATCGCTTTCATGCGTCAATCGTCCCGGTTAGTCGTATGTGTATTGAGGGGGGCATTGCGGGAGAAAATCCGCCAACAGCGTATCCGATTGTACGTCGCACGCAATGAGTTCTATGGCGGGTAACTTTCAACCATTACCCAAATAGTATCGCAATGACCACCGATGTCGTGATCAACGTCGCCCCACCCAATCGGGTCAACATCGTGCGTCGTCCCAGCTCCGCCTCACTTCCGCCGAAAATCAACGCCATCGCCCACGAGAGCAATACCCCCCAAATCCCTCGCATGGAATAAACCACGTTCACACGGGCCGCATCGCCGAAGGTCGACAGGGCGTAAACGATGCAGATCGCCTGCGCCGCGATCAACATCCCGCCCAAAATCAGTGAGCGTCGCACTAAGCGGTCGGCGAATTTTTCTCGCTGCAGCCCCAGGAAAAAGACCGTGGTGTACGCGCCAACAAACCAGAACATGATCGGCAGAAACCTACCGGTGGACCATTTCTCCGATGCCGAGAACGTCTGAATCAACACGTCGAATATCGAAAACGACAAACTCGCCCCGAACGCGCTCAACACCGTGTACCAAACCCGATCATGTTTCCCCGATCCCATCCACTGCACGAGCGCGATCCCGGCCGTTGCCATCACCGCCGCGATCCAGATCGCTGCCGGCAATCCCGTCCCGCCAACGACCGTCAAAAGCACCGCGACCAACAGCACCTTGATCCCAAACAGCGGTGCCGCAATTGACACGTCGCCGTAGTTGATCGCCGAAAACGTCCCGATCTGACCCAAGATATAAAACACCGCCACCAAAGCCGGCTGCCAAATCAGCTCCCAAGGCACCGGCATCTCGCTGGTAAACCAAAACAGCGAAAACAACGCGGCTCCCCAGTAGTTGGCCACCAGCGAAACCGTCCAAGGGTTCGTGCCCGCAAGCGTCGCCCGCTTCAAGAACAACAGCCCGCCGACAAACAGCAAACTGGCCAGCAACGGAAACACGAGGTGATACGATTGGGCAAGCGAGCTCATCGTGTGATCACGATCTTGCCGCCAACACCATCACATTCTTGCAATTGATGTGCATCTGACATTTGTTCCATCGAGAACCGCGCCGCGATGTTCGCTTTCAATTTGCCCGCCGCCATCCACTCGTTCATTTCGTCAGCGCAGACTTTCATTTCTTCCGGCGACGCTTTGAACATTACAAAGCCTACCAGCGAACATTCCTTGACGTAGAACGGCCCCACCGGAAACTCCGGGCGCGAATCACGTCCCGCCATCACGACCATTCGCCCTCGTGGCGCCAGCAGATCGATCGCCTCGTCAAAGTTTGGCATCCGACGCGTTTCCCAGTGCAGCTGAATCCCGTTGGGTGCGAACTGCTTGACCGCTTCACCAATCGACTGATTGTTGTAATTGAACACGTGGTCGGCGCCCAAATCGCTCGCCCGTTGGACTTTTTCGTCGCTGCCGGCACACGTGATCACGGTCGCGCCGACTGCCTTGGCCATTTGAACGACCATCGATCCGACGCCGCCAGTTCCGCCAACGACAAAAACTGTTTCACCGGCCTTCAAGCCGCCATATCGAAACAGACCCAAGTGAGCTGTGACACCGACCAACGCGTTGGCCGCTGCCGTTTCAAAGTCGACTTGATCTGGCAGACGAAAACACCACTGAGCGTCAACAGCGATCAATTCCGCCGTTGTCCCTTGTCGCCCCAGCAATCCCTGATTGGTACACCAGACGCGGTCACCAACCTTCCAATCGGCCACGCCTTCACCGACGGCCTCGACCACACCCGCGGCGTCGCAACCCGGTACAAAGGGCTTGGGTAGCTCGAATGCGACTATTCCGCGACGCACATAGGTGTCGATCGGATTGACGCTTGCGGCATGAACTCGAATCAGCACTTGGCCGGCTGACAGTTCGGGGACCGGCAATTCGCAGAATTGGATGACTTCGGGCCCACCGGCTTCAGAAAAAGATGCGGCTTTCATGGAAGGATTCTCGTTTGCGGGATTCAAGGTGCCGGGTTTAGGGAGGGGAGGCTCAAGAGTAAAGCGACTGCCAATCAATCCCATTCATTCGCGCAAGCGCGAGGATCAGTGCTTGCGTCCCGTCGCGTTCATGGCCTTGTCCGGCCACGGCATTGTAGAATTGATAGCCCAGTGCCAACCCCGGAAGCGCGAGTTGCATTCGTGACGCTTCGTCGAGTGCGATTTTCATGTCCTTCAAAAAATGCTCGACAAAGAACCCTGGGTCAAAGTCGCCGTTGATCATACGCGGGGCAAGATTTGACAATGACCAACTGCCCGCCGCGCCAGACGCCACACTCTGCAGCACGGTGGGGATGTCCAAGCCGACTTTGTGTGCATACAGCAAGCCTTCGCAAACGGCGATCATCCCGCTAGCGATCAATGTCTGATTCACCATTTTGGTATGTTGGCCTGCCCCCGGCCCGCCTTGCCGCACGATGGTCTTTCCCATCAGTTGAAACAGTGGTGCAAGCGCATCCACCGTCTCTTCATCGCCACCGATCATGATCGAAAGGGCAGCGTTCTTCGCGCCCGTGTCACCGCCGCTAACGGGTGCGTCGACAGACTGAACGCCAACAGCGGTCGCCGCTCGAGCAATCTCCACCGCTAAACTCGGTTCACTGGTGGTCATGTCGACCACGACCATTCCTTCACGCGATCCCGCCAAAACGCCGTCGTCACCCAGGATCACGCTGCGAACATCACTCGGAAAACCAACGATCGTGAACACCACGTCGCTCTTTTCCGCGACCTCTTTGGGACTCAAAACGACTTCAGCGCCAAGCTCTGCCAACGCTTTCGTTTTCTCACGCGTCCGGTTGTAAACGGTCGCCGTGTAACCGGCCCGGATCAGGTGACCGCACATGCTGTTTCCCATCACGCCCGTTCCGATCCATCCGAGACGTGTTTTACCTGGGGCGATCGTCGTCATCAGTGCTCAATCTGTTCGAGGATTTAGTTCAATTCCCGAACACTGTATCAAACTCCGCCGGTAGCGATAGGAAGCATGCGATGGAACAAGCAACAGACACTGGTATGCGATTGAATCAGAGTTTTTCAGATCGCATGGTGCCTCCTGAAATTCTGTGGCGATGCAGGCTACTCCAGTTCCCACCGCACCGCGAGTGCTCGTGCGACCAACAAGAAACCGACTCCGGCGCCCATCAGAACCGATAACTGTGGCCATAATGTATGAACCGGCAACTCCCGCCAAAACACTTTGTCATATCCATCGAGGGCCCACGCATTAAACGTCCACTGTCCGGCGCGACGCATTCCGTCACTCATCACATACCGCGGTACCATCGAACCGCCTAACGCACTCATCGTCAGGATCAAAATCACTGACAATCCATTCAACTGACCGCGCGACTTGCAAAGCGTCGCCAACAGCAAACCGAACGATGCCGCCGCCCCACTGGTAACGATCGTCATCATGATAAAACCATCCAGATGGCTCGCCAAATCGACGCCAAAGATCACTTGCCCCCAGATGAACATCACCGTGACTTGGACGAATCCGAGTGCCGTTAGGTAAAACCATTTTCCGAGCAGCAATTGGTCCATCGACATCTGCGTCGACAACAAACGGTCCAGTGTTGTGTTCTCTCGTTCTTCCAGAAACGCACCGCCACCGCCACTCGCCCCAAACAACAAGAACATCACCGCGATGCCAGCCGCGTACAAACTGACGATCGGGCTCGACTTACCTTCGCCCATCACGTCGACGACGTGAATGGAGTTTGCGAACGGTTGCTCGACTGTGGAAGCTTTAACCTCGGACTTTGCGGCTGCCGGGTTATGAATCTCCGATGGCACTGCGATGGGTACAGTTTTCTCTGTTGGCGAATCCAAGCTCGGCCGCCGCATCACCTCGGGTTGCTGTTGTGTGCGTGCCAGCTTCGCATGCAGCATGGCCAATTCGCGGGCGACGATCGCGGTGACGACCTGTGGTGCAACCTGGTCCGAGGAATCGGTCAGCAAGTCGACGGCGAGTTCTCCTTGTTTATCCTTCCGAATGTTGATTCCGATCGCGATGGTCCCGTTTCGGACCGCTTGCGCGACGGCCTTCGGTGTGGGGGTCGGTCCGTCATTGTCGTTTTCGTCGACCAAGGAGATCATTCGCAAGCCGTCATTCGATTGCAATGAATCGACGAGCGTTTGTGCGGCGAGGTTGTCGACTTGTGCGGTGATCGCGACTTTGGTTTTCGGCGTGCTGCCGATTCCAACGCCTTTGCTAAAGATCAACGCGAACACGCTAAAGAAAGCGACCGGCACGACGAACGTCAGCACCAATTCGACGGGGCTATGCAGCAACCGTCGCAAGCTGATTGTGAAGACCGTCCATGTCATCGTTTAGTTCGCTTTTGCCGCGCGTACAAGGTGTCAGTCCCGGAGCTTATTCCCGGTCAAATGCAGAAACACATGATGCAGGGACAGAGCCTGCACATCCAGATCGACGACATGATAGCCTTGCCTGTGGACCGAATCGATCAATTGAGTCAATTGGCGATCGACATCGCTGATCCGTGTTTCAACCGTTCGATCAATGATGCGGGTCATGTCTGAGTCGCCTGAGTCCTGTACGCCGGAGTGATTGGAGAGGTGGTGAGGCAACCGAAACGCGGAATGGATTTGTCGATCCAATCGCAGGCGAACCAACCTCGATCGACCTACCGTTTGATCGACCAGTTCGTCGATCGTCCCGTCGGCGATGATTCTTCCGGCATCCATGATCAGCAACCGGTCACTCCGATCTTGTGCTTCGTCCAAGTGGTGGGTGGTCAGCAGGAGCGACGTTCCAGCGGCGCTGAGTTCATCCAACATTTCAAAGATGCGTTGTCGACTTTGTGGATCGACACCGACCGTAGGTTCGTCCAACAGCAGAATTTTGGGCTGGTGCAGCACGCCGCAAGCCAGATTGACGCGTCGCTTCATGCCACCGGAGAACGTTCGGACCAAGTGATTGGCCCGGTCATGAAGCCCTGTCCACTGAAGCGCCCACTGGACGCGTTGTTTTAGTTCACGTCGGGGGACACCATGGAATTTCGCGAATGCCATCATGTTTTCGCGAGCGGTCAAATCCCCATAGATCGCCAGATCTTGCGGGATCCATCCAATCAACTGCCGCGCCACCGCCGACCGCCCCGGCTCGCCAAACACCCGCACCTCACCCTTGTCGGGGACAGACCTCGCCGCCAGCGTCCGGATCATCGTCGACTTACCAGCCCCGTTGGGTCCGAGCAGAGCCAGCCGCTCTCCCTGCCGAAGTTCAAACGAAGCCCCCCGCAATGCCTCGGTTTTCCCAAAGCATTTACAAAGCCCCACCACTTCCAACGGCAACCCATTCACCAAACCAACCGGGGACAGAGCCCACACCTCCTCAAATAACGGGGACAGAGCCGTCAATCATCCTTGAGCCAACCGATTGACGGGGACAGAGCAGTCACAAAAGTCGCAAGGTGATCCCAAAGGCCCGAAAATCGGAATCTGTTTGAAGGAGTATCGCAAATTTACGTCGAGACGTCACCGCGAATTGTCTCTCGCTACAAAGGGCCTAGCATGGCGCGCAGCTTTATCACGACTAGCTTTGCAAGCAAGGCCAATGAAGATGACCTCCAATCGGCCGAATCAAAATATCCGGGGAGGCTTCGAGCAGATTCGCAGATGCTTTAAGTCGCCGTTTAAGCAGCGAGCACTTGTTTTGCGATCGCAGGAACTGGCAATCGACGACCAGACATCCGGCCTCGTGATAATTCAATACGATCCAACCTCGCTGCAACATGTGAAAAGATCTGATCGAATTCAGAGATCAATCTGATCCACTCCTCACAGGAGAAGCCCAATCGGACGAGAATTGGAGGTGCATCATCGGGAGTTTTGCCTCGTTTGCCTGGCTTCAATTGCCGGGCTGACCAATCGAGCAGTTCATAGAATTCCAATCTTGAGATTGGCAGAAAGCCTTTGTCGCTACACCGTCGACCGCTTGAACTCGCTTGCGATCCAATCGGATCCGACAGCTCGTCAATTTCCAGCTTGGCGAGAAATCCATCTCGACGCGATGCTTGGGAAGAAACGGCGTCGTCGCAAGAATCGTGCGATTCCAGAAACTCTAGATCCGATCGAATTCTGTTTTGAACCGAGGTGTAGTCACTCTCTTCCAGCGTTTCCGCCATCGCTGCCCGAATCGGATTCAATTCGACGTACGCCGCGCATGCTAAGAGCGATTCCTCGTCATCGATTCGAGTCAACTCGAAGCGTTCCTGCCAAAACTTTCCAGATTCGTTCGATTCGCTATTCGCCCGCTGGGCCACGCGCTGGTTAAGCAATCTCATCCACCAACTAACATTTGCCAGTCGTTCTCTGGTGTCCGCAAGCAATTGGGGGCACTTACGAATCGTATCCAACTCCGCTTCATTTGGCTCACAGTTTCGTCGTTGGCAACGTCGAGTAGGACAAATAGACAGCCAACGCTTTGCAACTTCCGTATCGTCCCAGTCAGAAACAATATCTGGCCGCGATCGGAAAACAATGTGGTAGTGATTGGAGAGGATGCTGTAGCTCAGCAAATCGATGCCGAACAAGCCAGCGAAACGCTCAAGCAATCGTTCAATCCATTCTTTGCGATGATCGCAATTCTTGCCAGTTAATGGATCAAACCCAAGAAAATAATACTGGCGAACCGTGCGACTCATTACATGCACAATGGCCGACTCGGTTGGGTCAATGACTTCACCGCGAGGCAGACGGGACATCGAAACATCCTCAGGAGAGTGAAATACGATCGCCGGCCTTCGATTCCAGCATTTCTAATCACAGACCTCTCCCTTCGATCTGACAACGGAACGATTGCACCACATTCAAACTGCCCCGTCAACAATTTGATTTGTAGAAACACCTTATCGGCGAGGTTGCGAACACTAGCAAAGCCAAAATTTCGCTCCTGAAGTAGTCAACGAACGAGCCCTTCATGCAACCAAACAGTCAACTGTTGGAGCTACAGCTTATGACTGCTCTGTCCCCGCATGACGGCTCTGTCCCCGCATGACGGCTCTGTCCCCGCATGACTGCTCTGTCCCCGCATGACGGCTCGTCTGGCGGGAACTCAATCTTCATGCCCCTTCATTGTCACGGCATCCCAACGCACTCCGTCGGCACCATGCCTAAGGGTGACACCAAGCCAATCCAACCTTTGCGAATCGCTAAATCTCGCTACGTTTCGTCGCTTCCAAATACCATTCGCTAACGCGTTTTCCCATCGCGTCACCGACGCAGTCCTCATCACCTTCGACCGTCCCACCGGCAATGCTGAGCGCAAGTCGATGAATGTGATACCGCGACCGAACCAAAATCGTCGCCGTCGGATTCATCGATCGAATGAGCTCCACCGCCGATAACGCTGACCGAAAGTGTGGCAGAGTCACAATTGCCAATTTGACTTCGCCTACCGAAGCGTGCTCCAACACATCAGGCAACAACGCATCGCCATACTGGCCATCGAAACCATAGTCGATCGCTGTCTTGACACCGTTGCGATTTAAATCAATCACCGTGACTTTGAAATCAGATCCCATCAACGGAACGGTCGCCAGCTGTGCGGTCGGCCCAAATCCGATCACAAGCACATCGGCACGATGCGACGCCCCTGATAAGTTGTCCGAATCGCGATGATGCTTGCCCAACAACCTTGCCACGCGGTCGCCAAACCGCGGTGCATTGGGCACCGCCAACGCACTGATAAAGAAAGACAAAATCGTCACCGAAACGATCAACGCATACGTGCCATCGGTCACAACCCCAGACGTCCGTCCCACCGAACCTAACACAAACGCAAACTCACCGACCTGGGCGAGCGACAATCCGGTCGCAGCGGCAACACGAAGCGACTGCTGTAGCCCTACAAAAATCAGCGCGACAATCAAAAGCTTTCCAAGCGTCACGGCGATCGCCACCGTCGCGACCCAGTGGAAGTGCGAGATGATCCACAACGGGTCCGCTACCATCCCGGCGGCGCCAAAAAACAAAGTCAACAACAACACTCGCAACGTCGACACGTCGGCGCGTATCTGTGTCGCAAACGCAGAACTGCCAAGCAACATCCCCGCGATAAACGCGCCGAGCGCCGGTGAAATTCCTGCCGAGTGCGCCGCCCATGCCGCACCGAGCCCCATCGACGCCGCAAAGATGATCGTCAACTCACGGTTTCGCTGCAGCGTTAATGTCCCTAGCGCCAACACCGCCACCTTGGTCAGCAAATACAACACGGCCGCGAGCCCCGCCGCCATGAGCGCCAGCTTGCAAACTTCGTACGTCACCTCGCCAACAGTGCCGCCTTCGCCCAAGACGGTCATCAAAACCGCCAACGGAACAACGGCGATGTCTTGAGTCAGCAAGACACCCAAACTATTGCGGCCATGGGGCATCTCGATCTCGCCACGTTCCATCAAAATCCGCAGCACCACTGCGGTACTGCTGAGCGTGATCATCGCGCCGACCGCGACACCGGCCGAAATCGACATGCCAAAACACCAGGCCACGATCGAGCCAGCCAGCAGCGTCAAGACAACTTGCAAAACACCGCCCAACAACGGCTTGCTGCCGAGTTCTTTCAATCGCTGCAGCGAAAACTCCAACCCCAGGCTGAACAACAACAGCGAAACACCAAGCTCGGCAACGGATTCGATTTCGTGCTGTGCCGAAACAATGTCAAAGCTGCCGGGGCCGCCGACAAGCATCCCGGCCAACAAATACCCGACCAAGGGGCTTTGACCGACCAGCGATGCCAAGCCGCCGCCGATCAAACACGCCAGCAGCAAGAACACGATGTCCGCAAGCAGTTCCCACAATTCCATCACGTTGCCCTAGCACGTCGAACGCACGAATAAACACTCACACCAAACTTGTCTGCCTTGCGGCCTGTTGAAAATCGACAGGATGCTAACGCAAGAACATGTGATAAACAGGATTGGCCGTTTCGTCGGTGTACCGATAACCGAGTGTCTCGACAAACTCTTGAAAGCCTGACAAGTCCTCGTCCGGAATCTGAATGCCAATCAATATACGCCCATAGTCGGCGCCGTGATTGCGGTAGTGAAACAGGCTGATGTTCCAGTTCGGGTGCATGGACGAAAGGAATCGCATCAGCGCACCTGGCCGTTCGGGAAACTCGAATCGATACAGCCGTTCGCTTCCACAGACGCTGCTCCGACCGCCGACCATGTACCGCAAGTGTTCCTTGGCAAGATCATCTTCGACCAGACTGATTGCCGAGAACCGCTGTTCTGTCAACGAATCACAGATCGCGGTCACTTCGCTGCGGTTTTTAATCGATAGCCCGACCAACACATGCGCTTCGTCGCCATCGGTAATTCGATAGCTGAATTCAGTAACGTCGCGTTGGCTGACCGTTTCGCACAACCGTTTAAAGCTGCCGCGAACTTCGGGAATCGTCACTGCGAACAATGCTTCGCGTTCTTCCCCCGCCTCAGCTCGATCGGCGACAAATCGCAGCCGATCAAAATTCATGTTCGCGCCGCAAGTGATGGCGACCAGTGTTTGCCCCGTCAATTGATGCTCGGCAACGTATTGTTTCAGCCCAGCAATTCCCATCGCGCCAGCCGGCTCCAAAATGCTGCGTGTGTCTTCGAAGGCGTCTTTGATCGCCGCGCACACCGCGTCGGTATCAACGGTGACAAAGTCATCGACCAATTCGCTTGTCAATCGAAACGTTTCGTCACCGACAACCTTCACGGCCGTCCCGTCCGAAAACAACCCCACGTCGTTCAGCGCAACCTTGTGTCCCGCGCGGACCGACTGAACCATCGCATCAGAATCCTTCATTTGGACACCGATCACTTTGATTCCCGGGCGAACCGCTTTGATGTATGCCGCGACTCCCGAGATCAACCCGCCGCCACCGATTGCGACAAATACCGCATGAACCGAATGCTGATGCTGACGCAGGATCTCCATCCCAATGGTGCCTTGGCCGGCGATCACATCAGGATCATCAAAGGGATGCACGAACAAATATCCGTGCTGCTTCTCTAGTTCAACCGCATGGGCAAACGCTTCGGTATAGCTTTCGCCGTGCAAAACGACTTTGCCCCCGAGTGCTCGCACCGCATCCGATTTCAGTTTCGGTGTCGTGACTGGCATCACAATGTGCGCATCACAACCAAGACGCTGTGCGCTCATTGCGACGCCTTGTGCGTGATTGCCAGCCGACGAACAGATCACCCCTCGGGCAAGTTCTTCGGCCGACAGGTGTGCCATCTTGTTGTAAGCACCACGCAGCTTGAAGCTATGGACGGGCTGCGTGTCTTCGCGTTTCAACCAAATGTCATTGTCCAGCCGTGCCGAAAGCTTGCTGGCTCGGTCCAAGGGTGACTCGATCGCGATATCGTAAACACGCGAATTAAGAATTCGTTGCAGGTATTCAAGTCGTCGTTGATCCATCGTTCACCTTCGTTGACAAGTCCTTACCTTGGCCACTTGCTCTGAAACTGACATTCGCAAGCTTGCAGTGTTCAACCACCATTGAACAATTAGAGCGCTGGTCTGCCGGATCGAATCCCCCTCGGGAGATCAAGTGCGATTGCCCTCCG
Source organism: Rhodopirellula sp. MGV (assembly GCF_002251265.1). Lineage (NCBI taxonomy): Bacteria > Pseudomonadati > Planctomycetota > Planctomycetia > Pirellulales > Pirellulaceae > Rhodopirellula > Rhodopirellula sp. MGV. Next base: position 42,815 of record NZ_NPDI01000042.1, on the reverse strand, counting down.
CCAGCCGCCCAAGCCTTTTGGATGCCTGAGCGCGTCGACTATACTCCGAGTCGCTCGGTTCGGCCAAGCGTGATGGGCTTGCCTTTCGCGTTGGTAGCTCACCTATCGAATGTCGCGACATTCGTTTCGCCCCTTTGCACTGATAGAAATGAAATACACTCTCACCGCAGCGTCGTTGATTCGGCTATCGATCCTTCTAGTCGGCTTGCTGACATCGTCCGCCACCGTAGAAACCCTTAATGCTGCTGAGCCCGCCACTGACAAAGCTTCTCAGGCGGCCGCCGCAATGTCTCCACCAGGCAAACCGGGCAGCCAAACGCCGCAGCAATTCAGCCGTGATCAAACGGTCGCACAAAAGCTGGATTACTTGCTGTACCTGCCAAAAAACTACGAAGCGAACTCCGGCGAACGCTACCCACTCGTTCTGTTTTTGCACGGCGCGGGTGAACGAGGCAACAACCTTGACTTGGTCAAAAAACACGGCCCTCCGAAACTGGTCGAAGCCGGCCAACAGTTCCCGTTTGTTTTGGTGTCGCCGCAATGTCCCACAGACCAAACATGGGACCAGCCCACGCTGTCGGGATTGCTTGACGAGATCATTGCAACGCACTCGATCGATGTTGATCGCGTCTATTTGACAGGCCTCAGCATGGGTGGGTACGGAACGTGGGATTTGGGACTTGCCCAGCCTGAACGGTTTGCCGCAATCGCGCCGATTTGCGGTGGCGGCGAACTGCTGCAAGTCTTGCTGGTGCCTTCTGCAAAACGTGAGGTGCTGCAGCAATTGCCGGTTCGCGTTTTTCACGGCGGAAAAGACCCCGTGGTTCCCGTCGGTGAGTCCGAACGCATGGTCGAAGGCTTGAAGCGACTCGGAGCGAAAGACGTTGAGTTGACCGTCTACCCAGAAGCGTCGCACGATTCATGGACGCAGACTTACGATAACCCGGCATTCTTCGATTGGATGCTGAAACAAAACCGCTCCGGATCGAATGAACCATCGCTCTCGGGCAACCCGGTTTTCAAAGGCTGGTATGCTGACCCGGAAGGTATCGTCTTTGACGACACCTATTGGATTTTCCCAACCTACTCGGCCCCTTATAACGAACAGACGTTCTTCGATTGCTTTTCGTCAAAGGACTTGGTGACTTGGACCAAGCATGAACACATCCTTGACAACAAGGAAGTCAAATGGGCGTGGCGTGCGATGTGGGCCCCCTCGATCATTCGCAAAGACGGCAAGTACTTTTTCTTTTTCGGCGCGAACGACATTCAAAACAATGACGCCGTTGGCGGGATCGGTGTCGCTGTCGCCGACCAACCGTCTGGCCCGTACAAAGATTACCTTGGCAAGCCGCTGGTAGATAAGTTCCACAACGGAGCGCAGCCAATCGACCAGTTCGTATTCAAAGACGCTGATGGGACGCACTACCTGATCTATGGAGGCTGGCGTCACTGCAACATCGCGAGACTAAAAGACGACTTCACCGGTTTCGTACCATTCGAAGACGGATCCATTTTCAAAGAGATCACACCGGAAGGCTATGTCGAAGGACCGTTCATGTTTATCCGCGACGGCAAGTATTATTTCATGTGGTCCGAAGGCGGCTGGACGGGGCCCAACTACAGCGTCGCATACGGTGTCGCGGATTCACCGTTTGGCCCATTCAAACGGATCGCAAAAGTACTGAAGCAGGATCCTGAAATCGGTACCGGAGCAGGCCACCATTCGGTGATTCAAGTCCCCGGAACCGAAAAATATTACGCGGTCTACCACCGTCGTCCGATTGGTGAGACGGATGGCAATTCACGAGTTGTTTGCATCGACCCGATGGAATTTGACGAAAACGGCTTGATCAAGCCGATCAAAATCACGAACGAGGGCGTGGCAGCTCAAACGATTGATGCCAAAGAGTGACGATCGATGAAGCAAGCGATTCTCTCGTATCATCAGGATGAGGACGAACACTGGGTGGCGGAGCTGGCGTGTGGGCACAACCAACATGTTCGGCACCAGCCCCCCTGGATGAATCGTGAATGGGTGACGACTGCCGAAGGCCGCGAATCGATGCGCGGCTTTCGGCTCGATTGCAAAAAATGCGATGAGCACGCTCCGGCGGACCGCAGTCTCTAGCAGTCACGTCGTGCTAGGATACGAAATCTGAACCGCTGTTCTCCGTTCATGCAGCGTGTTAGCGGTGCAGATCTTGAACGTTCTCTGACAGAACGGTGGCCGGGACGACGAACGAGATTCCCTGTGCACCGCTGGTATCGACGTTTACGGTTTCAACAACCGGGCGTGTCACTTGCTCAGTCGACTGCCACTCGACAATAAAACTTGCACCGCTGCCGCCTGCTCGGTCGTTCTTTTCGATCACGAACTCGGTCGCTGCCAAGGGAGCAAGGCGGAGTGGTTTGTCGAGTAGTGCGCGGAGCTCTTTTCCGCCGGTGTCATAGTACCGGACGCTGCTGACAATGATCTCGTTCTTGAGATCGGTGTTGCGGACGTACAGCGTGACGGTCAGCAAATAGGGCTCGCCTTTCTGGTGATAGATATGTGAGTACGCGGGAACGTAGACGCGTTGGCCAGCGACAGGATCGATGGGAAGCGATTCCAGTTCCGATCGAGCAGGGTCACGAATTCCTGGTGATTGGAAAGGGACTGACTGTTCGAATGACCGGAATCGTAGTTCGATGAACACCACCAAAAGGACGGCGGGTATGACGAGTGTCAGGAAGACCAGCAGTTTCAACCGTCGGTAAAGTCCGTCTGGATTCCAATCAGCTTTTCTGTCGCCCATTTGAAAGCATCTCCGTCTCTGTCATGAAATCAAAGTCCCATCCCACTGCCGCTTCATAGATAGCAGTCCACCAAGTTTGAACCAAGACTCGATAGCGAATTCCCGGCAGGGACAGAGCACGCCGGCAGGGACAGAGCACGCCGGCAGGGACAGAGCACGCCGGCAGGGACAGAGCTCGCCGGCAGGGACAGAGACCGACGACGGGGACAGAGACCGACGACGGGGACAGAGACCGACGACGGGCGGGGAGTTGGGCAAGTCGTTTGTTTTTATCCGCCCGCCTCGTCTTTGGTCTATCAGTTTTGTTGGCGCGCGCACTGTTTTGCCTCCGCTCCCGGTGGCGATTTGACGACTAAACCACTGAGTTTGTTGCTCTGCGGACAGAGATTCTTGTTGCGTCGCCCTCGTCGGTGTTGTCAAATACCGCTGGCAAGCTGTGATGGATTTTGCAGGACTCGTCGCCTCGTCCACTGTGCTGGAGAGGGACTCGTCGCCTCGTCCACTGTGCTGGAGAGGGACTCGTCGCCTCGTCCACTACGGTGAGCTAGTGGTCTCCTGATGCAGGTTTGCTTCCCGCCTTTTTGTCGCCTTCGATTGGCGTCGTCCCGCCTGTTCCTATTGTTCGATTCATTCATGCACTTTGCATTCAAAGTCGCTGCCGCAATTGCTGTCCTCTTCTCGAGCGTGGTTTGCGGCAATGTCGTTTGTGCTGAAACGACGCTCTCGTTAGCTGACTTGGATCGCGATGGGGTCATCGCAATCCTGGAAGAGAAGTGCGGTGATTGTCACTTTGATGGCGAATCGTTCTCTGTCGACACTCTGCTGCCCGCCACATCGCTGACTGATGAATACGAGTTGTGGATGAATGTCCGCGCACGTTTGTCGGACCATTCGATGCCGCCTGCCGACGAAGTCGAGTTCGATCCCGAATCACGCTCCTGCCTGACCGACTGGATTCGCGACGCGACTCATGATGCGATCGTTGCTCAAGGCGAAAAAGCTGGACCGGCAAATTTCCGGCGACTCAACCGACACGAATACTCAAACACCATCCGCGATCTGCTTGAAATCCACGTCAACGCAGGAACCGCGTTGCCCCAAGACATCGCCGGTGGCGAGGGATTTAACAACGCCGCCGAAACTCTGATCATCTCGCCCATTCACGCAGAGAAGTTTCTACAAGCAGCAACCGAATCGCTCGAATACGCCGCCCGCGATGCTCGTGCACGCAAACGGCTGTTCCAAGTCACGCCCAGCGAATCCGTCAGCGAAGACGAAGCGGCGAGACAAAACCTACTTCGCCTTGCCAACCAAGCGTTCCGCCGACCAGTCGATGCAAACGAAATCGACGGTTACGTCACGATCTTTCGTGACGCTCGCGACGAAGGCTTGAAATTCGATGACGCATGCTTCTATGCGATGCGTGGCATCCTCGTCTCGGCGGACTTTTTGTTCCTGATCGAATCTCTCCCCAACGCGGATGTCGACGGCACAAATGATGTCGCGCTGCCAGACCATGAACTCGCGACACGATTGAGCTACTTTTTGTGGGCGACGATGCCTGACGAAGAACTTCGCAACGCGGCCGATGCTGGCAAGCTGCAGGATCCCGAGGAGCTTCGCCGTCAAACGCTTCGCATGCTGACCGACAAAGGCACTCACCTGGAAGATTCGCTCAGCCAATTCGTTGGACAATGGCTCGGCACCGAAGACTGGGGTCGTAAGAAACGCCCCGACCTGGCGGTCAATCCGTGGATCGAAGACCACCACGTCTCACCAATGCGTGACCAACCCGTACGCATCTTTGAAGAAATGTTGAGACAGAACGAAAGCCTGCTCGAACTGATCGATTCCGACTGGACGTTCCTGAATCAACAGCTCGCCGAAGCTTATCAGTTCGATCGGTCGACATTGCCGCAAAAGATCAACCGAAACTTCCACCATCACTTGATGCGTGTGCCGTTAACGGATGAGTTTCGTTATCGCAGCGGAATCTTGGGCTGCGGCGCCGTCATGGGTCTGACGTCTTATCCGCGTCGCACCAGTCCCGTCCTGCGTGGTACTTGGTTGCTAGAAACGTTCCTGGGCGTCGAACTGCCTCCGCCGCCACCGGAAGTTCCTTCCCTCGAAGATTCTGGCGATCCAAACCGCGAAATGACGGTCCGCGAACAACTTGAAATCCACCGTGCAAACGCTGCTTGTGCGAGTTGCCACAACCGGATCGATCCGATCGGTTTTGCACTCGAAAACTTTGACGTCATCGGCCGTTGGCGTGATCAAGATGCCGGCCAAGACATTGATGCCGTCGCGACATTGCCAGACGGGGCATCGATCGACGGGCTGCCGGGATTAAAACGCTACTTGTTGGACAACAAAGAACAGTTCGTCCGCCATCTAACCACCAAAATGCTTGGCTACGCACTTGCACGTGAATTGCGTCCGTCTGATTTAAGCACCGTCGAATCGATCACCGAACGCGTGATCGAAAGCGACTTCAAATCACAAGAATTGATTCTGGGAATCGTGACCAGCAAGCCGTTCCTCTACAAACGTCTCACCGAAACCGCACCGGAGTAAGCCCATGAAATCACTTAGCCGCCGAACAATGCTCCGTGGCACCGGTGTTGCCTTGGCTCTGCCGTTTCTCGAAGCGATGCGTCCGTCTGCACGAGCCATGGGTGCCGCAACGAACGAATGCCCGACCCGATTTGCCGCCTTGTTTTTTCCAAACGGCGTTCGCGAAGACCGCTGGACACCAACCGAAACCGGTTTCGACTGGACGCCACCGTCACAGCTCGAACCGATCCGCGATGCCAAAAACGACGTCTCTGTGATCTCGGGACTCTGGCACCAAGCGGCCGATACCGGTGGCGGTCACTACGTCAAAGATGCCGGTTGGTTGACCGGAACCACGATCACGAAAACCACCGGCGTCGACTTGAACAGCAACGGCGTGTCGATGGATCAAATCGCCGCACAACGTTTAGGAAACCTCACCCCGTTGCCGTCACTCGAACTTGGCAACGAACAAGTCCGCTCGGGCGTTGACGGTGTCACCGGTTACACGCGCGTCTACGGTGCGCACATTGCCTGGCGACAGCCAACACAGCCACTGGCCAAAGAAATCAATCCGCGATTGGTGTTTGACCGGATGACGTTGATCGCGAGCGGGAAACAATCGGGGCGTTCGAATCGTCCGATTTTGGACATGGTTCGCGAAGACGCATCACGACTTCGCGGCCGACTTGGTCAACACGATCGTCAACGACTGGAACAGTACCTTGATTCGGTCAAGTCACTTGAGGATCGCCTGGAAGCGATGGAAGGCAACTCGGGCCGTCGCTGGGGATCACGCGTCGATTTTTCGACTCGTCCCGCCCCTGCGGATAATCCGGAAGCCCACGCCGAACGCACACGTCTGATGCTGGACATGATCGCGTTGGCATTCGAAGCCGATATCACCCGCGTCGCGACCTATATGTTTGGCAACTCGGTCAGCGAAGTTAACTTTTCCTTTCTCGACGACGTCGAAGGTTCTCACCACGAACTCTCGCACCACGGCAACAAAACAGAAAAGCTCGATCAATACGAACGTATCACGACGTGGCATGTCGCACAGTTCGCTTACCTGATCGAGAAACTCCGTTCGATCCCGGAAGGCGATTCGAACGTGTTGGCCAATTCGGCGATTCTGTTCGGTTCAGGCTTCCGCGATGGCAACGCTCACAACCCGCACGACTTGCCTGTCTTGCTGGCCGGCCAGGGTGGCGGTGCACTCCGATCGGGTCAGCACATCGCGTGCACCAAAGACAACCCGATGTCGAATTTGCTGCTGTCGATGTTGCACGTACTGGGAGTCAATGAATCGAGCTTCGCAGATTCGACGGGTGTGATCGACTCGTTGTTTGTCTAGAAATCTACGCCATCGCTGATCACCAGCCGATGGCATTCGATCCAGGTTGGCGGCTCGCATTTATCGGCCAACTTACTGATCACCGAATCGGGAACCGGATCATGGCGAGCACGGTTCTGTTGCCGAATGGTTTGAAGCGGTGGCTCCAGGTAAACAACTTCGATTTCGAATCAGACACAACCGATCGGATCAGGTTCGCTCCCCTATGGCTGGAAACTGGCAATGCCACGACGGCGGCGAGCGTCCGAGACTGCCCCTGACGTGACGCCCCACTTTCGCGCCAGTTCCTGATCACTGACAGTGCCCAAAAGTTTGATGACTTTCGGATCTTGCCAATCGATTTTGTGAGGGCGACGCTTTGCCGGTATCCCCAAACTGCATCGTTTCGCGGCGACAAATTGAACTGAAACGCCAAGCTTGATCGCCAAGTCACTGTCGGCGATCTTTCCAAGTTGTGCGATTGCTTTTTGTGTCCACTTGAAGGCAGCCGAGGTTCGAAACGGCTTGATCCCCGCGGCGTTTCGCTCGTTGCGGATGAAGGTTGCCGAAAAGCCAAATTCACGCGCCAATTCCGTATCGGGTTTCGTTCCCAGCTGTTCGCGGCACACATCTGGCAGCACCGCTTGAGTACGCTCACACGCGGGCACTTGCAACGCCTCCCGTTTTTGACGGACCTCACGCGGACTGATCTTCCAACGTCTTCCAAGCACCGCATCAGGTTCCGCCCCAAGCTCTTCCACGCGTTTCTTTGTCCAACGAAAGTCATCGCGTGTTCCATACGGTTGGGTCCCAAGCTGCTTGCGACGATAGCCGACCATCTGCTTGGTGATGTTCAGCCGCGATGCGACTTTGCCATCCGACATCGTTCCCAGCAAGGCATCGTCTTTGGGTGACCACGTGTAGGCGGCCTTGCGTTCAACCTCCGCCAATTCGATTCCGTTGAGCGCGCGGTAAATTCGAATTTTTGCACGTGCGACGCCATAAGTTCGCGATAACTCGGCATCGGTGACGATTCCAATTTGATTGATCACGTCGAGCGGCAACTCGGGCTCCGGATCCATTTCGGATTTCCCGTAAGGCAGAATGCCCTGTTGTATTCGTTTGATTTTGACCGCCATGTGGGTCGTGTCATAGTCGCGTGCAAAGGTTCCGTCAGGAACGGTCCCCAGCCTGCGTAACATCGCCTTGGTCCATTCGATTTCGCCGCCACGACGAAACGGCGCGATACCAAGCTGATTGCGACGACGTGTCACTGCGGTCGGCAAGATTCCCCATTCGTCGGCGAGCTCAGTGTCAAACGTGCTGCCCAAACGGGCCTCTTGTTGCGACGTCCAAAGATGACTTTCCGAGCGTTCGACCACCGTCGCTGGCGGTTGTGGCGGCACGTAGGCTGGAATCCCACGATCAGCGCGAGCTTTGCGAATCCAATAAGGACTCACGCCGAACTGTTCGGCGAGCTTGTTGTCCGAATCGCATCCCAATTGCTTCAATTGCTGCTTCGTCCATTTCGGTTCGATGGCTCTTTCGACGACGATCCCAAGCTTCATCCGTCGTTTCCGAACGGCGGTTCGTGTCACGTTCCATTGCATTGCCGCTTCATGATCGGTCAGCGCGTTGAGCGATGCATCCATCGCTTTGGTCCACGTGACTTGTGTGTAAGTCCGATTGCGTGACATAGATTGCTGGCCAATAAGAAAGTGGATGGCTGCAAAAATGCAGCCGCCTTTATTGTGAAGCATACCAAAGTGACGAACGAACAATTCCGATGCCGATCTCAACCACCGATTGCGCTGTGTTATGATTGCCGCCTACAGCGAGCAGACAATTGTTGGGAAGAAAGGATACATGGATCACGAACCGACATCACGCGAATTTGATTCCCGCCGCCGTTGGGGAAGCGATGCCCTCGGTGTGCTCTATATCGCCGTTTCAATCTTGGCGATGGTTTCGTTTCGCGATCCAAACCCAATCGTCCAGACGGTAACGAAAGGCGTGGGAACGGTGCTGCTGATCGCGGGTATCGGCCTGATCGCGCGAGTCAACATCATTCGCAAGTTTCTGGTTGGGATGTTGTACCTTTCAATCGGTGTGAGCGGATTGCTGATCATTGTTTACCTGTGCCAGCTTGCGGGCCTGATCGGCGAGCTCGAAGCACTGCCAGCAAAACGCTCCCTCCTGCGGAGCATTTCGCGAATGACAATCGCTTGGTACACGTTGTCGTATCTGACGCGTTCGGATGTTGTTGAGGAATACGAAGCGTAGTTGCCGTTCAGCACCACACGCACAGGGTCGCTTTGTTCTGTGACAAATCGATACTTTTGACTTGGACTTTGCTGACACACAAGCCAGTGCGATGCTGCAAATCTTCGATCAAGGTTTGACGTTCAGATTCGCCCAGCAATTCGACCTTGTCGTATTCGATCGTGTACTTACTTGGCTTTGCATCGCCGGCACCGTTGCTTTTCTTGGTCGGCTTTACAGGTTCCTGTTCTTGCGGTGGAACACGGCCGACGATCCATTCTTTCAACATCGTTGCCGCAAAGATCAGGGAATTGACCAACGCGATCTCGGCGTAGCTCGTTTTCTTGTTCGAAAGCGAGTTGATCACGGAGATCCCAATCACGATGAACAAGTACGTCATTTCCTTGGTTCCGATCGCATCGGTTCGGTAACGAAGGACACCGAAGATAGCGAACAAGCCCAGCGCCATCCCGATATCGATTTCTAATTTCTTGAGCGTGAAGCAGATAAAGAACACCGTGATATTCAGCATCACGGCGGTAAAAGCAAAACTGCGTTCACGCTGGTTTGGATAAATCGCGAACGCGACAACCAATGTCAAAAAGACGAGATCGATCGCAAACCGCACCAGCAGTTTGATGATGTCATCGTCGTACAACGGGATCTCTAGAAATTCCATGGTCAGTCCGCAAAGGATGCTTGCCGAGCATCCTGATTTTGATTTGAACGTGCAATAAAACGATCGGATTCGACGTGGGCTACTGCTTCGCAGCTTTCAGCAAGTAAGCCCTGCGAGCATCCGCGAACGCTTTTAAGTTCATTGCACCATGACCGCCACGATGTTCCGTCTCAACCGTTGTCGTTGGCCCGCTTTGCGTCGCGGCAACGAAGGCTTCGTACGTTCCCAATTTGCGTGTTTCCGTTTTCACCGCATCATCGATGAGCCGGACGCATTGACCAACGAACGGTCCAAGCTGATTCCAATCCAACGATTCCTTGGCGAGCGTTTCGACGTTCTTCAAATATTGTGCGCGGTACTTTGGCACCGCCAACACTTTGCTTCGCAGCGGTTTGCGTGGATCGTCCAAACCGATCAGCGGGTCGAGTTCAACGGGTGACGAACGTTTTTCGGTCGATTGCGACGGATCACGCTGTGACTCGTCTGGAGAAGGTCCACCGAAGCCTGGACGGCCAAAACCGGGGCCGCCGGGACCTCGACCTCCAAATCCGGGCCCTCCAAAACCTGGCCCACCGGCGCCGCGAAAGGCTTCGTTCATGTCGTGGGGGATGAAGTGAAATTTGTCGTCGTTGTCCAAGAAGATGCTGTAGTCGCTGGCTCGAATCCAGTAACCGTCGGTGTTGATCAGCGCGTTGTCGATCGCCAAGAACCACAGCAATCCGTCAACATCACAAATCGGTTCAAGCTTTGCAGGCAGTTGCTCGGTTGGCGTTTCATCAAGGACGCGGCAGAGCTCGATCAGTTTTGCGAGCGACTTTTTGCCGCCCGATTTTTGCTCATAGGGAGCTTGATAGTTGTCCGGATTTTCGCCGCGATAGTCCAGCCCGCCACCGCCACCTGGAGAACCGCTGACTTTCCAGCGAGCCCCTTTGTCGCTCGCATAGTTCTCGCGCAAGAAGTCTTTGTTGAACTGTTGGACGTTGGTGTAAACGCCCCAGTTCTCGCCATTGACGACGACGCGAACGAAGTTGGCTTTGGGGGCTGGGAGATGTTGGCGTGCGATGTGTGAATACAGCACGGTGCTGAGCATGGAATCGTCACTTGCGCCATTGAGCAAATTCAGCGTTTTGTATCCCATCAGCCGTTGGTCTTCGTCCACCAGATCGACGGACAGGTTGAACGAGCGTTTGTAACCGGCAGGGACCATTCCGTAGGACGACATCCCGCGAAAGTGAATGCCGACACCCGGGTACGCCTTGCCATCCACTGTCACCGTTGCGGGCACATCGACATCGGTGCCATGAAAGTCTTCGAGTTCCGATTCCCAGTCTTCGTTTTCGAACTCGATGAAGACTGTGCGGAAAACGCTCGGGTCATACAGCTCACCAGACTGAGCCTTCACGCTGTCTTTCTCGACATGAATCCCCGGTTTGGCTTCGGGGCGATTTCCGAACGGTCCACCGGGGCCGCGCCCGCGTGGACCGCCAGGGCCTCTGTCGTTCGGGCCCCGGCCGGCTCCCCGATCCCCAAAACCACGTTCAGCGTCTGTGCCGGGTCCTCCAGGTCGTTCGCCGCCGCGCCGATCACCACCAGGTTCGCCGCCGTTCGGCTGACTCTCACCTCCTGGCGGTGGAGCGTCAAAGCCTTGTGGTGGCCCGAATCCTGGCGGCGGTCCGAATCCTGGCGGCGGTCCAAAGCCTTGTGGAGGACCGAAACCCTGTGGAGGGCCGAATCCTGGTCCCGGAAAGCCGCCACGTCCTCCGGGCGGCCCACCAAAACCACGACGCTGTGGCGGATTCTCTTTCAGCCATTGGCGTGCTTCCTGACGTTCGGCTTGGTTGAGCCAGCCATTTTTGTCGGTGTCAAACTGGTCCAGAATCTCACGCTCTTGCCCACCCATTCCGGGCGGCTGTGCCATCGCGATCGAGCAGCCACTGACGAACGACAAGACGATAAAACAAGAACGAAGACGCATGGGCTGGATCTCATCCGCGGTGACTGAAAAGGGACGCTAAGTCACCAGTCGCGACGCGAATCGCAAACCGCCGTTCTAATTTCACACTTTCTTAACATCGCCGAGTTGCCATGACACGGCATTTCCAAACCGTCGCCGTGACCAACGGTCTGCTAACTCTTAGATTTGTTCTCTCCCAATCTCGCCTTTCGATTCACAAACGCAGCGGCAGAGAACGCTACTTTCGCGGAGCGACAGGCGACTCTCGAAATCAACAGCCTGCTACGTTTCTGTCTCGGCAAGAAGGATTCGCATCCGCTTTGCCAACCGCGTGCGATTCGATTTTTCTAGCCACGTGCCATGCGCGTACGTCGCGAACCATTGGTAGGGATGATCTTCGATGGAGTCCCCTTCGAGCAGTCGCAGCAGCATTTCGAAGTGCCCCCGATTGAACGCCCAAAGCTCGACGTCGCCCGCGGTGACGCGATAGAAAGACTCTGGCAAGTCCGCATACGCGACCTCGGTCATCCGCAGGGAACAGGACCGACAAGCGATCGCCCAGTCATCGGTCTGCCACGTGCCGCTCATGTCACCAATCACATCCCCCATCTCCGCCTCGCTCGGTTTATGAGCCGAAGCCAACGCACCACATCGCGGGCAGACCAAGTCCAAAACCCGCGGCCGCGCTCGATGACCATACCGTACGTGCGACATAAAGGTGTCAGGTACCTTTTTGGAGATTTAGGTAATTTTGTGACGTGGGCCCGTGTTTACTTGTCGGCGGAACGTTTTCAACGCGAACGACCGCGCCAAAGACTGCTCCGCCAACTAGCCCTACGACGACAGGCACCGCAAACACTTGCAGCACCATTGGATGTCTTGAGGTGATGACCGGTGCCTGACGCCGAAGCGTCGCATCGTAGTGTTCTTCGACTGAAGTTGCCGAGACCCAAGACTTGGGAGCGAACGGACTGTACACAATCGAAAACCAAAACATGATGAAGGTGACCCCAAGAGCGACGCCCAACAACCCACCAAAGAAACCGCCCCATGCCGCCGAAACAACCAGCCCACCACGTCGGCCTGATTCAGCCGTTTCTAAATTCGTCGTTTCTGAATTGGCTGTGTCTGAATACGCTGCCGGATGCTCAGAATCAGGCGATGAATCGGCAACTATGCCTGCTCTCTTGGAATGGCTCGCTTGCCATTTCATAAAACTTCCGGAAAGCGAAACCAAAACGCCAAAGATCCAGCCGATCTGATGCCAAGGAAGTGGCTGGGAAACCGACTCCTTGTCCACACCCGTAATTTGAAGTGCGGTCGCGACTACACCGAACACGCAGGCAAACGCGATCCCGCCCGCTGCCGCGGTCAGCAAGATCCCATAGCCGATCAATACGCGTTTCCAAATCACAATCACCTCACAGCCAAGTCAAACGTGAATTTTGCCGATCGCACCGTCCGCACCCAAACATGTCGGTCACCAGGATAACGCAACTGGCATCCTCCCACCGACAAAGCGGCTCAAGACAGCGTTGGACGTGTCGAAAAATCTGCCGCAAAGCCGAAGTTTTCCGGCAATGCCTTTGGTTCAGTGAGCTGTCGCCCCTTCCGCCTTTGCTGCGAGCCCAAAGTCGGCCAACAAGACGTACATCGCCGGAATCACTAGCAGCACCAATGTCGTCGAAGCAAACAGCCCGAAGCAGATACTGATCGCGATCGGGATCAACACTTGAGCCTGCAAGTCGGTTTCGAACATCAACGGAAGCAATCCCGCGATTGTCGTTAGCGATGTGATCATCACGGCGCGAAAGCGTTTGCGACTGGCATCGACTGCGGCTTCCATCACCGGCGTTCCGCGAGCCCCGCAGTCTTTCAGGAACAACATCAACAAGATCGAATCGTTGACGACGATTCCCGCCAGCGACGCATACCCCATCACACTCGGCAAGCTAAGGTCCTGCCGGAACAGCAAGTGCCCCCAGACCACGCCGACAAACGCGAACGGAATCGCCACCATCACGATCGCCGGCTCGATGTAGCTGCGGAATTGGAACGACAAGATCACATAGATTCCCAAGCAACCGATCAGTCCGGCGATCCCCATCGACGTCCCAGTCTCTTCGCCGCTTTCGGCCGCACCCTTAAAACCATATTGCAATCCGGGATGTTGCTCGACGAGCCGCGACAATGTCTCGCGACGAAGTTGCTGTAACACCGCCATCCCGTTTGATCGTGTCGCGTCGACCGAAGCATAAACGCCGACGGTGCGTTTGCCGTCGATATGAACGATGCTGGACCAACCGCGTCGCCGCGTCACGTTGGCGACTTCGGACAGCGGAACACGATGCCCGCTCGGCAAAGTCACCAAGTAGTCGTCCAGGTCAGACAAGCTGCTCCGTGACGCGTCATCGAATCGCACTTCGATGTCATACTTCTCTTTGCCGACCTGAATCTGGTCGCTACGCAGTCCTTGAAACGAGCCACGCAGTTGCTGTGCCAGTTCACGCGTCGTCAAATTCAAGCCGACCGCTCCTGATCGCAACGTGATTAGCAACTCCGCTTCGCCGCGACGCAAGTCATCCGAGATACTGTAGACACCATCGAAAGTCAGCAGCTCGTTCTGCAGCTCAGCCGAAATCTCGTCAAGTGTCTCCATTTCAAGCCCGGAGAGTTCGATATGGATGTCACGGCCGGCGGGACCAATCGCCGCTTCATCGATGGTGATTTCGGCGGCGTCGGGTATCAAGCCGATCTTTTCACGCCAAATACGAATCACGTCATCCATCCGCGCGGTGCGGGTTTCGACGGACAGCAAGTCGACTTGCACGGTCGCCGCGTGCGTCCCGGACTCGTTGGCATCGCTATTCTCGCCGAAGCGAACGAAGCTCGTTTTAATCAACGCTTGGCCGTCAGGCTGTTGCGGCGTCAACTCCTCGTTCGTTTCCTGCAACGCCTTTTCAAATTGCGCGATCACTTCGCTTGTCCGTTCCAGCGGCGTCCCCGGCGGCATCAACAACCGCGCGACGATCGTGTCTCCTTCCAATGCAGGAAAGACCTGCCCACGGACAAACCCGCCAGCCATCAAACCGATCGTCAACAGAAACGCCATCACGGTCAGCCCCAGCGTCAAGTAACGCCAGCGAACCGTCCATCCGACACAGGCCCCCACGGCATCGCGAGCCGCATCGATCAAGCCTTCGACGAACGCACGAAAACGGTTGCGTTGTTGCTGACTTTTATCGTGAGCCAACGAATGGCCGAGGTGCGAAGGAAGAATCAAAAACGCTTCGACCAAGCTTGTCGCCAAGACCAACAACAACATCATCGGCAGCACGCTGAGCATCCGCCCGATCTGACCATTTAAGAACACCAGCGGTCCGAGCACGCAGCACGTCGTCAAGAATGACGAGAACACACCGCCGGCGACTTCGGCAACGCCGTTGACAGCGGCTGCCATCGCCGGCTCGCCCTCGTCGCGACGGCGGGCAATGTTTTCCGCGATCACAATGCCGTCATCCATCAACAACCCGAGCGCCATCAGCAGCCCAACCATCGTCAACATGTTGATCGTCAAACCGGTGTGCGGCACGATCGCAAAGGCCGCCAAAAACGATACCGGTAAACTGGCAACCACCCAAAACGATAGCCGCACGTTAAAGAACAGCCACATGGCCAAGAACACCAACACGCAGCCTTGCCAAGCATTGTTGAGCAGCAAATTGATCCGGTCGCGAACCAACTTCGACGTGTTGTTGGTGATTTGCAGACTCATTTGCGGATTCAGCGCCCGCTCGGTAACAAGCAACTCGTTGACAGCCTCGGCAACTTGTAGCGTATCTTGTGCCTTGGCCTTCATCACTTGCAAGATCGCCCCACGCTGGCCAGCGATCGTGACCTTTTGCTCCTCCAATTCGAACTCGTCTTTCACCGTCGCGACATCACCAAGTTTGATCTCGGCACCACCGGCGACGCCACTGATCACCAGATCTTCGAGTGCACGCTGCGACTTGCGGCTTTCTTGCACGCGGACCAGTACCGATTGTTCCCCATCGATTTTTCCGGCTGGCAAATCCAAGCTTTGCGACGCGATCGCGTTCGAAACAATCGTCGGACTCAGGTCGTAGCGCAGCATCGCTTCCCGGTCGAGCTCGACACGCAGCAGGTGATCGGAAAACCCCGCAATTGTGACTTCGGAAACCCTTGGCGAGGCAAGCAGCTTGTCCTTCAGGTCATTGCAGTAGCGTTTCAGATTCACGGCATCCAGCGGACCACTGACCAATAGATCCAGCACCGGTTGGCGTGTATTCAATCGCGTGACGACGGCCGCTTCCGCGTCATCGGGGAAATCCGTGATCCCTGAAATCGAGTTATCGATCTCGTTGCGAAACGCCTGATAATCGCCGCCGTCGTTCATCTCCAATTGGACAGTCGCCGTCGAAGGCTGAGCCCGCGCCGTCATCTTTTTCAAGTACTGCACGCCTTCCAACGCGCTCTCCAGGCGATGCACGATCGTTTCCTCGACCTCTTCCGCCGTCGCGCCAGGAAACGGCACCATCACTTGCACGACGACGGGCGCGGCGTCCGGAAACGTTTCGCGGCGAAGTCCACGGATACTGAGCAGCCCTGCGGCCAGCATGATCAGCATCAACAAGTTTGCCGCGGTCGGATGTTTTGCGAAAAACGAAATCATGATCGCCGCCCCTCCATCATCCCTTCTGAATCTTCGCCAACAGCTGTGGCTGAAACCGACTCGTGGTCCGCGGGAGCAGCTTCCTCCACCGGCTGAACGAGCAGGCCTTCGATGGCTGGCGCGGGTGCGATCACCGCGACCAGTTCGCCTTCGTTCAATCCGTCAACAATCGTCGCCTCATTACCGTATTTAAAACCGGCAACGACATCGCGAGCTCGTAGCCGATTGTCGCTGTCGACGACATACACGGTCTGGCCATCCATCGCCGATCGAGGCACCGTGATCAGGCCCTGACGTGGCTGCGCTTGCAGCGTGACTTCACAAAACGCACCGGGCCGCAATGCGGTCGCCCAGCCAAACGGGCTGCGGGTCGCAGCCGGCATCGAAGACTCACCGTTTTCGCACCACTTCGCGGGCAGTTCGTGAGTGGACGATTGGTTTGATCGATTCAGCACTTGGACAACGACACCCAGCGTTCGCGATTGCTGGTCGACCGATTCAGAAATCCGGACCGGCCGGCCGATCCATTCCCGTTTGTAGTCGCCACTTCGCACGACCACACGAGCGGTGAAGGGCAGCGTGTCGGTTTCAGAGGCTTGAACGGAATCATCGACTCCGCCGCGAGAAAGACTCGGCAACAGTTTGCCAAGCTGCTCCAGCGAATACTGCGCGGTGACTTCGATCCGTTGATCATCGAACAGTTCGAAGAGCGATTGGTTCACGCCGATGAACTGGCCGACTTCTAAATCGACACCAGAAAGCATCCCATCGAACGGTGCAACGATTCGGGTACGTTCGATGTCGCGTTCAGCCTCACGGACCTGAGCTTGCGCCAACGCGATCGCGGCTTGAGCGGCTCCCATCTGCGACGGGTAAAGCGAAATCGCGGTTTGCAGGTTGTGCAACGTTTGCTCCTGAACCAATCGGCCAGACGTCAACTGATCGACTTCGCTCAAGCTGGTCGCGTTACGCCGCTGCAGTTCTAACGCTCGCTGTTCTTCGCGAGACGCGAGTTCCAGTTGCTTGCGTGCGAACGGCAGCAATCGCAAGTCGGATTCATACTCCGCCTGCAGCTCTTGCAACTGCGCCCGCGCGGACGCCAAGTCAGCTTGCCGCTGGACCAACAGCAGCTGCGTGTCCGTGTCGTCGATCCGGATCAGCAACTCGTTCGCGGCGACGGTATTCCCCGATTCAAGCTGGGGATGGATTTCGACAATCCGGCCTTGGACTTCGGAGACCGCGTTCCAGCGCCGGGCCGCGGTGGCGGTTCCATAGCCAGAGACGACCGGCACGACGGCTTGTCGGCGGACACGGATCACAGGCAATGATTTCGACTGCTCGGCGGGTTCGCTACGCGGCAATTCCTTTCGAAACTGAGCGAACACGACGACGCCAACCACGCCGAGGACAATCGGCGGCAGCAGCAGCCATTTCCGAGATTTCAAGACGCGGAGGAAGAATGCCATCTTGCGTTTCAACCCTAACGATGGAGTTCCACGGGGACCTAAAGTCGCCGCCTACGCTCGCGTTTGGCGAGCCATCCGGGACGGCGATCGACGTCGTGCGGGGGTAGCGAACACTCCGGAAATTCGCCAATTCGGCGTAACCCCATCGCGACACCCTGCCACATCAACGGGCCGAGAGTAAGCAACCACCGGCCCGAAGTCAAATTCAAATTTGAATTTCATTTATCGGTAAGGCGGACACCGCGAATTGACGGATTCTGCCCCGCCGGGCTGGCGACAACGCAACTTTCGCGACCTCCGTCGCCGATGAAAAGAGACTGTCGCTGGTTTCAACTCCCCAGCTTCCCAGCGACGGTTTGAATAAAGTACGCTTCTTGGGCCGCTACGCGATCTGCGATCGCCGCCAGTCACTGCAGCGCGCCGTAAACACAGCGACGCCTCAACGATCAGGACCGACAGGATGAAGAAACGCGTTTCGAAAGGACGCCAAAACAACCAGACCGAGGACACCACCAACACGCGGATGCGGTTGCTGGAAGCTGCGGGGCAATTGTTTGCCGAAAAAGGCTTCGATCGCACCACCAGCAAGGAGATCACGGAACTGGCCGGCGCCAACGTCGCCAGCGTGAACTATCACTTCCAAGGCATCGAGGGCTTGTACGCCGCGGTGGTCGAAGAAGCATCGGGATTGCTGGTGACGAGCGCCCAGATGCAGGAAGCGATGCAAGGACACCAGGACCCGAACAACAAGCTGGAAGCGTTTTTGCGCATGTTCGTCCGATCGCTGACCAGCCCGGCGTCGTCTTCGTGGAAGCTGCGGATCTTGGCCCGCGAGTTTTCGTCACCGACGCTGTGCAATCAGCCGCTGCACAAGAAAGAGCGGATGCAGAAGGTGAGTATCTTGAAAGGCA
This sequence comes from Rhodopirellula sp. MGV, assembly GCF_002251265.1. Classification (NCBI taxonomy): domain Bacteria; kingdom Pseudomonadati; phylum Planctomycetota; class Planctomycetia; order Pirellulales; family Pirellulaceae; genus Rhodopirellula; species Rhodopirellula sp. MGV. The sequence goes on along the minus strand of NZ_NPDI01000042.1, from coordinate 24,160 downwards.
TCGTCGCTGAGATCACCGGCCTGCCCGAAGAACACCCGGCGGTAGCAAGAAGTTGCATCAACGTGCTCGCGCCCTGTTTCTTTCTAATGATCGGCGACCGCCCGACGATCAAGAAAGCTTTTCCCAAGCTCGGCCTCAACCCCAAAGACGCCGAAGACCTCGTCCAACACATGCTTCACTACGCCCAAGCCGGCTTGGCCATCATCGCGGCCAAAGCAAACGAATAGCAGAGCGGGGCAAAACAAGACGCCTCATCCAAGTCCTTACACGGGCCAATTCTGGCGTCCTGCTCTCAACGCCACATGACAAGCTGCCGTTAGTCAACGTCAACCAACTCGACGATGAAGTGAAGGTGTGAATGCGGCGGGATAGAGCCTGGCGAGCCGCGCTCACCGTAGCCTAGCTTTGACGGGATCCACAATTCGATCATGCCGCCTTCGCCGACCAGCTGCATGCCTTCGGTCCAGCCCGCAATCACACCATCGAGCGGGAACGTCGTCGGCTTGCCGCGCTCGTAGGAGCTGTCAAAAACTTTGCCGCTATGCAGCCACCCGCGATAGTTGACCGAAACGGTGCTGTCACGCGTGGGCTTCTTGCCACCGGCATCTCGCAACACTCGGTACCGCAGACCTGAATCGGTCGCGATAAAGTCTGGCGGATCGCCAGCATCGACCGGACCGGCCCCTTGGCGAAATTCGGGCTGGTGGAAAAACGTCTGCGATTGCCAAGGACCTGTTGCGGCGATCGGCGTCGTGGCATCGGCCGCAGGGAATTCTGTGGGAATCTCCGCTTTGCGTTTGGGAGTCGAATGACAGCCAAAGACGACGAGCGCAACGCCCGTCAAACACCACGAAAACCCAATCTTTTTTGTCATATCTTACTCCTGCCTGGCATCCCGCAACGGCCCATCAACCCGACCAAGCCGAGACCTGCCTCAATTGGTCCGGCGCGAGACTAGCGAAAGTTGCCGCCCGTCGAAAGAGAAACTCACAAATGCCGAATCGTGGAGCCGAGAACGCGACTTTCGGCGGAGCGAAAGGCGACAATGGCGACGCATTTAGGATGTGTCGTTTCGGACGAACCTGACCGGCCTGAACCTTGATGGGTTGGTTTGAAAAAAAATCGCTGCGGGTGTCTAACACTGTGGTGCTCACGCGTCTTACAGTGTTGGCGCGACGCGCCAGGCAATCCAATTTCACCCGGTTCAGGAAATCAGCGTGACCAAGAAACAGTACCTGTGCATTCAGCGGAGCCAGCCAAACGGCGATTGCGGCAAGCCTTCGCCAGCACAAATGGAAGAAATGTTCGCAAAGTTCAATGCGTGGAAACAGAAGTTCGCAGACAACATCGTCGACATGGGTGGAAAACTCGGTGGTGGCCAAGTCGTCACATCGGAATCCGCGACCGGCGGCCCCTTTATCGAAGCCAAGGAAATCATCGGCGGTTACATGATCCTGCAAGCCGAATCAATCGATGAAGCCGTCACGGTGGCACAACAGAGCCCGGGTGCGATCATGCCAGGATCGAGCGTTGAGGTGCGGGAGATCGTGACGCCTTGACCGCCACCGTCCTGGTTGAACACTTCTTTCGACACGAATACGGCCAGTTAGTGGCTTCGCTCACTAGCCGGATTGGCGTCCAACATCTCGCCGACATTGAAGACGCCGTGCAATCGGCACTGATGTCGGCACTCGATTCGTGGACAATCGCCGGAGTCCCGAACGAACCGTCGGCCTGGTTGTATCGTGTCGCATTCAACAAACTGCATGGTGAACTGCGCCAATGCGTGCGTCGACGGCAAATCCTTCGGGATAACGTCGCCGAAACAATGGTGCTGGAAGAGACGTCCGATTTCTATTCGGCAACCGAAGCACAAACGGACCTGCTGAAGATGTTGTTCGTTGCTTGCGACGATGAAATCCCCTTGCAGTCGCAGCTCGTCTTTGCCCTGAAAACACTTTGTGGATTCGATGTCCGCGAAATCTCACTGCGTCTCTTCACAACTGAGACGAACGTCTACAAGCGACTCAGCCGAGCAAGGTCCCGATTGCAAGACGCCGTGACGCAAACCGACACATTGGCGCTCGTGCAGATGCGGGTGCGACTGCCCGCGGTCCACAGTGTTCTGTACCTACTGTTCACCGAAGGGTACTTGTCGTCGAACGTTGAAATGGCATTGCGAAGCGAGCTTTGTGATGAGGCGATGCGTTTAACGACGCTGCTCGCGGAACACCCGGCGGGCAGTTCGCCAGAGACGTTCGCACTATTGGCCATGATGCATCTTCACCGATCCAGGATGTCGGCCCGTCAAGACGGCGCCGGAGGATTGCTGTTACTCGAAGAACAAGATCGCTCGCTCTGGGACCAAGCTGGTATTCAAGTGGGTTTGAAGTGGTTGGCGGCGTCAGCAGTTGGTGAGACCTTTACAAGGTACCACGCCGAAGCCGGGATTGCGGCCGAGCACTGCCTCGCGGCCAGCTTCGCCGAGACACGGTGGGACCAAGTCTGCCAATGCTATGAGCTGCTCGCGCAAACCACAGCCTCGCCGATCCATCAATTGAATCACGCCGTCGCGATCGCTGAATGGAAAAGCCCTGCAGAGGCACTGGCCAAGCTAAACGAAATGGATCCACCGCCATGGCTGACCGAATCATATCTCTGGGCCGCGGTCAAAGCAGACCTCCACCAACGCTGCGGCCACACGAGCGAGTCCGCCCACTACAGAGCCCAAGCACTTAGCGCTGCCCCAACTCCACACCTCAAAACGCTACTCGAACGCCGCTTGGCCCAGCCGAACGAAACCGCTTGCCAGCAGATTTCTCCGGTCACGGGACTCGGACTTGCAGTTAAGCAAATTCCAACAGCAAAACAAAACGAACAGCGATTTTGTGATTTTTCAAATCCTCGGCAGAAACGACACCTCCCTTAGTGAACGCAATGTATTATTCTCAGTTCAAATGTGGAACATCCCTATAACGCTCTCTGCTCCACTGAAAATAAACAACAGTTCGCAATTAAATACACAACATTTCATACGCGAAGGCACTCCACCTAATGACACGAAAGGGACCATTCGGCCTTTGGATGGGCATGACGATTGATGACCTGAAGGTAGCACAAGCAGACCCTGAAGAAATCTCACCGGGGAAATTCCGAATCGAGAACGTTCCAAAGCCTCATTCCCTATTCGACTCTTACGCTCTTCAGGTCGCGCCCATTGGCGGACTGTCGTGGATTAAAGCGATTGGCAAGGCAGTTTCTACAAGTGCCTTCGGCAGCGAGCTTCAAGTTGCGTTCGACAATCTTGAATCGAGACTGGCGCAGATCTACGGCGTGTTCGACCGAACAGATATTTTGCTGACCGGCAGTATTTGGGATGAGCCACGCGATTGGATGCAAGCGATTCTCGCTCAAGAACGCATCCTGATGACACAGTGGTCTGCGGAACGCGGGTCCAAGATGTCTGATTCACTTTCCTCGGTTGCACTTATCTGCTCGGCGGTCGACACCGAGAGCGGCTACATCGCAATCGAATATACATTCGAGAACGAAGCTGAGGCGGAGACTGAAATCAATAGCCTCGAAGATGAAGCCCTTTAGGGTTGGTGGTGATCGCAAAACTTAAAAACACGGACAATTGCGTGAACGGGGGCGACGGATCACACGGGATTTGACGCCAACGTCAACCGACGCCGCCTTCTGATCCAAGCCGCCCCTCGACTGATTGCCAATGATCACACTCGGCTACATGGCGAAACGCATCGTAGAGCGTCCCGTCTGGCTGGGCGTGGCATCGGTGCGTGGCGTCTACGCTGTTTCAGACTGCATCTCACCGGACTTCACTGACTAAATCATTTTTTGGACGTGCTACGGCTTCTGGTACTTCGACCGACCTTCCCACATTAACCGGCTCCGTACGCACCAGGGCATCTCGTTGGCTGGCCTTTCCTTCGTCTACAACGAAGCCCATCGGCAGCAATTCGATAGCGACAATCGCACGCGATGGGACTTCGGGCCTGCCCCGAACATCAAGTCCGATATTCTGCCGGCAACCGCACCGACCCTGCTCGGGTACGATGTCGTTTGCTGCTCGATGCAGAATGTTCCGTAATGCTCACCTCTATCCTACAGTCATGTTGCGACGGACGCCCAAGCAGATCCTTACTGCTTAATTGACTCGCTTGACTACGCGATCAACTGTCTCGAAACTAGCAAATTCGACAACGCCGAGCACGGCCCGATGCGGATTACTATCGTCCACTCGCTTCGCACGCGAGCGGACGGGGAGCAATGACATGCAAGAGAGCGTGACATGCTGCGTCTTGTAACTGTCGTTGAGCGTGGTTTGGAATTACTCGCAAAATCGCGTGAAAGCGATGATCGATTCGACAGCGATCTGTCTTGGTCGTACCATACGTTTGTGCGAGCTTATTTCGTCGAAGCCGCCACATAGCCTAGACGAACAAGGCTGTGAACCGGGGCAATGTTCACGCGGCAACTAAAATCAATGTCCTCCGTTCGTGCTCGGCTACGGCGGACGATCTGCCATCGAATTGCGACATGAAGCCCTTCGCCAACTTGACACCGAAAGACTTTCGCAAACACGCTGTCTGGGAATTCTGCAACGACCTTGAAACGCAATTCGACGACGAAACTACGTTCGACCCATTTTCGATCTGCCAGTCTATCGCCCGTCCCGTGTGATTTCTATCGTACTCCAGACGCACGTTCGCAAACGTCGACAGCCTTTTCCACCATCCCCGTTATCTGTGAAGACTAAACTTGATCGTCACACTTAAAATCAAACTTGGTACCTATTGGAGCTGCGACATCGAACTTGAAGACAGCTCCACGCTCGAAGATGTCCATTTTGCGATTCAACGTGCAGTAGACTTCGACAATGACCATCTCTACGAGTTTTTCGTCTCACGTACCGAACGGTCGCGCGATCGCACAGTTTACGATGACGAAAATGGCAAACTCTTCGATACCGTGATTCGGGACATATTTCCCCTCGATCGGGATAGACGGCTTTTCTATCTGTTTGATTATGGGGACTCCTGGATATTCTGCGTGAGCAGGACGAGAAAATCACCGCATGAAGCAATCGACGGAATCAAGTACCCGCGAGTCGTCAAAGAAACCGGAGAGAGACCGATTCAATACGACTTCGAAGATGAAGATGAATACGACGACGAACAAGAAGAAGACTGAACTGCAAACTCCAGAGACCAACTCGATGTACACCGAGACGCGGAGCCAGCGTTGCTGGAGTAACAAATCGCCCGTGGCGATCGGGGGATCGCGGGCGTTACTTGCCTGACGAATCGTGCCGGGAACACTCGACTCAAAGAGTACGTCCTTGATGCAGAAAGCGAGCGGAGCGACGAACCATGCGGTGCAGTAAGCCGCCGAGTTATGTTGAAAGAAGTGGTCAACCGTTTGCGGCGGCCGCGTGATCGAAATCATCACCCGACTGAGATGCGATGGACGACGAACCGGACGAGTTGACCGCTGAGCCTGACTATCTCGCTTGGGCGAATACGATACAGCAACTTGAAGATGCTCGAGTACACCCGGGCGAACTGATTGAGCAAATGCAGGCTGACGAGCGCATTTGTGTCATCGACTTCGGAATACAGCTTGGCCACATCTACGGGCACCTCAATCGGACGTGGAACGGAAAGCATATTCCCAATGGAAATCCAGACGAATGGCACACTGACGAGACCAGCAAGTTCCCAGGCGACCTAACGATCACTTGAGACTTGGTGGTTGGTCGGCCGGTCCGAAAAACGGCGGTTTCCCCGACAGATCGAGTTAGCTGTCTGCATGTCCGTCTTGGAAACCGCGACGGCGGGGAACCATCGCGTGCACCGTTGCACGCGAGCTAGTTGGTTTGAAATGGAAAGCCTTTCGCGCGTCCCCGTGACTCGTGACGTTCGCGTGGATGATTGTGGCTGCAATGACCGACGCCTCATGGCCATGCCCATCGCATCTTCGTGTCCTTCGCGAACTTCGTGGTTTAAATGCTTCGTCGACGGCTTGATCGGTGCGAGGGAATGTCGCCCATCGGATTTCACGGAGCTCCTGTTTCCTGGTAATCGCAATTGATGTCGCGGTTTGATTGGTGCGCGGTCGACTCGGCCGATGAAGACAAGCCGACGCCTGGCAACCGATTGCGATTACGAGCACCGCGTTGCTGAGCACGAGCGCGATTCAAGGCACCCCGTCGCCTCACATTCCGACTGCTAGTTCGCAACTCGTTACCCTTCGCAATGCCGATCGGGTAAACTTGTCGTCAGCGGCGAACTGCAAACTGTCGTCCACGGTAGACCGCGAACAACTCGATGCACGTAAGACGCCGAGTTGTGTTCAATGAAGTGGTCAGTCGTTCGCGGCGGCCATGTGATCAAAATCGTTACCCAGATGATGAAAGTTTACTGGCCCTTCGCGTCGTTTGTTCCAGTCGCCTTGCTGTTAGTTCTCGGTTGCGATTGGCACAATGAGCTGCGTGAAGCGTCAACGGATGACCATCGAATGGCGATTGGACATCGTCTCTTTGTCGATGCGACTATCGGTGACTTAGTTGACAGGGTAGAGATGGGCGAGGCAACTGCCGCAATCATCTACGCGAACTGGGCTTGCTGTGCCGACCCATTGGGAGGTCTCGGTCATAACACGATCGCAGATGCGTTGGCAGCTCAGCAAATAGTCACATTGTCCGTCGATCTCACGAACGTGGATTCTGACGCCATGCCCCCACTATCGAAGATGGGCGTGGTTGAGATTCCTGCATTGCTGCTGTTTGATTCTAGGACTGGAGCTTCGCCTGTGATACTCACTAGCGATGATTCGGATCATGAGATCCTCGCCGCAATCGCACGGATGGATGCGTGATGGTATCTTGCGAATTCGAAATTGGGTAACCAAGTGGTGCACCGGAGCGACCGCGCCGTGTTTCCTGAGTTCACGTTTTCTGGCGGTCGCCCGGTAACCACCAAAGTTCGCGCGGATAGTTGTGACCGCAATGACCGACGCCTGCCTTCAATGCTGCTGAATGGTGCGTTCGAAAATCGCCCAGCGAAAGTCACGGAACCTCTTTTTCCTATTGATCGCAATTGATGTCACCGTTTGATTGGTGCTCGGCCGATGAAGACAATCCGACGCCTGGCAACCGATTACGACTACGAGCACCGCGTTGCTGAGGACGAGCACGATTCAAGACAATCCGACGCCTCACGTTCCGACTGCCTATTCGCTACTTGTTACCCTTTGCAATGCCGATCGAGTAAAATTGTCGTCAGCGGCGAACTGCAAACTGTCGTCGTGGGGACACCGCGAACCATTGGCTGCACGCGAAGGCACGGAGTCCGCGTTAATCGATTCACTACAAACTCGCTCGCCGTGCCTCGGTGAACGAAGCCGTTCTCCCATTGGAGTGTTACCGCTGAATGAATGAATCGGACGTCAAACGAATCGAGGATCGGTTCGATTTTTCATTGCCGTCTGACTATCGCCACTTGCTTCTACATTTCCCCGTTCGCTTCAGCTCTGGAACAACAGATCAACCGCTGTGGGACAATGCTGATGCACTCATAGCGCGCAATCAGGAACTCCGCACCGAACGAAAAAGCTTGGGTGTCACCTACCAGCCGCTTCCCGAAAACTTCTTCTTGATCGGCGAGGATGGCGCTGGCTGGCAGTTTTTGATCGACATTTGCGATGAACGATGCGTGGTCCACATCATGGAGTTTGAGCGTGTCGACGAAATCGGACCATCGCTTGGTGACGGCGGCCAACCTGAACGCATAGCTGATTGGCTGCACAAATACCTGCTTGATCTGAAGAATGACGGGATTGATATCACGTCATCAACCGCTCCTGAATACAAAATGGGTTGGGGGTGTATAATTGAGGGACTGGGGTTATGCCTTCTCTTGGCTCTCGTGATCTCGCTAATGGTAGCCGGTATCGAGTCACTCACAGGGCGATAAGAGGGAGAACAATCGGATGCACGACAAGTCGCCGAGTCTTGTTTTTTGAACTGGAGGATCGCTCGCGGCGACCGCGTGATCCATAGCGTTCGTCGCCAAAGACCAAGCTCGCACGATTCGCTACTTACTTAACGAAACAATGCTTCAATGAAACGAGACGAAGTCCTACAGCTAATCGACGCCCTGCTAGCTCGACCAGATGCGATTGGTGATGCTAGGGCCGCTTTTGCACGCCGTTTCCCCGATGCTCCAAAAGAGATGATCGACACCGCCACATTTCATGTGTGCGTAGATGGGATTGACGCGGCGTTGGCTTGGCTGGCGTCAATCGAAAAGTTCCTGCAGAAACCGGACGACGGGCTTGCTTACGGTGCCACATGGCATCTGTTGCATCATCTCTACAATTGGCAACAATTTGAATCGCTGTTGCCACTTGGTAAGACCGGAATAGCTGATCATTTGGGAGACATCAGGACGTTCCTTGACGAACCAAACCCAGATGCGGCGAGACAAACAATAGATCATCTTTTAAAATGCCTGTCGGGTGATCTTGAATCGCGTAGCATGGAGTAATTGCCGACGAACCATGTGGTGCACCGCAGTCGGCGAGTCGAGTTTGTTTCTGATATCAAGTCTATCGCGGTGACCACCGACGTTCCCCGGACTGATATGCGACAAGATCGAAAGACATCGACGTTGGGCATTTTGACGGCAGCCATCCTTCTTGCTTGGTCTGCGTACGCTGCTCATCGCGTCTTGCAGAATCGCGTTGCTAATTCCAATGTTTCTCATCGGATGCATGGCGACCCTCAATCAGAGTCGTACCCGTTTGTGCTTTCCCACTCCATTTGCGATTGGAGAGGCAAGGTCCGCATTGTGTTGTTGCATCGATTTACCCACCCAGTCAATACGGCCAATGGGCTTCCTTTCCATTGGCTCGATCGGCTCGCTATCGATCGCGACGGATCAAAACTAGATGAACTTCGAATTCGTGGTCAATTGGTATGGGTAGATCCATCCTGCACTCAATTTTTTCTCGCTACCGACGATCAAATTTTATGCACCTCGAAACAAATAGGGGATAGCGGCTCTGCTTTTACTTCTGCTGATGAAGCATGGGGCATCGCGACGTCGCTTTCTTCGGTTAGCATCTGGGAACCATGATCGAGATCGGGGCGCGGTTGTCCGGGCTCCCTGCAACACCACCGGTTATGTGTGCACGCATCCACGGGTTTCTTTAATCAACTCTGTCTGACCGGATCGCTTCGGGCAATGTTGACCTACTGAATGATCAACGCTCGGTTCCGGGCGTTGTGACGTGTCACGTTTGCTGGGCTCGCTTGGTTGCCTTGCATTGTGGACGTCGGGACGGAGGTGGCTATTCGGTTCGCCAGACTCAAGCAGACGCAGGAACGAACAACCAGGGCAGGCTCTTTGCTATGCTGGTCGGCGCCCTTCTTCTTGGCATTGCTGGAAGCCCCTGATGTCACCGCCCCAAGAACAGACGCTCAAGTCCAATCTGACACTTTGGGGCCGGGGCTGTCAGCGGATCGCCCAGAGCGTGTCGAAGCAACTAGCCAAGCTTCACTCTATAGCGTCCTCCCCACTATCTCATTCACCGAATCAATCGTGGACAGCGATCCAACCGGCGATCGCAAAAGCAACTCGAAACGATGCTGGCGACCACTGAGCTGCCCGAGTCAAATACCCACGATTTCACCCTGAAACGAAACACGCAAAACGAACGCAGAATCACAATTCTTTTCTCGAAAAACGCAGGAACCACCACACCACCCAGTGGGCGAAATACATTATTCTCCGTTCAACGGAGGACACGTAATCGTTCTGCTATTACACCAACCACCTCGAAGCTGAATTCCGCTTGAATCCTTACGATCCGCCTCAAGACGTCGGGACAGTCCAGGCTGACTTTTTCGCGTCCCTGCCTGTTCAACCCTCCGTTCGCATTTTCGCCGGGATTGTGACGCTCAGCGGTGTCGGATTCGTCCCCGCAGCATTGTTTCCGCTGATGACGCCAGGCATATTCATCTGGATCGGGTGGCTGTTGATCGCACTTGGGAAACGGCGATTCGATACGCTTCCGTTCTGGTGGTTTTCACTGGGATGGAACGTCTTTACTTTTTGGTTCTTGCTTGTGTTGCGAGGCGGATACTTTGGTCCGATCGATATCGGTATGATTTGGGTTTGGACACATTTGTTAACGGCCATGGCTGGCTCGGGCGTGATTCTACTATTCAAGTACGAAGCAGGGCGAATCGAAAACGGGAACCTGCCGAAGAAAGCAGACAAATGAAATACACGCGCGGATGGGAGGCGAGTTTCCTGGTCTGCTTGCATGCCTCTTCCCCGTCCCTCGTGATTTCTGACATTATCCGCCTACCGCATGAACGGAGTCTAACTTGGACGTTGCGATACTTGGCGCTGGGGTCGCGGGCTTGGCTTCAGCCATCGCCTTGAAGCAAATCGGAATGACCGTCAGCGTTTTTGAACGCCGAGGTACAGTACATAATCTCGGCGCCGGCATCGTTTGCTGGCCGAATGCAACTTTCGTACTCTCCGAATTAGGTATCTTGGATGAACTGAGTACTGTTGCCGGTGGCGTGACCTCAATGCGGCGTGCCACGCACAACGATATCGCTCTAGGGACTCTTAACATTCGAGACCTTGACGCTGCGATGGGCTTTCCAAGCCTTTCGGTGCTCCGCGAGGACCTGATGCGGATACTCCTCGAACAGGTCGAACAATGCGACATTCCTATTCACTATGCGGCACACGCTACGGGTGTCGAGCGTGTTGGTGACGCTTGCCGCGTCCAATTTGCCGACGGAAGTTCCGTTTCGCCGCGCATCATTGTTGGCGCGGACGGAAGAATGAATTCCGTTGCGCGCCAATACATTACGAACGACAATCAGCCTGTTTATCAGGGCTTCGTCAACTGGATTGGTATTCACCGGTGGGACAAATGTGTTTTTGATTGTCTCGAAATTCGTGATTATTGGGGAGTCGGGGCGCGTTTTGGGATTGTCCCTGTCTCTTCCGACACAGCTTACTGGGCTGGAGGCATCGCCGCACCGGAGAGCTTTCTGACGAACGACAGTAACCAAATTGCTCAACTTCGGCAGAGCTTCCGCGGTTGGCCTTCCCAGGTTGGCGACATCGTTTTCAGTGCAGCGAATTCAAACACAAAATGTGTGGCACTCTACGATCATGACCCAGTGCCTTGTTGGCATAGAGACAATGTAATGATGATTGGGGATGCAGCCCACGCTGCACTTCCGACTTCAGGTCAGGGCGCTGCTCAGGCGTTAGAGGACGCTTGGTTTCTTGCTCGCGAGTTTGCTGCTTTACCCAATGATCCGGAAAACGCGATGGCTAGATTCACTGAACGGCGTTCGAAAAAAACATCTGGAATCATCATAGGTGGCCGAAATTTTGCATCCAACTTGTTTGGCAGCGATGCCGAAGCATGTGCCTTGCGTGATCGCAATGCTCAGCAAACTGACTATGCTAGTTTGGTTGCTGGAATGGCGACTGGCTGGAGCGCCGGTCTCCCAATCGGCGGGTAACCAGTGAGGACTTGACGTCGTGAGCTTGCGAGCCGAAGCTCAAGCCCTCTGGTCAAGAAGCCCGTTGATCTTCATTTGGGTGATCGCTTCACGCTTGGGATTCGCATCTCCTGGCTGTTGCTTGCGGGTCCCTTTCTGTCGTCTCGATTAGCCCGCTGTGCTGTGAGATTGGGAAACCGGGAGATGTTCTGCAGTTTGCAGCATAGAGAACGTGTCCCAGTCGCGTGTTGAAGAGCGAGCCGTAGGCAAAGCCAAGGTCATTCTTGAGGTGCAAGAAGAATTACCAAAGTTGATGTTCAGTGACTTTGCCTGGAGACTTCTTGGCAAACTCAGAGAGCTGAAGGATGCCGGATGTAGCCGTCGTGCATCCGCTTGAACTTTCCGGCAAGCAACAGGTCTTCGCTGAGTTTCTGGCGTAGTTTCCCTGGAAAGTCGGCACAACGCTGAGGATCGTTATACGAATGAGAGCGGCAATTGCTAGACCTGGACATCGTAGGGTCCTGATGGAAAGAGCGTGCAGAGCGGTTCAACGTGAACCACTCCACCCAAAAGGATCTCTTCCAGAAGTCAACCGCCGCGTAGCGGCTTACTTGAACCAGCGGATGCACGACGAGTCGGCGAGTCGTGTTTTTTGAAGTGGAGGATCGCTCACGTCGACCTCGTGATCCGTTCCGTTATTTAGCTCAATTCGAGCGTTTATTACATGGTACAGGCACGTGTCGCTTTATTTGCTGTCCTCGTAGTCATAGGATGTGACACCCCATTGAGTTCGACCAACAAAGGCCCGTTTTTCCAAGCGATCGACGAAGGCGATGTGCGGGCTGTCCGAAACATGCTCGCCAGGAGACCGTCGCTGCTTCACGAATCCGACGAATATGGATTCACACCACTAATGCGCGCCGTTTCTTCTACAGAGCGCACTCCGCGGCTTATCAAAGCTCTTATTGATGCCGGCGCGGACGTGAACATCAAGACCAACGAAGGCTACACGGCACTTCACATGATGATCGATGTGGATGGTCCAACAGGAACGGGCAAGATGCCGGAACAAATCGCCAAGGTTCTTGTTGATGCGGGGGCCGACATGGAAGTTCAGCAACATTGGGGCTGGACCCCCTTGATGCGTGCTGCTGTCGAAGGAACACCGGATGAATTGCGAGCGCTCGTAAACGTTGGCGGTGATGTCAACATCTCATTTCCGGGCGATACGCTACCGGAATTCCTTGACGGGCGAACAGCGCTGATGGCAACGATTGGTGAACCGGCAAAAACGCGAATCATGATTGATGCCGGCGTGAACCTTTTGGCAACGGACGCTCACGGTCAATCCGTCCTCGAATACGCTCGCCAGTGCCTCGCGGACGCTGCGGAGGACGAAAATGACATGAACGTACTCACAGACGACATTGCCGACGAATCAACGACAGAAATGCTAAAGCACATGAAAGATGCTGGGTTCGATCTCGATGCACCAATTGATAAAACCGGGACAACGCTCAGGCAATCAATAGAAGCCTCACTGAAAGAAACCTTCGCACAGGCCAAAGACCTCGACTACGCAGCCGAAGTTAGGAAGTCCATCCTTTTGCTAGAAGCGGCAGTTGGGAACGACAAATAACAAATCCGTGAACCGGAGCACTTAGTCACGCGGCAACTAAATCCATCGTCTTTCGGCGGCGGCCCGGGTACCGCTGCCGTTCTGCGTAAAAGAGTAGCTATTGTTTTCGACGCAACTTTTCTCGTGAGGCATGATTTAGCTAACGCATCGTCCGACGCCTGTCTATTCAATCGCCCGCCAATGATTCTTGTGGTTCGAATGTTTCGTGGTTCAAACTGTCGGTGATGGTTTCGTGCGGATGTCAAGCTTACGTGTTGTCTTTTGTTTTGCGTCGAACGGGGTTGCTCACATCTTGAGTTGAGGTACGTTCGACTCTAATCGGCACAAATTGGTTAGCGAAGATTAGCGATCATTAGTGCTCGAATCTTCTGGCCAAGTGGGATTTGTCACATTCTGCACACTTTGAGTGGGACTCGTGTCGTCGAAGGCGTGATGGCGTTCACTGGGGCCGGCAACTTTTGAAATGAGTTGGCCGAATGGTGCTGTGACGTTTGTCCGCGTTGCTCCGTGCATGCTAGGACGGACGAATGTTGATGGCGCCGAAAGGCCAGCGTGCGAGCGGAGCAACACGGCGAACGGGAGCAGCCATCAAGTTGTTATTTGAGTTCAAAGTCAATCGCTGGCGACTCCGTTACCGCTGTCATTCTGCGATTCAAACCGAACCTTTTCTTGGCTGAATTGTCTCCTTGCTGCAGCCAAATCATTGCTATGCAAGAAACGTCCATCAGCCTGATCCGATGCCAGACGCATACGAAATTCGCGCCAACTACGATCGAGACACGATCGTCATCTACTAGGCGTACGCCGCCAATATCGCCGATGTCGCATTGAAACAGCAACGATTTGCGTCTCCGTTTTCGTTTCATCGCATGACATGGATCAAACCGTCGTTTCTATGGTTGATGTACCGCAGCAATTGGGGACAGAAGGCCAACCAACAGAGGATTCTCGCTGTGCATATCACGCGGGCTGGTTGGGAAAAAACACTTTCCCTCGGCACGCTCACACATCCGGAACCATCGGTCTTCCCAGATCCATCCGCATGGGAGACTGAATTTGCAAATTCCCCTGTACATATACAATGGGATACCGAGCGAAGTCTTCGGGGTGCTGGCATGAATCACTTCAGCATTCAGGTTGGCATTGGCCGGCAAATGATTCAGGAATATGTTGACCAATGGATCGTAAAAATCGAAGACCTCACCTCCACTGTCTCAAAGATTCGCGATTTTCTGAGATCAGGCGATGAGAAAAACGCGAAGCGTCATCTGCCGACCGAGCGTGAATATCCGATTGAAACACGAATCGGGAATCGCATCCTGATTCAATAAAAAGGCAGAACAAAGCCATGCACACCGAGAACGCGATCGGCCGTTTTTGACATGGTGGCCTTACTCGTGCGTGCCGAGTGATGGCCATCGTTCTCGCGGATAGATGTGGCTGCAAGGACCGACGCCTCGTGGTCATGTCCATCTCATCTTCGTGTACTTCGCGGACTTCGTAGTTTAAAAGTTTCGTCGAAGGGCTTGGATGGTGCGTTCAAGTGTCGCCCATCGGATTTCACGGAGCGTCTGTTTCCTGTTGGTCGCTTTTGATCTCACCGCTTGATTGGTGCGTGGCGTGGTGGACTGGGCCGATGAAGACAAGCCGATGCCTGGCAACCGATTGCGATTACGAGCACCGCACCGCACCGCACCGCACCGCACCGCACCGCACCGCTGAGCACGAGCACGAGCACGAGCACGATTGAAGGCAACCCGTCGCCGGACGCCCCGACTGCTGATGCGATGCGAGTTTCCCCTCGCAATGCTGATCGGGTAAACTTGTTGTCAGCGGCGAACAGCTAACTGTCGTCGTCGGATCGCCGTGAACCATTTGATGAACGGGAGTTGCGGTGCCACTTCTGTCTGCGGTCAACTCATCTGGCGGCCCCCCCGTTATCAATATCGTTTCGCCACTTAATCACGGATGTCTGAACTCCGCACCTACAACGATTGGCTCACGCTACCAGAAGATTCCCGAGAGCATTTCCACCGACAATGGAATGTCTACGCTCACGAGATGTTTTGGGTCCCAATGTGTGCTGCGAGTCGGCTTGCTGCTCAGACATCTGTTCCCGTAGTGGATCTCTATGCAGGGGTCTGGCACGGCGGCGAATACGTTCTCCACTTAACGGTTTCGAGAGAGTCTCTTTCCTCACTGCCACGTCCACTTGAACAGACGTTCGAGGGTTTCCGTGTGATTTGGCTGGGCGATATCAACGATGTCGAATCACAAGATGGATTCATTGGCAAATGGTTTTCGTCGGGCGACTTTGGTTCATTCGAAATCTCCGTTTCCATTGGAACAGAAGGACTTCGCGTCGAATGCACTGACACAGTAAATGGTGAGACGCACCATGTAATGTCACCATCGGTACATTTAAATCAGTTGTCGTTTACAAGTCGCTCCGGCGATCGAAGCCTGTTCCACACGCTTGATCTAGACACCGGCGAGAAGTTCAATCATCGAATTACACGGTGCCAAATTGCTCGACACATTCGAGATGGAGCGTAACAATGCCATGGACACGAAGGTCGGGAGTCGTGTCAAATGAAGTGGTTGGTCCACTGCCCGAGCTCGGTGACGAGTGTCGTTCGCCAGTTTTAACACCCAAGAAAGGTTTCAGATGAACCGACTGTTTTTTCCCATTCTGGTAGTGTTTGCCGGCTTAATTCAACATCCCGTGTGTGCTCAGGAACGCGATCCAGACGCTGCTCTACGCTCACTCAATGCCAAACTCGACCTCATACTCAAACGCATGGATTCGATTGATCGCCGTCTAGACACGCTCGAACGGAGTCATGACCACGCGACGTTCTCGCTCCTCCGGGCCCCTGACCGATCGCTGAATGCGGGTAGCGCGATACTCGCACCTCTGAAATTTGATTTCGCTTTTCCAGTTAAAGAAGTCGCAGACCGTGACGGCGAACGTATTCTCAATGGAATCGACGACGGTATGTACATCGACGCTTTTGAGAGGCAATTGAGACGGTCAGGAATGAATAGACTCTATTGGCAGTAAGCTGATCCTCGGCAACACCATTGTGCCAAGCTAGCGGTGACCCATGCCGTGCGCCGGAGCTGGCGAGCTGGCTTTATTGACATGGTTGACTCCATTCCGCCGGCCCAATGACGGCTACCGTTGTTTGCACGGACGCTCCATTGCCTAACGTGAACCTTCTGACCGGACTCTCGATCGCGATTGCTGCGTTCGCACCACCATCAGCGTCTGACCCACGGTCCCCGTTACAACGACTCCGCGATGCTGATATCGCTGTCTATGGAAGTGACCCGCTGGCGGGATCTGGTTTCTGTGGCGCTCTGCTCCCAGTACATGGCCCCAACGACGTCGATGGTGTTCGATTGCCTCGTTCGGGATTTGATCTTGACCACCTGCGACTCCTTAGGCATTTGGCGAACCTCCGAAGCGTGGCATGCGCGCGAACGTTGACGGAGACCGAGTATCGCATTTTGGATCATTCCGTCTCCCGCAATGTGTGGATTTCGTGCAGCGTACGGTTGGATGATGGTACGATCGTCCACAATGTCCAATCGCGTACATATCCGGAGATGCTCGACTTCGACACGAACGATGATGGCGTGGTAGACGAGAATGACCATTACCTAGCAGCCGATCCGTTGGACGCAGAACCACCACGGATTTCATTGAGCAAATAACAATCGCATGAACCGGAGAACGCGAGCTGAGCAATTTGGCAGTCAGAGCCTTTCCGGCGTGTTTCCGGCTACGCCTATCGCTCCCCGACTGACGAGCATTTGACTGAAGAGTGATGGAACGTTTTTCTGGCTGCGCCGTACTGATCGGTATCGCAATCATCATCGGTGGCTGTTTCTATTCTGTTGCACTGGGCAATCCCGGTGGACCGCCGCCGATGGCAGAAGCCCGCGATCTCGCTGACTCTATTGCTCGCTGGTCGTGTGTTGTCGGCGCAATCGTCGCGATTGGATAACCCCTCATCGCAATGTCTCTTCGATCTTGGAAATGCGGATCGATGCAGGACGCTACGACAACCGATCCCCAGAATGATCAAGGCTGATTCGCGTTCTGCGTCGCCTGTGACGTATCCTATCCAAGTGCGTATCAGCACTGCCAGCGTTCACGCAGGCATGTTAATCTGTGCGTTGCGCATTCGGCACAGAATGGAATAGCGAGAAACGTTGGACTGCAACGGAGGGCGGGTGGCCCGTTTTCTCGTCTGCTTGCAAGTCATTCGCCCATCCCCGCTGATTACCAACATAATCTGACAAAGATGAAACTGCCGCAGCTTCATTATGATGTTTTCTTCGTTGCTGTCATGTGCGTTGGGTGTAGCCAATCGGAACCACCCGTCACCACTGCCACAGTGTCAAACATGAACGACCAGTACACAGCGTCCGAGATGCCACCGTTCCCGACAGACTACGATGGCGTGATGAAGGTGTTAGCTCCCTACTACCACGAACAACGTCCGCTCGACTTCTTTTTCGAGATGTACATCGCAAACGTGATCGAACAACTGCCCAACGAGACGCTCACAGCACTGGACGATTTTTCCGCAAAGCACCCGACTTACTTCGAGAATCATGACGGCGACTGGCGTCAATTTGTTCGAAAGGAGTTACATTTATCCGAGACAATTGAAGTAGCCATCTGGGATTTGTGGATTCGCAATTCCGCTAAAGCCAAGGACGATGGCAGGCAATATCATCCGTGGTATTACGCTCAGAATTTCGCTGACAATTTCTTCGCCGAAGGCAGTCGCGTCGATGCCTGGGACGGCAAAGCGTTGGAGGAGGCCCGGGAGCGGGTTAGGCTGTACCGCGAGAATGCCAGATAACCAATACGGATTTGACTTCGCGATTTTGCGAGCCGAAGTTCAAGGCCTCTATTCAAGAAGCCCGTTAATCTACTTTGGGCCGTCGCTTCACGCTTGGGATTCGCTTCTCTTGGCTGTTGCTTGCGAATCCATTTTTGCCGCCTCGATTAGATTGCCGTGCTGCGAGATTGGGAAACCGGGAGATGTCCTGCAGTTTGCAGTATAGCGAACGTGTCCCAGTCGCGTTTGCAAGTTCGCGTGTTGAAGAGCGCGACGCGGAGCGAACCGTAGGCAAAGGCAAGGTCATTCTAAAGGCGCAAGAAGAATTATCGAAGTTGATAGTCAGCGATCATGTCGGGGGACTCTTGGGCAAATTCAGAGAGCTGAAGGATGGCGGATGTAGCCATCGTGCATCCGCTTGAACTTTCCGGCAAGCATCAGGTCTTCGCTGAGTTTCTGGCGTAGTTTTTCTGGAAAGTAGGCACCACGCTAAAGATCGTTATACGAATGAGAGCGGCGATTGTTAGACTTGGACATCGTAAGGTCCTGATGGAAGGAGCGTGCAGAGCGGTTCAACGTGAACCACTCCTTCCAACAGGATTGCCGCCCAAAATCAACCGCCGCGTAGCGGCTTACTTGAACCAATCGATGCACGACAAGTCGCCGAGTCGTGGTTGTTGAAGAATCTGAAGACCAGGCACTTATGAAAAGTACGATCCAAACATTCGCCAAGATCGGTTTCACTGCAGGCTTTGCCCTCAACGTCATTCTCGCACTGGCGTTCGCTGCGTGGCGGGAAGCAGAGGGAACTGGCCAATTTATTGGAATGTTGATCGTTCCAGGGTTCGTTTACGGGATTATCTTTGCACTACTACTCGTTCCGATCGGCTTTCTCTTCGCGTACTTTTCAAAATCAGCCGAGGAACGCGTTGGAATCCTCGGCAATAGGCGTCAGCAGGCATCGCCTGTGCCCATTGCTGTTGCGGGAACACTGATGACGGGATACGAAGGCTTCTTGCTAGCGACATCGTCAAGCCGGGGCGATGCGCATCCTATTTGGCTTGCAGCAGCTTTGATCGGCACGGTGCTTGGCACAATAGTCGGATGCCTGGTCGCAAGCCGGCGTCGCGATGAAGTTCTTGATACCGTGGGTGGTGGTGCCGTCGGGGATGCATACGAACTCGGCGAACCGAGCGATGAACTGACGTCGCGATAACTTGATGACTCCACAATTGAGAATCAATCGCCGCGACTGCCTTATCGTAGACGTTCGCGTGGATGATTGTGGCTGCAATGACCGACGCCTCGTGGCCATGCCCATCGCTTCTTCGTGTGCTTCGCAAACTTCGTGCTTAAATGCCGTGGTTTAAATAGTTCGTCGACGGCTTGAATGTCGTGTTCGAAGGTCGTCCAGCAGATTTCGTGGAGTGTCTAATTCTCATTGACCGCTCTCAAGCTCGCGGTTTGATCCGTGCGCGGTCGACTTTTTCAATGAAGACAATCCGACGGCTGGCAACCGATTGCGATTACGAGCACCGCGTTGCTGAGCACGAACATGATTCAAGGCAATCCGATACCTGACGTTCCGACTGCAACCTCGCTACTCGTTACCTTTCGCAATGCCGATCGGGTAAACTTGTCAGCAGCGGCGAACTGCAAACTGTCGTCCAGGGTAGACTGCGAACAACTCGATGCACGCAAGCCACCGAGTTGTGCTCTATAAAGTGGTCAGTCGTTTGCGACGGCCACGTGATCGAAATCTCTACCTGACTGAATGATGCAAGACAAATACAAGAAAGCCGACCGCAAGCTCGTTCGGAATCTTGCAGGCGTTGCGTGGGAGCGTCAGTTGCGTGACGAGCTAAATGATATCGGCTGCGCCATCGCAGAAATGCAGTCTGGCAATCTATCGCCATTCGACGTGAATGAACGCGTGCATCAATTCCATAATGGTATTGCGCAAGAGCTTTACAATCTATATTCAGGTTCCGATCCATGGTTGTCGGTTTGCCGCGCACATTTCAATGGTGTGCTAACGGACGCAGACCTTGTCGATGCAAGTGACAGCGTACGCGAGGGGCTGCAACAATTCGCACAGCGGATTCAAGAATACAATGGCATTTAACTGAACCAACGACGCGGAATGACGGGCAACCAATGAATGCACGGCGAGCCGCGGAGTCGTTCGCCGAGGCCGCGTGATCCTGATAGTTCACACTGGTCGGTGCGGCTGCAATGATCAGCGTCTGGTGGTCATGCCCCTCCCTTCGTGTTCTTCGCGAACTTCGTGGTTTAAATGTTTCGTCGACGGGCTTGAATGGTGCGTCCGAATGTCGACCCGCGGAAGTCACGGGGCGTCTTTTTCCTTTCTGATCGCTCTTGATGTCAGGTTTCGATCGCTGCGCGGTCGACTCGGCCGATTTAGACAATCCGACGCCTGGAAACCGATTGCGAGTACGAGCACCGCGTTGCTGAGCGCGAGCACGATTCAAGACAATCCGACGCCTAACGTTCCGTCTGCTACTTCTCAACTCATTCCCCTTCGCAATGCCGATCGAGTAAACTTGTCGTTAGCGGCGAACTGCAAACTGTCGTCCAGGGTAAACCGCGAACAACTCGATGCAGGTGAGCCGCCGAGTTGTGTTCAATGAAGTGGTCGGTCGTTCGCGGCGGCCGTGTGATCAAAATCATTATTTGCAGTCCTAAGGACGTATCGATGGATGCCGACAGCTTGGCCGGAATTATTTCTAGACGTGAAACGTTGGCTCCTCATTTGAAATACCTCCGCACAATAGCCAAGCCTCGTGTCGACATTGATTTAGTCGACGATGATCCAACCGAGGAATGCAGCCGCTTCGGAGGTGAACCATTCCTGCCCAAAGGCTTTCAATGGCCATCGCACGATGTCGGTGAATATCGATTCCTCGGGCAAATCAATTTCTCTGAGATTCAAAACCCGCCCTCCATGCTCCCTCAATCGGGTTTGCTGTCCTTTTTCTATGCCTACGACGAGGATGGCGAGTGCTTCTGGGGGGACGACGGCTACGTGTTGGGATACTATTGGGACGACCTGTCGAGTCACTCGAATTTTCCTTCTGAATCGGTGGATACTCCGGCTACTCGACGAATCAGGCTGACCGGTGGTATCGACTTACCTCGCCACGAAGAACTGCGAGAGGATTGGCCGTTTAATCGCGATGAATTGTACGAACTCGCGGACGCAATTGACGCGAATCGCGAATACCTGCTCGGATACCCGTCGTTCAATACCTTGGCTTATGATCCTGCGCCAGGGCCGGACTGGATCTCCCTTCTTACCGTTGGCTCGTTGGATGAATTCGATTGGTGCTGGCACGATAGCGATACGCTAATGGTCTTTATTGAACCTTCAAAACTGCAGCGGAAGGATTTCAGCCACCTCAAGAGCGACGCGGGGTAAGCCAATAGCAATCGCACCCAACGGAAGTCGGCGGTCGGGTCGATTTTGAAATCAGCATCAATCGCGCCGCCCCGCTGATGCGTTACGTTCGCGTCCTCAAGAATTGAATGCGTCTACCAGCCATCTGCGGAATCATCGATCGACGCATTCTCGCGAACTATCGCATCGATCCAGCGTGCATGTCGGCTGCGTTGCCGGCGCCGTTCCGACCGCAAATCGTCAACGGTTATGCCATCGGTGGAATCTGCCTTATTCGCCTGAAGCGGGTTCGACCAAAACTGCTCCCAATTCCGTGGGGCATCGGCTCGGAAAATGCGGCGCATCGGATTGCGGTTAAATGGGACGTGAACGGGCAAACGATGCACGGTGTCTACATCCCGCGACGCGATACTAACTCAACACTCAATTCTTTGGCCGGTGGCAGAATCTTTCCCGGAATTCATCACCATGCCAAATTCACCGTGGAAGAGAATGACGATCACTATTCCGTGATGATGGCAAGTGACGACGGCGTTGCAGAGGTGCATGTTGCCGGTTCCGTCGCCTCGACAATACCGGACTCGTCCGTTTTCGGTTCACTCGAATCAGCCTCTGACTTCTTTGCTATGGGATCACTTGGATACTCGGACACCAATACGACTGGCAAATTCGATGGCCTTGAATTGCAATGCGAAAACTGGCAAATCGAATCATTGACGATTGATACGATCCAATCCAGCTACTTCGAGGATCAGTCGCGTTTCCCGAGTGGTTCGGTTGAATTTGACTGCGCCCTGCTAATGCGAGAAATTGTTCATGAATGGCACGGTCGCCCAGACCTGTGCTGTTCCACTGGGCTGAGCGGTTGGTTCGAAAGTCGCCCATCGGAAGTGACGGAACTTCTATTTCCTGGTGTTCGCAATTGATATCGGGTGGCGATTGGTGCGCGGTCGACTCGGCCGATGGGAACGCTCCGACGCCTGGCAACCGATTGCGATTACGAGCACCGCGTTGCTGAGCAAGAGCACGAGCACGATTGAAGACAATCCGATACCTGACGTTCCGACTGCCAATACGCCACTCGTTACCCTTCGCAATCCCGATCGGGTAAACTTGTCGTCAGCGGCGAACTGCGAACTATCGTCGTGGGTAAACCGCGAACCAATCGATGCACATGAGCCGCCGAGTTGTGTTCATTGAAGTGGTCAGTCGTTCGCGGCGGCCACGTGATCGAAATCGTTACCCGAATGACAGGTCACTCGCCCGTGGCGATCTCTCGCGACCGCCTAAAGTTGCTCGACTTCACGCCGTTGGAGCGTGAACACCAGGCTGCGGTCCAGCTTGATGTCGTGATGTCGCGTTTTGCCATCGACGACGCGGGACACATTGTCAAGCTTTACATCCGAGACAAGTTTACCGACGTACACGCTGATCTGGCTTTGTCCTTGACGCGGTTAAAGCAATTCTCAGCATTGAATCATCCACACTCGGCTGCTGGTGTTTCGGATTGTGGAATGGCTGAATTGCTTTCGCATCCCGCACTGGAAGATGTCACCTACCAGGGCAACCAAAAGCTTACAGGGGCATTCTTCAATGCACTGCGCCCCGGCTCATCGATTACGCGGATTGGTGTGCCATTTTGCCCCATCGATGACGCCAGCTTAGCCCTCGCCGATGGCTGTTCACTCACCCACATTTCTCTTCGCGGATCGCAAGTGTCGGACGATTCAATTGACACCCTTGCTTCCATGCGTTCTCTACAGCAAGTCCACGTCAAACAAACACGCGTGACACGCATTGGCGTCGAACGCCTGCGAAACCTGCTGCCGGGTTGTTGGATCGACATGCTAGATCGGCCGCACGACGGGTAACCATGGCATTCACACGGAGCGGGGCTTGCGGCCGCGTTTGAAATGGAAACCTTTACTCTCCCCGCCCGGTGATGCCGGACGTTCGCCGACAAAAGAAATGAGTTCTAGCTTTGCACCAGGACGACTTCAACTCACTGCACACGTCGATGACGACGGGACTGCTGATCTGTTCGCCATTGCAACGTCGAGCGGATTTGCTGGACAGGGAAGCGCATGGTTCAACATTAGCGAGATACGAGACTTCGCTACTCGCATCGCCATGTACCCGCTCCAAGACACTGTTGAGATCGCGGGTGGATTCTTCTCGGATTCGCGTCCTGGTGAACTAGTCCAAACACATTTGTCTATTTGCGTGTACCTGCTGGATGGGCGCGGTCAACTGGGCGTTCGTGTGACGCTTACCGATCCGCATCACGCCGATGCAATTCATTCTGTTGCTCTTGAATTCCGAACGATCTACAATCGCCTGGAGCGTTTCTCTCGGGATCTATTAAACTTGGTTGATGGACGAGCCACCGAGGCTGTGCTCGAAGAGGAACTGCTCTGATTGTCGGCAGAGCGGCGAACCATCGGTCGCAACGGAGGCCGCGAGCCGGTGGGTTCGAAGTGGTCAATCGTTCGCGCGGCCCCGCTGAACCGTACCGTTCGCGCGTGTAGATGTGACCGCAATGACCGACGCCTGTCTTCAATGCTGCTGATTGGTGTGCAGGAATCATGCACATCAGATCTCACGGAACCTCTGTTTCCTATTGATCGCTCTTGAGGTCACGGTTTGATTGGTGCGCGTTCGACTTGGCCGATGAAGACAAT